>JAWKRT010000001.1:1804031-2104703 GCA_041389495.1 Myxococcota bacterium | reverse complement strand
CTCCTGGGACGGGGCGGGTCACCGCCCCTCCCGCAGACGCTGCCGCGCGATCTCGGAGAGCGCGCCGTCGGGCTCGACCTGCAGATAGCGCCGCCAGTGCTCGAGGCCCTTCGCCGCGCGGCCGAGCTTCTCGTACAGCAGCGCCAGGTTGATGTGGAGATCGGCGTAGAACGGATCGCGCTCGAGCGCGCGCAGGTAGTGCTGGAGGGCGCGCGCCGAGTCGTCCTCCTCCTCGAGCAGGTTCGCGAGGTTGAAGTGGCCCTCGACGTGCTCGGGGCGCAGCTCGAGGCAGCGCTCGAAGCAGCGACGCGCCTCCTTGCGCTCGCCCTTGTTGTAGAGCGCCGCGCCGAGGTTGCAGTGCGCATCGGCGAACTCGGGGTCGAGCGCGATGGCGTTGCGATAGGCGGCGATCGCCTTGTCGTACGTCTTCGGCTCCGCGTCGAGCCCGCAGCCCACCTCGAACCAGTCGAGCGGCCCGAGCGACGCGGGCGACTCGACCCCCGCGTCGTGGAGCGCGGGACGCGCCGCGGACGCCTCGCGCGGGAACGGCGCGACGCCGCTCTCGGCGTCGCCCTCCGCGGGCTCGCCCGCGAACTCGAGCACGAGCTGGCCGTCGGGCTCGAGCAGCCGCCCGTCGTGACGCACCACCACGCGCCGCGGCGCCTGCCCCCACACGCGCAGCGCGGACAGCGGCTCGTCGAGCTCGGGAACGTGCTCGCGCAGGATGTCGATGCTCTGGCGGATGCGCTGCAGCGGAACGCCGTGCTCGAGCAGCGCGAGCACCGCCTTCACGCTCACGAGATCCTGGAAGTCGAAGCCGCTCGCGTCGGCGTCACCGTCGCGCGAGCGCACGAGCCGCGTGCGCTTCCAGTAGCGGAGCCGCGAAGGCTTCACCTTGAGGATGCGCGCAGCGTCGCGAAGGGAGTAGGCGCTCACCGGGACGGGAGACTACCGCGAACGCGCACGCGCGCGCGCGCCGATCGCACGCGGCGACGCGCGCGCGCGACCCACGCGAGCGCTCCGATCGCGGCGACCGCACCGCGCGCGGCCGCGGGCTCGGGCAGGTCGAACGCGCGCACCGCGTTGACGCCTCCCTGGAACGGGATCGCGGCGACGATGTAGGTCGCGACCGCGACGTCGCCCTCGAGCTCGACGCCCCACACGCCCCGACCGTTGCCGGGCGCGCCCACGGCGTCGACGAGCGCGGGGTTCGCGGGATCGGAGACGTCGACGACGAGCACCTCGCTGTCGCCGGCCGAGAGCACGACGCGCCGCCGCGCGGCGTCGAGCGCGATCTCGTTCGCGTGCCCGGGGCTGTCGAACCAGACGTTGGCCGGCGTCTCGCAGCCCCACGGGTTCCACCATCCGATCGGGGCGATCGCCGCGGGATCGGCGACGTCGAGGATCTCGAGCCCGCAGTAGTCGACCGCCGCGTAGGCGAGCGCGCCGTCGACGACGACGTGGTTGTAGGCCTGCGGCTTGCCGCCGAGAGCGGGGTTCGCGTACGCGCCGATCTCCACCGGCGCGGTCGGTGCGCTCGCGTCGAGGACGACGAGGCCGCCACCGTCGTTGCCGACGTAGAGGCGGTCGCCCGCGAGGAACAGCCCGCGCACGTTCGGCGCGAGGAAGCCGCACGACGGCGTGCCTCCCCCCGGAACGACGGTCGTCTCCTCGCGGAGCGCGACGCCGTCGAACGTCAGGACGACGACGCCGAGGCCCATCGCGCCGAGATAGATCGCGGCGTCCGACACCTCGACGTCCGACGCGCCGCAGACGACGCCGCTCGACGTCCACTGGTCGAGGTGCGCCGGCGCGGCGGGGTCGGCGACGTCGACGACCGCGAGGCCCGCGCGCGAGCCGGCGAGCGCGAACGGGTCGCCGAGCGCGACGAAGAGCCGGTCGCCGCGCTGCGCGAGGTGCACGACGTGGAGGCCGCCGAACGCGGACGCGGCGAGCCGCGCGACCTCGACGGGCGGGGAGACCGCGAGCGACCACACGGCGAGGCCACCGGCCTTGTGGGCGATGAAGAGCGCATCGCTGCCGGCGCGCTCGTCGCGCAGCGTGGCGAGGGGGAGCGTCGACCCGGTCGGCACGTCCCACACGAGCGGCGGCGCGGCCGGCGCCTCCCGCGCGACGCACAGCGCGGCCCACGTCGCGACCACGAGCGCGGCGGCGCAGCGGTGCGGCATGCGACGAGCCTAGCGCTCGCGCGAAGACGGGCGCGCCGCGCGCCGCATCGGGGAAGGCTTGAGCCGAGGCTCTGCATGCGGGACGATGCGCGCGCGGCGTCCCGCGCCGCGCGCGCGGAAGCGTTCGTCGTGCTGGTGCCGGCCCCGGACTTCAAATCCGGTGGAGGACGCGGCGACGCGCCCTCGGCGGGTTCGATTCCCGTCCGCTTCCGCCACGCGCGCGCACTGCGCGCGTCGAAGGCACGCGACGTGCGACGAGTCGGCACACTGCAGCGCGACGGCGCGCACGTCGACGACACGCGGACGCACCGATAGACTGCCGTCGACGATGCGCTTCGAACGTTCGGCTCTTCGTCTCCCTTCGACCCACCGCACCGCGGGCCGCCGGCGGTGCACCACGAAGGACGCGGCCGCGCACACGGTCGGCCCGCGTCGGATCCCGCACGGGGCCGCGTCCGCGGAGGACGCATGACCCAGGTTCCGACGCTCACGATCCGCTTCAAGGACATCGAGCACGACGCGAAGGTCGAGGAGCTGCTCGAAGCCCGTCTCCGCCACCTCGCCGAGACGTTTCACGAGGCCACGCACTGCGAGCTCACGCTCGCCGTCGACGCACTCGACGTGACGGCACACGCGCTCGTGCGCGGACGCGGCATCGACCTCGCGTCGCACGCCGCCGCGCGCGACGCGCGCGCGGCCGGCGACGCCGCGATCGACAAGCTCGAGCGCGAGCTCCGCAAGGTCCACGACAAGCGCATCTTCACGCAGCGCCGCGCGGCGCGGAGCGCGGACACGCGGCGGCGCGTCGAGCCGTCCTGAGGGGCGGCGCCGGCGCGCGCGGGACGCGCGGCCGCGTCAGTGGTTGCGGCGGAGCGGAGCGGGCCGGCCGAAGAGGTAGCCCTGCCCGTACGGGATGCCGAGGCGCGCGATCGCGGCGAGCTCGTCCGCCGTCTCGATGCCCTCGGCGATGATCGCCGCGTCGATCTTCGACGCGACGGCGTGCAGCGCGCGCAGCAGCTCCTCGCGCGCCGGGTCGGTGTCGACGCCGCGCACGAGCGACATGTCCACCTTGATGAAGTTGGGCGACAGCTCCATCACCGCCTCGAGGCTCCCGTAGGCGACGCCCGTGTCGTCGAGCGCGATCTGGAAGCCGAGCTCGCCGTAGTAGTCGCGCGCCTCGCGGAAGATCGAGAAGTTCGCGATCGACTCCTTCTCGGAGATCTCGAACACGACGTCGCTCGGGCGCAGCCGCAGGTCCTCGAGCGTGCGGCGCAGCACGTCGCCGCGGAAGGCGGGGTCGTGGATGGCGGTCGGCAGGCAGTTCAGGAAGAGCTTCCGGCCCGGCTCGAGGCCGCGCGCCGAGCGCAGCGCGACGCGCCGGCACAGGCAGTCGAGCTCGAACAGCAGGCCCGTCTCCTCGGCGCGCTGGAAGAGCGCGCCCGGGGAGTGGAGGTCGCTGTCCCACGGCCCGCGCACGAGCGCCTCGTAGCCGAGCACCTCGCGCGTCTCGACGCTCACGATCGGCTCGTAGAGGATGGTGACGTCCTCGCCGAGCAGCAGGTCGAGGAAGCGGCGGTCGCGCGCGCGCACCGCGACGCGCTGGTCGAGCTGCGCGTCGGCGCGCGCGCGGTCGACGGCGACGCGCACCTGGCGCTCCTCGCGCAGGCCCGGGTGGTAGAGCGCGATCGAGTAGCCGACCGGCACGTCGAGGGGCTCGCGGATGTAGGGGTACGTCACCTGCGCGCCGTTCTTCGCGATCGCCTCGCGCAGCTTCTCGCACAACGCGGGCAGGCGCTCGGCGTGCAGGTTCGCGTGGTCGCTCGAGCCGAGCAGCAGCACGACGATCTCGTCGTTCGAGCCCTCGCCCATCGCGACGAGATCCTGCGGGCCGAGCTCGCGCGAGCACGCCTCGAGCACGAGCTTCGCGAGCTTCGAAGTGGCCTTGCGGTGCGCGAACGCGCCGTAGCCGCGCTCGACGCGCTCGAGCGCGGAGGCGTCGGCGACGACGACACCGACCGCGCCGCGTTCGCGGAAGCGGGCCGCGATGTCGGGCATCTGCTCGGCGTAGCTCCCGAGCAGGAGGAGGTCGTTCCCGGAGTGCGACGCCTCGTTCGACACGGGCCGGACCATCGGCGCGGCAACGAGCCGGGTTGAGGCGCGAGACCGCTACGAAATCAGCCTCGCGAGGGCGGCTCCCGTGTGAGAGCGGTCGGCCGCGCGCGCGACCTCCTCCGGCGTCCCCTGGGCCACGATCTTCCCGCCTCCCGGCCCGCCCTCTGGCCCGATATCGATCACGTGGTCGGCCTGCGCGATCAGCTCGAGGTTGTGCTCGACCACGATCACCGAGCCCCCGGCGTCGAGCAGCTCGTCGAGGCACCCGACGAGGCGCGCGACGTCGACGGCGTGCAGGCCCGTCGTCGGCTCGTCGAGCACGTAGAGCGCCCCCGGCGCTCCGGCGCGCAGCGCGAGCCCGAGCCGCAGCCGCTGGTTCTCGCCGCCCGAGAGCGTGGAGAGCGGCTGGCCGAGCGCGACGTAGCCGAGGCCGACGCGCGCGAGCGGCTCCAGCCGCTCGGCGATCGTCCGGTGGGATGCGAACTCGGCGAGCGCCTCGTCGACCGACATCGCGAGCACGTCGACGATGTGCCGGCCGCCGACCCGGACGTCGAGCACCTCGCGCCGGTAGCGGAGGCCGCCGCACGCCTCGCACGGCACGCGCACGTCGTCGAGGAACTGCATGTCGATGACGACCTCGCCCGCGCCCTCGCACGTCTCGCAGCGGCCGCCCTTCACGTTGAAGGAGAACCAGCCGGGGCCGACGCCGAGGCGCTTGGCCTCGCGCGTCGCCGCGAAGAGCTGCCGGATGCCGTCGAAGGCCTTGGTGACGGTCGCGGGGTTCGAGCGCGGGCTCCGCGCCGCCGGCGTCTGGTCGACGACGACCACCTCGCGCACGCGCTCGGCCCCCTCGATGCGCTCGCACGCGCCGCGATCGGGGTCGCGCGTGAGCTGCCCGACGAGCACCGCCCGCACGAGCGTCGACTTGCCCGCCCCCGACACGCCCGTCACGGCGACGAGCCGGCCGAGCGGGATGTCGACGTCGAGGCCGTCGAGGTTGTGGGCGCGCGCGCCGACGATGCGCAGCTGCCCGCGGCCGGAGCCGCGCGCGGGGCGGCGGGCGCGCGGCGGGAGCTCGCCGCGCAGCGCACGGCCCGTCAGCGACTCCGCGCTCGCCGCGACGTCGGCGACGCTCCCCTGTGCGACGAGCCGCCCGCCCGCGCGGCCCGCGCGCGGACCGAGGTCGAGCACGTGGTCGGCCGCGCGCACGACCTCGAGCGCGTGCTCGACGACGACGACCGTGTTGCCGTGATCGCGGATGCGGGCGAGCACCTCGAGCAGGCGCGCGACGTCGCGCGCGTGCAGCCCGATCGAAGGCTCGTCGAGCACGTAGAGCGTGCTCGTCAGCGCGCCCGAGAGCGCCGTCGCGAGCTGGATGCGCTGCGCCTCGCCGCCCGACAGCGTGCGCACCTGCCGGTCGACGCCGAGATAGCCGAGCCCGACCTCGGCCGCGGTGGCGACGCGCGCCACGAGCTCGGGCCGAAGCCGCGCGACGCGCTCGGCGGTGGCGGCGTCGAGCTCGAGCGCGTCGAGCCACGCGCGCAGCTCGGCGATCGTCCGGCGCGTGAGCGCGGCGATCGTCGCGCCGCCGACGCGCACGGCGAGCGCATCGGGGCAGAGCCGCGCGCCGCCGCAGTCCGGACACGGGTCGAAGCGCCGGTAGCGCGCGATCAGCACGCGCGCCTGCACCTTGTAGCGGCGCGCGTCGAGCCAGTCGAAGTAGCCCTGCACGCCGTACCAGTCGCCGCCCTCGTCCTCGTCGCCGTCGCGCACGAACGCGCGCTGCGCGTCGTCGAGCGCGCTCCACGCGACGTCGACCGGCACCTTCGCGCGGCGGCACGCGCGCAGCAGGTCGCGCTTCATCTCGCGCCCCATCGGCGTCGCGAAGGGCGCGATCGCGTCGTCGCGGAGCGAACGCGCGGGGTCGGGAACGACGCGCTCCCAGTCGAGGCCCGCGGTGCGGCCGAAGCCCTGGCAGGTCGGGCAGGCGCCGAGCGGATGGTTGAAGGAGAACAGCGCGGGCTCGGGCGCGCGGAACGCGCGCCCGCAGCCCGCACACGCGAAGCCTTCGACGATGCGCTCGCGCACCCCGTCGGCGTCGATCGCGACGAGCGCGCCCTCGCCGCGCGCGAAGCCCGCCGCGACGGCCTCGGCGAGCCGCGCGCGCTCGCCCTCGCGCACGACGAGCCGATCGATCAGCACGAGCGCGCTGCGGCGCAGCTCGCCGAGCGCGCGCAGCGAGAGCTCGGTCGCGTCGACGATCGCGCCGTCCTCGCCGACGAGCCGCGCATAGCCTTCGCGCACGAGCCGCTCGCGCAGGTCGCCGGGCTTCTCGCCGCGCCGCGCGACGAGCGGCGCCGCCAGCACGAGGCGCGCGCCGTCGCGCGCGGCGAGCAGCGACTCGACCGTCGAGGCGACCGTCGTGGCCTCGACGTCGCGGTCGCAGTCGGGGCAGCGCGTGCGCCCGGCGCGCGCGAAGAGCAGGCGCAGGAAGTCGAGGATCTCGGTCGCCGTGCCGACGGTCGAGCGCGCGTTCGTGACGCGGTTGTGCTGCTCGATCGCGATCGCGGGCGGGAGGTTCGAGACGGAGTCGACCTCGGGGCGCGGCAGCCGCTCGAGGAACTGGCGCGCGTAGGTCGACAGCGACGTCACGTAGCGACGCTGCCCCTCGGCGTAGAGCGTGTCGAAGGCGAGCGTCGACTTGCCCGAGCCCGACACGCCCGTGACGGCGGTGATGCGGCCGAGCGGGACGTCGCAGTCGACGCCCTGCAGGTTGTGCGAGCGCGCACCGCGGATCTCGATCGCGTCGGCCATCCGCCCGCCCCGCCCGCGGCCTAATAACGGGGCACGGACGGGTCGACGGTGACCGACCACGCCTCGATCCCGCCGTCGAGGTTCTCGACGCGCTCGAAGCCCGCGGCGCGCAGCAGCCGGCAGGCCTTCTCGCTGCGCCCGCCGTGGTGGCAGTGCACGACGACCGGCCGCGCGCGGAACGCGGCGAGCTCACCGAGCCGCTCGCCGAGCTCGCCGAGTGGAACGAGCTGCGCGCCCGCGATGTGCGCGCGGGCGTGCTCGTCGGGCTCGCGCACGTCGAGCAGCAGCGCGTCGTCGCCGCGCGCGCGCCGCGCCGCGAACGCGGCGGCCGACACCTGCGCGACGGGCGGCTCGGCGTCGCCCGCGCTCGGCAGGCCGCAGAAGCCCTCGTAGTCGACGAGCCGCGTCAGCGTCGGGTGCGCGCCGCAGGCCGGGCAGTCGGGATCCTTCGCGAGCTTGAACTCGCTGAACTCCATCGCGAGCGCGTCGTACAGGAGGAGCCTCCCGACCAGCGTGCGTCCCGCGCCGAGCAGCAGCTTCACGGTCTCGGTCGCCTGGATCGACGCGACGATCGCGGGCAGCACGCCGAGCACGCCGCCCTCGGCGCACGACGGCACGGCGCCCGGCGGCGGCGGCTCCGGATAGAGGCAGCGGTAGCAGGGGCCCGAGCGCGCATCGAACACGCTCGCCTGCCCTTCGAAGCGGAAGATCGAGCCGTACACGTTGGGCACGCCGAGCAGCACGCACGCGTCGTTGCTCAGGTACCGCGTCGGGAAGTTGTCGGTGCCGTCGACGACGACGTCGTAGCCGCCGAGCACGTCGAGCGCGTTCGCGGACGTGAGGCGCAGCGCGTGCGGCACGACCTCGACGTCCGGATTCAGCGCGCGCAGTCGCTCGGCCGCGACCTCGACCTTCGGGCGGCCGACGTCGCGCGTGGCGTAGAGGATCTGGCGCTGCAGGTTCGAGACGTCGACGACGTCGGCGTCGACGAGGCCGATGCGGCCGACGCCGGCGGCGGCGAGGTACAGCGCGAGCGGGCTGCCGAGCCCGCCCGCGCCGATCAGCAGCACGCTCGCGTCGAGCAGCCGCCGCTGCCCCTCGAGCCCGACCTCGGGCAGCGTCAGGTGGCGCCGATAGCGTTCGAACTGCTCGGGGCGCAGCGGCGGGGCTTCCTGCATCGCGACCCTCGCGCGCGTCAGTCGTCGTCGCGCGGCGGGAGGACGCGCACCTCGTACGCCTTCGCGGGCTTGTCGACGAACTTCCAGGCGACGCTCACCCAGTCGCCCTTCGCGAGCGCGTCCCACCCATTCTTGAGACCGACGACGCGCGTGGCCTCGGTGCGCGCGAAGGAGAGCTCGTCGCCCATGCGGTTGTCGACGGTGACGGTCGAGCCGCTCACGCGCACGATGCGTCCGGTGAACGCGCGCGTGTCGGCCGCGGCGGGCGCCGCGCTCGCGAACGCGACGAGCACCGCCAGCGCGAGAGCGCGCGCGGTGCGGCGGCGGGCGGCGGACGGCGGCATCGTCATCGCAAGGGGGTACTCCAGGAGCCGGACGGCGTCGCGGTCGGTCGCGCACGTGGTGCCGGAGGCGGGAATCGAACCCGCACGGCCTCGCGGCCGGGGGATTTTGAGTCCCCTGCGTCTGCCAGTTCCGCCACTCCGGCCGGCCCGCGCCGCGATGGCGGCCGCGCGATCATCGCGAATCGGCCCAACGATGACCAGCGCGCCAGCCGCGCGCGTCGCGCGGCGCGACGCATCGCCGGGCCGGCTGCGCGCGCATCCGTCGACGCGCACGCGCGCCGCGACGCGGCCCGATCCGCGCCCCGCGATGCTTTGACAGTGTCACCCCCCGGAGGTAGGTTCCGCGCCTCCGTGGGGCCGTAGCTCAGTTGGGAGAGCGCGTGAATGGCATTCACGAGGTCGTGGGTTCGACCCCCATCGGCTCCACCACTCCGCACCGATCGAACGCTTCCCTGATCCTTCCATCCCGCCCGCTCCGTTCCGTCCGCCGACGCGCTCGTCGCGGCCCGCGCACCGCGAGCGACGCGGGCGAACGGAGTCCTCGATGACGCAGCTCGGCGACGACGGGATCCTCTCCGCCCCGCACGTGATGGAGTACCCGTACCGGCGCTCGCTCGGGCCCGTGCTGAGCCGCTTCTTCACGGGCCTGCGCGACGGCGTGATCGAGGGCAACCGGACGGCCTCGGGCCGCGTGCTCGTTCCGCCCATGGAGTACGACCCGCTGACGGGCGACGACGCGCTCGACGAGTGGGTCGCCGTCGGCCCGGGCGGCACCGTCGAGGGCTTCACGTGGATCGCCGCGCCGCGGGCCTCGCACCCGTGCCGCGAGCCCTTCGCCTTCGCGCTCGTGAAGCTCGACGGCGCCGACGTCGCCTTCCTGCACGTCGTGCGCGCGGCGCGCGAGAGCGACGTGCGCACGGGCATGCGCGTGACGGTCGAGTGGGCCGCCGAGCGCGTCGGGAGCATCCGCGACATCGCGGGCTTCGTGCCCGCCGAGGGAGGCGCGCGATGAGCGACGCGAACGAGCCGGTCAAGAGCATCGTGACGCCGTCGCGCGTCGCCTATCACTACACGCCGGGCCGGGCGACCAGCCGCTTCCTGCGCAACCTCGCGAAGGGCAAGATCGTCGGCCAGGAGTGCCCGAAGTGCCGGATGGTCTACGTGCCGCCGCGCGGCGCGTGCCCGCGCTGCGGCGTCGCGACCGAGCGCGACGTCCCGGTCGCCGACACCGGCACGCTGGTCACCTACTCCGTGATCCGCGTGCCGTCGGCCAACATCCAGATCGAGCTCCCCTACGTGGGCGGGCAGGTGCTGCTCGACGGCTCGCACATCGCGTTCCACTGCCTCATCCGCAACGTCGACGTCGCGACCGTGCGCATGGGCATGCGCGTGCGCGCCGTCTGGAAGCCCGAGAGCGAGTGGACGACGAGCTTCGAGAACATCGAGTACTTCGAGCCGACGGGCGAGCCCGACGTCCCCTACGAAAAGTACAAGGACCTCTTCTGATGCCGAGCGCACTGCGCGACGTCGCCGTCGTCGCCTACACCCAGTCGTCGCCCTTCCTCGCGAACGCGCGGCTCAACGACGCGGAGATGCTGATCCCGCTGGTCGGCGAGCTGTACGAGACGTCCGGCCTCGCGAAGGAGGAGATCGGCTTCACGTGCTCGGGGAGCACGGACTACATCGCCGGCCAGTCGTTCGCGTTCGTGCACGCGGTCGACGCGCTCGGCGCCTGGCCGCCGATCAGCGAGTCGCACGTCGAGATGGACGGCGCGTGGGCGCTCTACGAGGCGTGGGTCAAGATCCAGACGGGCGAAGTCGACTCGGCGCTCTGCTTCTGCTTCGGGCGCGCGTCGATGGGCACGATCGAAGAAGTGCTGACGCTGCAGCTCGACCCGTACACGGTCGGGCCGCTCGCGCCCGACGCGCACAGCCTCGCCGCACTGCAGGCGCGCGCGCTGATCGACTCCGGCAAGGCGAGCGAACGCGACGTCGCCGCCGTCGTCGCCAAGAACCTCGCCGCGGCGAAGGCGAACCCGGACGCGCTCGTCACGGGCGACGTCGACATCGACGCGCTGCTCGCGGAGCCGTGCGTCGCGTCGCCGCTGCGCGCGCACGCGCTGCCGCCGGTGACGGACGGCGCGGCGGCGATCGTGATCGCCGCCGGCGACACGGCGCGGCGCGCGTGCGCGAAGTCGGGGCAGGCACCGGTGTGGATCCGCGGCATCGAGCACCGCTGCGAGCCGATGGGCCTCGGGCTGCGCGACCTCGCGACGTCGGCGTCGACGAAGGCGGCAGCCGACGCCGCCGGCGTGCACGACGGGCCGGTCGACCTCGCCGAGCTGCACGCGCCCTACGCACACCAGGAGCTCATCCTGCGCGAGGCGCTCGGGATCGGTGACCCGGCGATCGTGAACCGCTCGGGCGGCGCGACGGCGGCGAACCCGATGATGGTCGCGGGGCTCGCGCGCATCGGCGAAGCCGTGCGCCAGATCCGCGCGGGCCGCGGGCGGCGCGCGGTCGCGCACGCGACCCAGGGCCCGTGCCTGCAGCAGAACCTCGTCTGCGTCCTGGAGGGCGAATAGCATGGCCGTGCGCAGCGCCGTGATCGGCGTCGGGCAGACGAAGCTCGACGCCAAGCGCCTCGACGTCTCGCAGGTCGGGCTCGTGCGCGAGGCCGCGAAGCGCGCGCTCGAGGACGCGGAGCTCGACTGGAAGGACATCGACGCCGTCGTGATCGGGAAGGCCCCCGACATGTTCGAGGGCGTCATGATGCCGGAGCTGTTCCTCGTCGACGCGCTCGGCGGCGCGCACAAGCCGATGCTGCGCGTGCACACCGCGGGCTCGGTCGGTGGCAGCACGGCGATCGTCGCCAACAGCCTCGTGAAGGCCGGCATCCACCGCACCGTGCTCACCGTCGCGTACGAGAAGCAGAGCGAGTCGAACGCGATGTGGGCGCTCTCGATCGGCCTGCCCTTCCAGCAGAGCGTCGTCGCGGGCGCGGGCGGCTTCTTCGCGCCGCTGATCCGCGGCTACATCCAGCGCTCGGGCGCGCCCGAGGACACGGGCATCCGCGTCGCGCTGAAGGATCGCAGGAACGCGCTCAAGAACCCCTACGCGCACCTGAAGATCCCGGACATCTCCTTCGAGATGATCCAGAACTCGCCCATGCTGTGGGACCCGATCCGCTTCCTCGAGTCGTGCCCGTCGTCGGACGGCGCGTGCGCGATGGTGATCGGCGACGAAGAGCGCGCGCGGGCGAGCAGGAAGCCCGCCGCGTGGGTGCACGCGACGGCGATGCGCACCGAGCCGACGATGTTCGCGGGCCGCGACCAGGTGAACCCGCGGGCCGCGAACGACGCGGCGGCCGCCGTCTACAAGGCGGCCGGCATCGCGAACCCGCGCAAGGAGATCGACTGCGCGGAGATCTACGTGCCCTTCAGCTGGTTCGAGCCCATGTGGATGGAGAGCTTCGGCATCGCCGAGCCGGGCCAGGGCTGGAAGATGACGTACGAGGGCGCGACCGAGATCGGCGGCGACTTCCCGGTGAACATGTCGGGCGGCGTGCTGTCGTCGAACCCGATCGGCGCGTCGGGCATGCTGCGCTTCGCGGAGGCGGCGCTGCAGGTGCGCGGCATGGCGGGCGAGCATCAGGTCGACGGCGCGCGGAAGGCGCTCGGCAACGCCTACGGCGGTGGCTCGCAGTACTTCTCCAACTGGATCGTCGCGAGCGACCCGCTCTAGCGCGACGCGCGGCATGACGGCGACCCCGGCGCTCTTCGATCTCTCGGGCCGCGCGGCGATCGTCACCGGCGCGAGCCGCGGCATCGGGCGGTGGATCGCCGAAGGGCTCGCCGAGGCGGGCGCCGACGTCGTCGTCGCGGCGCGCGGGGCGGACGGCGCCGCGCGCGCCGCGGAGGAGATCGCGCGGGCCACGGGCCGCCGCGCCCTCCCCTTCGCCTTCGACGTCGCGAGCGCGGACGACGTCGTCGCGCTCGTCGCGTTCGCGCGGCGCGAGCTCGGCGCCGTCGACGCGCTCGTCAACAACGCCGCCGTGATCGTCGCGGCGCCCACGTTCGACTACCCGCTCGACGGCTGGGACGAGGTGTTCGCCGTGAACGCGCGCGGCGCCTTCCACCTGGCGCAGCAGTGTGCGCGCGCGATGCGCGAGCGCGGCGGCGGGAGCATCGTGAACGTGTCGTCCATCAACGCGCGACTCGGCGCGAAGGAGGAGCACCAGCCGGTCGTGGCCTACTCCGCGAGCAAGGGCGCGCTCGAGGCGATGACACGCGACCTCGCCGCCAAGTGGATCCCGCACGGCATCCGGGTGAACGCGCTCGCGCTCGGGAGCTTCGACACCGACATGGCGCGCTTCCTGAAGAAGAGCGACGAGCGCCTCGCGCGCTACCTCACGACGATCCCGATCGGTCGCCTCGGTGTCGCGGAGGACGTGAAGGGCGCGGCCGTCTTCCTCGCGAGCGACGCGGCGCGCTACGTGACGGGCGCGACGCTCGTCGTCGACGGCGGCTGCGCGGCGCAGGGCGGCCCGCACGTCGCCTAGCGATCGGCGAAGCGCTCCGCGAAGGGGACGAACGAATCGAGCGCCGCGAGCACCGCGTCCCGCCCCGCCGCGGGCAGGCGCAGCACGGCCTCGGTGACGCCCAGCTCGCGGTAGTAGGCGAGCTTCTCGTCGCTCGGGAGCACGCCGAACGGCACGACGTGCATCGCGGCCGGGTCGCGGCCGTTCGCGTCGAAGCGCTTGCGGAGGTCCTCGAGCGCGGCGGCCATGCCCGCGCCGCCGATCGGCATCCAGCCGTCGGCATACTCGGCGATCTGCGCGAAGAGCTTCGGCCCGGGCGCGCCGCCGATCAGCGTGCGCGGCCCCGGCTGCTGCACGGGCTTCGGCCAGGCGTAGCTCGGCTCGAAGCGCACGAGGTCGCCGTGATAGGCGGCCACCTCCTTCGTCCACAGCTCGCGCATCGCGAGCATCTTCTCGCGCACGAGCTCGCGACGCCGCTTCACGTCGATGCCGTGGTTCTCCATCTCCTCGTGGTTCCAGCCGAAGCCGATCCCGAGCACGAGCCGGCCCTGCGTGACGCGATCGAGCGTCGCGAGCTGCTTCGCGAAGGTGAGGTGATCGTGCTGTGCGACGAGGCCGATCCCGGTGCCGAGCCGGATGTGCCGCGTGCGCGCGCCGGCGGCCGCGATCACGATGTACGGGTCGAGCGTGCGGTAGTACTCGACGGCGAGCTCGGCGTCGCCCGTCGGCGCGGGCGTGCGTCGGCTCGCGGGGATGTGCGTGTGCTCGGGGACGTAGAACGAGTGGAAGCCGCGCGCCTCCGCTTCGACCGCGACCTCGACCGGGTCCATCGTCTGGTCGGTCGCGTGGATCGTGACTCCGACGTGCATGCGCGCGCGTCCTCCTCGGGCGGGGGCGCATCCTACCCCGGGCGCACGGCGCGCGCCGTCGGCTATGCTGCGCGGCCTCTCACCCAGGATGCGTTCGAGTCGACGAGGCGAAGCCCGCGCCCTCGCGTCTCGACCGGAACGACAGGAGCCCCGCCGTGAACGACGCCCCCCAGAAGCCGCTCTCCGGCCTTCGCGTGATCGAGTCGAGCCTGCTCGGCCCCGGCCACGTCGCCACCTTCTTCGCCGACCTCGGCGCCGACGTCATCAAGGTCGAGCCGCCCTCCGGCGACTACATCCGCCAGATGACGTGGCCCATCGTGAAGGGCGTCTCGCTGCTCCACCTGCACACGCACCGCGGCAAGAAGAGCATCTGCCTGAACCTCAAGAGCGACGAGGGCAAGCAGCTCTACAAGGACCTGGTCGCGAAGGCGGACGTCGTCGTCGAGGCGATGCGGCCGGGCTCGCTCGCGAAGCTCGGCCTCGGCTACGAGGACCTGAAGAAGGTCAACCCGAAGATCGTGTTCGCGACGCTCTCGGGCTACGGCGCGACCGGCCCGTACAAGGACATGCCGAGCCACGGCATCGCCTACGACACGTGGAGCGGCATCGTGCAGCCCGTCGAGGACGACAAGGGCTTCAAGCGCATCCCGCCGACGATGCCGAACGTGGGCATCAACGTCGGCCCGATGCTCGGCGCGATCGCCATCCTCGCCGGCGTCATCCAGGCGCGCGCGACGGGCCAGGGCTGCGAGATGGAGATGGCCCAGTCGGACGCGGCCGCCTACATGGACTGGTACCGGATCGAGTCGGAGCGCGCGTACCTGCGCCCCGAGGACGAGGTCACGGGCAACCCGTCCGACGACTACGAGCGCCGCCCGGCCGGCCTCGCCGGCATGTGGGAGGGCGTCCGCTACCAGGCCTACGAGTGCAAGGACGGCCACGTCCTCTTCATGGCCTCGGAGCAGGCGTTCTGGAAGAACTTCTGCGCCGGCGTCGGCCGCACGGACCTCTTCGAGAAGTGGCCGGGGAGCAAGTACGCCGACCACGCGCGCGGCAACCTCGAGCTGCAGGCCGAGCTCAAGACGATCTTCCTCGGGAAGACCGTGAAGGAGTGGCTCGCGTTCGGGAACGAGCAGAACACGCCGATCGCGCCGTTCAACACGGCGCGCTCGCTCGGCGACGATCCGCAGTTCCAGGCGCGCATGGGCTTCCTGCCGATCGAGGCCGTCGGCTGCGAGCAGCTGCCGCTGCCGGTCTTCGTGAACGGCGCGCCGCTGCCCGTCCCGACGATGGCGCCCGAGGTCGGCGAGCACACCGACCAGGTGCTCGCGAGCGTGCTCGGCCTCTCGGCCGACGCGATCGCGAGCAAGCGCGCCGCGGGCGCGCTCGGCTGACGGCGCGGAGCGGCGGCGCGCGCGCGCGCGCCGCCGCTCCGCGACCTCCGCGACGCCCGCGACGCCCGCGTCAGACCGTCGCGTCGCCGCCGTCGACGGCGAGCACCGCGCCGTTCACGAAGCTCGCCGCCTCGCTCGCGAGGAACAGGATCGCGCGCGCCACCTCGTCGGCGCGCCCCGTGCGGCCGAGCAGCACGCGCGCGCCGACGGCGCGATCGATCGCGGCGACATCGGTGTCCGCGCCCGCGCGCTCGCGCTGCAGACGGCGCGCGGCGGCCGTGTCCGCGATCGGCCCGGGCGCGACCGCGTTGACGCGCACGCGCGGCGCGAGCTCGACGGCGAGCGCACTCGTGAGTGCGGCGACGCCCGCCTTCGACGTGGCGTAGGCGAGCATTCCGCGCGGCGGCCTCGTGGCCGTGCGCGAGCCGATCAGGACGATCGCGCTCGGGCGCACCGCGCTCCCCGATTCGAGGAGCAGCGGAGCGCACGCGCGCGCCATGCACAGCGCGCCGCGCAGGTTCACCGCGTGCACGCGATCCCACTCCGCGAGGTCGAGCTCGAGCAGCGACGCGTGCGGGAAGATGCCGGCCGCGTGGACGAGCACGTCGAGCCGCTCGTACCGCGCGCGCGCCTGCGCGGCGACCTCCTCGCCGGCCGCGGGCTCGGCGACGTCGACGACCACCGCGCGCGCCCGCGCGCCCGCGCGCGCGAGGTCTTCCGCGACCGCCCGCGCCGCGTCGCCGTCGCGGTCGACGACGAGCACCGCGGCGCCGGCCTCGGCGAGCCGGCGCGCGCACGCGCGGCCGATCCCGTTCGCCGCGCCGGTCACCGCGGCGACGCGCCCCGCGAAGCCCCAGTGCTCCCCGATCGATCGCGCGTCCGCCGCACCGCCCGTCGTCATCCGCCCGCTCCTCCTTCGGCCCGCTCGTTCGCGCCGCGCGCCGCACTCTACTGTGCCGCGACGCGCGCCGCGTGCGCGCCGGGAGCCGCGAGCGCGGCTCCGGCACCGGTACTCATCCTTCGTTCTCCTCGATGAATTGCGATCTGATTATCTATTTTTCAGATTCGCGATCGCCTTCGATACTGCCGCGCCATGGAGCACGGCCCTTCCCGTTCGACCCACGACGTCGCGTCCCCCGGAACGCTTCCGGCCGCGCTCGCCGCCGTGCTCCGCACCGAGCTCGGCGTGCGGCCGGGCGGGGACGATGCGATCGCGCGGAGCGCCGACACCGCGCCCTTCGGCCCGGAGGAGCGCCTCGAGGACTTCGCGCGCCGCGCCGGGCTGCGCGCGCGCACGCTCTCCTCGACGACCGCCGACGCCGTCGCCGCGCTCCATCGCGGCGCGGCCGCGGCCACGTGGGACCCGCGCATCGGCTGGCTGGCGCTGCTCGAGGCCGACCGGCACCGCGTGCGCGTCGCGACGCAGGCGACGCCGCCGCATTGGCGCGCGCTCGCGGACCTCGAGCGCGAGCTCGGTGATCCGGGTCCCGACGGCCGGCGCACCTTCACCTGGCTCGAGGCCGGGCTCGACGCGGCGCGCGGGCGCGGCGCAGTCGCGCCCGCCCCGCACGTGCGCCTCCTCGAGCTCGTCCGCCCCGACCGCGGCGACGTCGTCGCGATCGTGCTGTACGCGGGCTTCATCGGCGCGCTCTCGCTCGCGATCCCGGTCGCCGTGCAGCAGCTCGTCAACACGGTCGCCTTCGGCGGGCTCGTGCAGCCGGTCGTCGTGGTCGCGCTCCTGCTGCTCGTCGGGCTCGCACTCGCCGCGTCGCTCACCACCTTCCAGACGGTGCTCGCGGAGCTCCTGCAGCGCCGCGTCTTCGTGCGCGCCTGCCTCGACCTGGCCCACCGCCTCCCGCGCGTTCCTCTCGGCGCGTTCGGCGCGAAGCGCGGGCCGGAGCTCGTGAACCGCTTCTTCGATCTCGTGACGATCCAGAAGTCCGGCGCCGCGATCCTCCTCGAGGGCAGCGCGGTCGCGCTCCAGACGGTGACGGGCCTCGTGCTGCTGTCGCTCTACCACCCGCTGCTGCTCGCCCTGTCCGCGCTGCTGCTCGGCGCGATCGCGGTCGTGCTGCTCGGCCTCGGGCGCGGTGCGGTGCGCACGGCCATCGCGGAGTCGAACGCCAAGTACGCGCTCGCCGCCTGGATGGAGGAGCTCGCCCTGCACGCGACGGCCTTTCGCGACGCGACCCGCCGGGTCCACGCGGCCGAGCGCGCCGACGCGCTCGCCGCGGACTGGGTGCTCGCGCGGGCCGCGCACTACCGGATCGTGCTGCGTCAGCTCGTCGGCTCGTTCGCGGTGCAGGTGCTCGCGAACAGTCTCGTGCTCGGGCTCGGCGGCGCGCTCGTCGTCGCCGGCGAGCTGACGCTCGGCCAGCTCGTGGCGGCGGAGATCGTCGTCGCGGCCGTGCTCGCCGCGCTCGTCCGGCTGGGCAAGAAGCTCGAGGGCTTCTACGACCTGCTGGCCGCGGTCGACAAGATCGGCATCCTGCTCGACCTCCCGCTCGAACGCGGCGACGGGCGCGCGCCGCGCGCGCCCGCACGCGGCGATCGCGGCCTCGCGCTGCGCGCCGTGGGCGTGGCGACGAGCGCGGGGCGCGTCGCCGACCTGCGCGTCGCGCCGGGCGAGCGCATCGCGCTGACGGGGCCGCCCGCGTCCGGGAAGAGCGCGTTCGCCGAGATGCTGTGCGGCCTGCGCGCGCCGCTCGCCGGCCGCGTCGAGCACGACGGCGAGGACCTGCGCGAGCTGCGCCTCGACCTCGTGCGCGAGCGCGCCGTCTGTCTTCGCGACGGCGACGTGCTCGCGGGCGACGTGCTCGCGAACGTGCGCGCGGGCCGCCCGCACGTCGACGCCGCGCGCGCGACCGAGGCGCTCGCGAGCGCGGGCCTGCTCGACGCGGCGCGCGCGCTGCCCGGCGGCCTCGCGACGGCACTCGCGCCGAGCGGGGATCCGCTGAGTCACGGCCAGGTCGCCCAGCTCGCGCTGGCCCGCGCGATCGCGGGGTGCCCGCGCCTGCTCGTCGTCGACGGGCTGCTCGCGCGCCTTCCCCGCCCGCTGCGCGACGTCGCGCTCGAGGCGCTCTTCGATCGCCGCGCACCCTGGACGCTCGTCGTCGTGACGGACGACCCGGACGTGCTCGCGCGCTGCGATCGCACCGTCGCGATCGACGACGCGTGCGAGCCCGCCGGCCCGGAGGCGCCGCGATGACGCTCCCTCCGCACACGCCGCGCGGTCCGCGCCCGGCCGTGTCGTCGCTCCAGCTCGTGCCGAGCCCGCGCGGGCTGCGCGCGCTCGCGCGCGCACTCGGCCTCGCGCTCGGCGTCGCCGCCGCCGCGCTCGTCGTCGTTCCCTGGCAGCAGAACGTGCCGGCGAGCGGCCGGGTCGCGGCGTTCGCACCGTTCGATCGCGTGCAGACGATCGCAGCGCCGGTGGCGGGTCGCGTGCGACAGGCGTGGGTCGCCGAAGGCTCGCGCGTCGAGGCGGGCGACCCGCTGCTCGAGATCGTCGACAACGACCCGTCGATCCTCGAGCGGCTCGACGCGCAGCGCGCGGCGCTCGAGAGCCAGCTCGCCGCGGCGGAGGAGCGCGTGTCGGTCTTCGCATCGCAGGTCGACGCGCTCGAGCGGGCGCGGTCGCTCGCCGTCGAGGCCGCGACGAGCCAGCTCGACGTCGCGACGACGTCGATCCGCTCGGCGCGCCACGCGATCGCGGCGGCGCGCGCCGCCGCCGCCCAGGCCGAGCTCGACTTCGCGCGGAAGCGGGAGCTCGTCGAGGGCGGGCTCGTTTCGGGGCTCGAGTTCGAGCTCGCCGAGCGCGCGCACCGCGAGGCGTCCGCGCGCGTCGAGCAGGCGCGCGAGTCGCTGGCCGCCGCCGAGAACGACGCGCGCGCGCGGCGCGCCGACCTCGGGCGCATCGACACCGAGGCCGCCGCCGGCGTCGCGTCGGCGCGCGCGAGTCGCGAGGCCGCGCTCGCCGACGCGGCCGGCCTGCGCCAGCGCATCGCCGACCTCGCCACCCGCATCGCGCGACAGGAGACGCAGCTCGTGACCGCGCCGCGCGCCGGCACGGTCGTCCGCCTCCTCGCCGCGCCCGGTGCCGAGCTCGTCGAGGCGGGCGCTCCGCTCGTGTCGCTCGTGCCCGACGCCGAGCGGGTGGCCGTCGAGCTCTGGGTCGACGGGAACGACGTCCCGCTCGTGCACGAGGGGCGGCGCGTGCGCCTGCAGTTCGAGGGCTTCCCCGCCGTGCAGTTCGCGGGCTGGCCGTCGGTCGCGATCGGAACCTTCGGTGGACGCGTCGCGCTCGTCGACTCGGTGGACGACGGGCGCGGGCGCTTCCGTCTGCTCGTCGTTCCCGACGAGGACGAGCCCGCGTGGCCCGACGCGCGCTTCCTGCGCCAGGGCATGCGTGCCAACGGGTTCGTCCTCCTCGACCGGGTCCGCCTCGGGTACGAGCTCTGGCGACGCGCGAACGCGTTTCCTCCCGTCCTCGCGATGGAGCCGAGCGCGGAGGCGCGCGGGTCGTGAAGGTGCGGCTGCGAGGCTCGTACGCGAGCGCGATCGGCGTCGCCCTCGCTCTCGCCGCGTCGACGAGCGCGCCGCTCGCGCGGGCGGGCGCGCCCCCGGAGCGCGACGTGCGCGCCGTGGCCGCCGACGCGCTCGACGCGGCGAGCGGCTCCGGCGGAGTCGATACCGCGCGCGTCGAGCCGCTCGCGCTCGACGAGGTGCTTCGCTCGACCGACGCGCACTTCCCGCTGCTCGCCGCCGCCCGCGCGGAACGGCGCGCGCGCGCCGCGCGACTCGAAGGAGCGCACGGCGCGTTCGACCTGTCCCTGTCGGCGAGCGGCGACGTCCGCGCCGACGGCTACTACGACGGCTACGCGGGCGAGGTCGCCCTCGACCAGCCCACGCGCGTGCTCGGCGCGCGGCTGTTCGCCGGCTACCGGTACGGCGGCGGCGCCTTCCCGTCCTACGAAGGCGGGCGACTGACGAACGACGCGGGCGAGGCGCGTGCCGGCGTGCGCATCCCCGTGCTCCGCGATCGCGCCATCGACGCCGCGCGCGGCGCCGTCGCCCGCGCAGAGGCGGAGCTCGCGCGCGCGACGCCGGAGGTCGAGCTCGAGGTGCTCGCCGCACGCGCGGACGCCGCCGTCGCCTACTGGGACTGGGTCGCCGCCGGCCACCGCCTGCGCATCGCGCAGCGCCTGCTCGACGTGGCCGAGCGGCGCCAGGTGCAGATCGCGCGGCGCGTCGAGGCCGGCGCCGAGCCGCGCATCCACGTCACCGACAACCGGCGCCTGATCGTCGAGCGCAGCGGCGCGGTGCGCGCGGCCGAGCGCGACGTCGCTCGCGCGGCGCTCGCGCTGTCGCTGTTCCTGCGCGACGAGTCGGGTCGACCGCTCCGGCCGTCGGCAGCGCGCCTTCCGGACGCGTTCCCCGCGACCGCGCCGCTCACCGTCGAGCGGGCCCGCACGGAGGTCGAGCGCGCCGCGGCGCTCCACCCGTCGATCCGACGCCTCGAACACGAGCGTGCGGCGCTGCAGGTCGACCGCGATCTCGCGCGCAACGCGCTGCTCCCGGCGCTCGACGTCCGCCTCGACGCGTCGCGCGACTTCGGTGGCGCGCGGCCGGGCATCGACGCGGCCGGCCGCTTCGCGGCCGACCCGCGCGGAGAGAACGAGGTGAAGGCCTCCGTCGAGCTCCGTCTCCCCTTCCAGCGGCGCGACGCGCGCGGTCGGCTCGGCGCGGCGGAAGCGGCCCTCGAGCGCCTCGAGCGCCGCCTCCAGCTCGAGCGCGAGCGGCTCGTCGCGTCGGCACTGGCGGCGCTCGAGACGCTCGAGGCCTCGCACGAGCGCGCGGTGCTCGCGCGCGAGAACGTCGAGCTGGCCGAGTCGTTGTGGGAGGCCGAGCGGCGGCGGCTCGCGCTCGGGGCGAGCGACCTGATCGACCTCACGCTGCGCGAGGCCATGCTCGCGAGCGCCGAGCTCGAGCTCGTCGACGCGCACCACGCCTACTTCCGCGCGCGCGCCGAGTGGGTCGCGCGCGTCGCGCGCCCCTCGTGAGCCCTCGACTCACATCGTCCTCGACGATGCTTCGTCTCGTCATTTCCTATTTTTCGATGGCCTCGCGATTGCCGACACTGACGACACGCGCCGCGGCCACACACGAGGAGGCTCCCATGGAGATCCGGATCGACGCCCGCGACCTCGACTTCGAGCTCGACGCACTCGCGCGCTCGTTCGTCGGTGCGACGGTGGCTCACGCCGTCCGGCACCACGAAGAGCCCATCGCGCGCGTGCGGGTCGTGCTGTCCCGCACCGACGGTGGCGTCCGCTGCGCGGTGGGAGTGCGGCTTCGCTCGGGGGCGTGGGTCTGCGACTTCGCCCGCGCCGGCGATCTCTCGGAGGCGGTGCAGACCGCGAGCGATCGCGTCGAGGTCGCCCTCCACCGGCACGGCGCGCACCCCGCGCCGCGCCCGCACGCGTCGCGCGCGGCCTGAGGCCCCGGTGTCCCGCCCGCCCGCTCGCTCAGCCGAGCACGCCGCTCCGCGCCGCCTCGGCGATCGCCGCGACCGCCGGGTGCATGATCCGGCGCTCGACGGTGATCGCGTAGAAGTGCTCCTGCACTTCCTCCGTGCGACCCACGAGTCGCACGCCGTGCGAGCGCCGGATGTCCTCGGCCACGACGATCGGTGCGGGAAAGATCCCGGCCCCGTGCTGCCCGAAGACCTTCAGCAGGGCGCTGTCCTCCACCTCGGCCACGAACTCCGGACGGATGCCCAACCCCTCGAACCAGCGATCGAGCGAGTGGCGGAGCGCGGTGTTGGGCGTCGGCACGAGCAGCGGCGCGCCGTCGAGCGAGGCCGGAAAGCGGCGCCGGTGGCGCTCGGCGACGTCGGGCGTCGCGAAGAAGCCGACGCCGCAGCTCCCGAGCGGATGGTTGAACGCCTTCACGCGCACCTGCGGGCCGAGCGGGACGTCGGTGAGCACCATGTCGTACCGCTGCAGCCCGAGCCCCGCGATCAGCTCGTCCGCCTTGCCCTCGTGCACCACGAGCTGGACGGGCTCCTCGAGCTCGAGCGCGACCTGCAGGAGCCGGTAGGCGACGAGCTTCGGAACCACGTCGGCGACGCCCACGAGGAGCCGGGCCGGACGGTTCGAAGGGCGGCCGCGCAACGCGTCGAGCAGCTCGCGCCCTGTCGAGAAGATCTCGTCCGCATAGCGATAGACGATGCGACCCGCCTCGGTGAGCACCAGGCGTCGCCCTTCGCGCACGAAGAGGGCCTCGTCGAGCGACTCCTCGAGCTTGCGGATCTGCCCGCTCAACGTCGGCTGCGCGAGGCGCAGCGTCTCCGCCGCGCGCGTGACGCTGCCCTCGCGCGCGACCGTGTAGAAGTAGAGGAGATGGTGGTAGTTGAGCCACTCCACGGCGAGCCTCCCATCGCTTTCCTCGAATCATAGATCGAAGAGCGCGGCTTTCTCGATGGCCTTCCAGGCCCGCCGCGCCCGGAGGAAGGAGCGACCGACCGCCATGCGCCTCTCCATGCCGGACACCCACCGAGGACTCGCCCGCGACGAACGCGCGCGACTCGAGCGCGCGATCCGCCTCGCCCTCGGCCCCTCCGCGGCCGGCGTCGTCGCCGTGCGCGCGCACGTCGCGCTCGCCGCCGCGCCGGGCGCGCGCGCCCCGGTGTGGCGGTGCGCGCTGACCGCGCGCTGCGCCGACGGCGCGCGGATCGAGGTCGCCGACGCGGGCATCGAGCTCGAGGACGCGGTGCGAGCGGCCGCGTGGAGGCTCGCGCGGCGGGCGCGTCGCGAGAGCGCGGCCGGCCGTGCGCGGGGCGGCGGTCGGGCGGCGCGCGGCGCTCACGCTCCGTAGACGTGCCCGGCGATCTCCGCGCGCTCGGCCTCGAGCCGCGCGCGCGCGAGCTCGCGGAACGCGTCGGCGCGCAGCTTCTGCGTGCCGGTGCGCGGCGCCTCGGCCTCTCCGAAGAACAGCACGCGCCGGGGGACCTTGTAGACGGCGACGCGCGCGCGGAGCGCGGCGACGACCGCGCCCTCGTCGGGCGCCGCCGCGCCCGGCGCGACCACCGCGCACAGCACGAGCGCCTCGCCGAGCGTCGGGTGGGGAACGCCGACCGCGACGGTCGCGACGAGCCCCGGGAAGCGATCGACCGCCGCCTCGACCTCGAGCGGCGAGACGTTCGCGCCGCCCGTCTTCACGAGCGACGAGAGCCGGCCCGTCCAGTGCAGGCGTCCCGCCTCGTCGAGGAACCCGCCGTCCTGCGTGCGGAAGAAGCCGTCGGCGTCGAACACGAGCTCGGGCGCCACCCTCGCATAGCCTCGCATCAGCGTGAGGCCGCGCACGGCGATCTCGCCCTTCGCCCCGCGCGGGAGCGGCGCACCGCTCTCCGGGTCGACGATGCGCACCTCCATTCCGGGCAGCGGCTCGCCGCTCGTCGCCGCGCGGTCGGCGGCGGGCGCCCAGGCGGGGAGCGCCGTGCAGATCGTGAAGGTCTCGGAGAGCCCGTAGGAGCCGTACGTGCCCCACTCGTCGCGCTCGAGCCCGGCGAGCGGCGCGAGGGCGTTCGCGAACTCGACCTTGCGCAGGCTCGTGAGGTCGCGTGCGCGCGCCGTCGGGTGCTCGGCCATCTCCTTCTCCTGGTGCGGCCACGCGTGAAGCGCGGTCGGCCGCTCGCGCTCGACCGCCTCGAGCATCTCCTCGGCACGGAAGCGCGCGTGCACGAGAAGCTCCGCCCCCGAAGCGAGCGACGCCCCGAGCGACATCGCGATGCCCGCGGTCCAGAAGAACGGCTGCACGCTCAGCACGCGGTCGCTCGGCGCGAGCGCCATGTATTCCGCGAAGCGGAAGCTCTGGATCACGGGCGCGCGCTGGCGGTGCAGCACGCCCTTCGGGCGCGCGCTCGTTCCCGACGTGTAGATGAGCATCCCGTCGTCGCCGGGGTCGACCGACGCGACGAGCGCGTCGAGCAGCGCGTCGTCGACGCGCGCGCCCGCGCGCACGACGTCGCCGAGCGGGACGACCGCGCCGCGCCGCGCGTCGAGGTCCGTCGCGATCACGCGGCGCAGCGCGGGGAGCGCCGCGCACGCGACGGCCCCCGGCGCGCCCTCCGCGATCGCGGGATGGCGCGCGAGCAGGTCGTCGAGGAAGCGGTGCGAGAGGAACTCCGGGGCGAGGACGAGCGTCGCGACGTCGCCGTGCGCGAGCACGAAGTCGAGCTCGTCGGCGGTCGCGAACGTGCTGAGCGGAACGACGACGCCGCCCGCCGTGGCGGCGCCGAACGCCACCGTCGCCCACGCGCACGAGCTCGGCAGCAGCACGCCGATGCGCTCGCCCTTCGCGACGCCGGCGGCGACGAGCCCGCGCGCCACCGCGCGCGCGCCCGCGAGCAGCTCGTCGAAGCGCAGCGCCGCGCCCGTGTCGTCGCGCAGCGCGGGGCGCGCGCCGTGGCGCGCCGCGACGTCCTCGACGAAGCGCGGCAGCGTGAGACGGCGCGCGTCGGGCTGGAGCGCGAGGCCGGCGTCCACGGCGCGCGGCCTACGCGGCGGGGCGGTCTTCGGTCGGGAGGCGGGCCTCGGCGCGCCCGCTCGCCATCACCTCGCCGCGCTGGTTCGTCATCGTCACGTCGATCGCGCACACCGGCTGCCCGCTGCGGTCCGCGTAGTCGATCTCGGCGACGCGAGCGTTCAGGAAGGTCGCGTCGCCGACGAGCGCCGGCGCCCGATACGACATGCGGCTGTGCAGGAGGTCGCCCCACTCGCCGAGCCAGTTCGAGAGGTAGTCGAGGATCCACGCCCCCATCGTCGCGCCGTAGCCGTAGCCGCGCGGCATCCCGATGAGCTGCGCATAGCGTTGCTGCACGTGCCCGCGCGACGGCCCGTGGTAGAGGCCGTCGGCCAGCGACGGGTCGATCTTCGCGCCCTCGTGGTCGCGATCCATCTCGGGAAGCCAGCCCGCCTCCCACAGCGAGGACGGGCCGCCGCCGAAGTCGAACGCGCCCCACACGCTCTGCAGGAAGGCGCGCCACTCCGACGTGAAGCTCGCCGTCGAGTGCGGGCCGATCACGCGCTCCGGCAGCACGTCGCCCTCCTTGACGAAGAGCCGCCGGCCGTGACCGAGCTCGCGGACGCTCTGGTAGTACTCGAACGTGCGCTTCTCGAGCCCCGCCAGCTCCTCGTCGCTCCATTCCTTCTCGGGAACGTCGAGGAACTCGCCGCGCTCGCGCGCGTCCTTCGCGCGGTAGCGGATCGACGTCGAGCGCTGCTTGCAGACGATCTCGCCGCGCTGGTTCACGTACGTGGTGTCGCCGCGCGAGAACATCGTCGGCCCCGCGAACTTCGTCGTCGTGACCTTGTAGTCGAACAGCATGCGGTCGTGGCGGAACGAGTCGCCCGGAAAGATCCGCGGCCCGAGGAACCACCACTCGTCGCCGCCGAAGAGCATGTGCGTGCCGTCGATGTGCCCCTGGATGGCGGGCCCGGCGCCGTGGCTGTCGTCCGTGCACACCGCGAACGAGTACGGCGCGACGAGTCGGCCGAACCGGCTCTCGCTCGCGTGGCGCTCGTCGTAGTGCAGCGGGTTCGCGTTCTGCATGCCCTGGACCCAGCGCCGCACGTCCGTCGCGCCGACGGGCTCCTTGAGCACGCCGCCGCCGAGCGGCACGCCGATCCAGCGGTCGACCTCGGTGGTGTCGAGCCCGAGCGCGTCCTCGGGCCTCGCCTCGCTCGCCATGGCACCTCCCGCGCACGAGCGCGTCGCCGCGGGACGGGCCCCGCCGGCGCGCGCATCCTGCGACCGCGGCTCCGATGCGGTCAAGCGCGCGGGCGATTGACGGCGCGGGCGGCGCGGAGGTAGACGGGGCCGATGCCGTTCCCGGCCTTCGCCCCCGCGATGCCCGACTTCCTGCGCGAGCTCGTGG
Organism: Myxococcota bacterium; assembly: GCA_041389495.1. Lineage (NCBI taxonomy): Bacteria > Pseudomonadati > Myxococcota > Myxococcota bacterium. Next base: position 2,078,327 of record JAWKRT010000001.1, on the reverse strand, counting down.
CGCGCCACGGCGACAGGACGGGATTCGTCCACGGCGACGAGCGCCTGCGCCATGCCGAGCTCGACGCGCGCTCGCGCGCGCTCGCGCGCGCGCTCCTCGCGGACGGCGTCGGCAAGGGCACGCGCGTCGGGCTGCTGCTCCCGAACGGGCCGCGCTGGGTCGCCGCGTGGACGGCGATCACGCGCGTGGGCGCGGTCGCCGTTCCGCTCAACACGTTCCTGCAGGCGCGCGAGCTGCACTGGATGCTGCGACATGCGGACGTCGACACGCTGCTCGCGTGCGATCGCTTCCTGTCGCACGACTACCTCGAGCGCCTCGAGCGAGCGGCGCCGGGCCTCGCGTCGGGCGCGGCCGGCGCGCGCCGGCTGCTCGCGCCCGAGCTCCCCTTCCTGCGCCGCGTGGTCGTCGCCGGCTCCGGCGCGCGGGCGTGGGCCACGGCGTGGGACGACTTCGTCGCGGCGGGCGCGGCGGTGCCCGACGCGCACCTCGAGGAGCTCGAGCGCGAGGTCGTGCCCGCCGACGTCGCCGTCGTCCTCTACTCGTCGGGAAGCACGGCCGACCCGAAGGGCGCCGTGCACACCCACGGCGCCCTGCTGCGACACGCCTCCAACCTCGGCGCGCTGCGCGACCTGCGCGCGACGGACGTCGTCTACTCGCCGATGCCGTTCTTCTGGGTCGGCGGGCTCGTCTTCGTGCTCACGTCGGCGATGCTCGCGGGCGCGTGCCTCGTCACCGAGGACGTGTTCGAGCCGGGTGCCACGCTCGCGCTGCTCGAACGCGAGCGCGTGACCGTCGCGCTCGGATGGCCGCACTTCGCGAAGGCGATGGCCGAGCACGCGAGCTTCGCCGCGCGCGACCTCTCCGCGCTCCGCACCGGCAACCTCTACGACATCCTTCCCGGGGCCGCGAAGCCCGCCGACCCGGGTCTGCGCGCGAACTCGCTCGGCATGACCGAGACCTGCGGCCCGCACACGTTCGACCGGATGGACGTCGAGCTGCCGGAGTCGCTGCGCGGCTCGTTCGGGCGCGCCGTCCCGGGCGTCGCGCACCGCGTCGTCGACCCGCAGACGCGCGCGCCGCTCCCGCCCGGCGCGTCGGGCGAGATCTGCGTGCGCGGCTACAACGTGCTGCAGGGGCTCCACAAGCGCGAACGCGAGGACGTGTTCGACGCGGACGGCTACTACCCGACCGGCGACGGCGGCCGCTTCACCGAGGATGGGCACCTCTTCTTCGAGGGCCGCCTCGGCGACGCGATCAAGACCGCCGGGGCGAACGTCGCGCCGCGCGACGTCGAGCTCGCGCTCGAGGCGCTGCCCGCGGTGAAGGCGGCGTTCGTCGTCGGCGTGACCCACGCCGAGCGCGGCGAGAACGTGGCGGCCGCGGTCGTGCCCGCACCCGGTGCGCGCGCGACGCCCGACCTGCTGCGCGCGGCGCTCAAGGCCGAGCTCTCCGCGTACATGATCCCGCGCCACGTGTGGATCGCGGACGACGCGGCGCTCCCGATGACCGACTCCGGAAAGATCGACAAGAAGCGGTTGCGCGCCGCGCTCGAGGAGCGGATCGCGCGCGGCGAGATCGACTAGCGACGCGCGGCGCGCGGCACGGTCACACGAAGTCGGTGATCGCGATCGGCCCCTCGAGCATCGCGAGCAGCTCCTCGCCCTCGTCGTCGAGCACCCGGAGGAAGACGTCGAGGACGGCGGGGTCGAACTCCGTGCCGCGACCCTTCTCGAGGATCGCCCGCACCTTGTCGGCGGGATAGGCGGGCTTGTAGGGGCGCTCGCTCGAGAGCGCGTCCCAGACGTCGACGACGGTGACGATGCGCGCGCCGAGCGGGATGGCCTCGCACTCGAGGCCGAGCGGATAGCCGCCGCCGTCCCAGCGCTCGTGGTGGTGGCGCACGCAGGCGAGCGTCTCGGGCTCGAGGCCGTGGATCGGCGCCACGATGCGGTGGCCGACCTCGGCGTGCGACTGCATCTGCTCGCGCTCCTCCGGCGTGAAGCGCCCGCGCTTGAGGAGCAGCGCGTCGGGAATGCCGATCTTGCCGACGTCGTGCAGCATCGCGCCGAGCCGCACGTCGCGCGTCTCCTTCGCGCCGAGTCCGAGCCGCTCGGCGACGACGCCCGACAACACGGAGAGCCGTCGGCAGTGCATCTCGGTGTAGCCGTCGCGCGACTCGATCGCCGTCGCGAGCGAGACGATCGTCGCCTCGGCCATGCGACGCAGGTCGTCGATCAGGTTCAGGTTCTCGGCGGTGAGCGAGAGCTGCGACGCGACCGAGCCGATCGTGCGCATCGCGAGCGCGTCGAGCGGAGACTGCTGCTCGCGCTCGACCACGAGGACGCCGAGCACGCGCTCGCGCGCGCGCAGCGGCACGTAGACGGCGCGGCCGCGCGAGGCGTCGACGCACGTGCGCGTCGCGCCCGCGGCGAGCGCGCGCGCGGCTTCGGCGTCGCTGCCGATGCCCTCGTTCGTGCGGCGCCGCCACTCGATGCGACGCCCGTCGAGGCCGCCCGCGCGCGACGCGCGCAGCAGCGCCACTCCGCTCGCGTCGACGACGTCGGCGAGCAGGCCGAGCGCGACCTCGAGGCTCGGCTCGCCGCCCGAGCCCGCCGCGACCTCACCCACGTGCACGAGCGCGCCGAGCGACTGGTCCTGCGCCTCGACGCGCTCCCCGAACACGCGCCGCACCTGCTCGAGATCGAGCACGTACAGCACGCCGACGAGGAGGAGCGGCGCCACGACGTCGACGAGGAGGCCGAGCGCCACGGCGGCCGCGACCGCCCCCGCGCACCCCGCGGCGCCGAGGGCCACGAGCGCCGCGCGCCGCGCGCCGCCCGCAAAGGACGTCGCGAGCGACGCGACCAGCGCGATCGCCGCGAGGACGCCGAGCCGCACGCCCACCGAGGCCACGCGCAGCACGTCGACGCCGGCCGCGGACGCGGCGAGCGAGCGGTAGATGCGCGCCTGCACGACGACGCCCGGCTCGAGCGCGTCGAGCGGAGTCGTCCACATGTCCTGCAGCAGCGGCGCGGTGGCGCCCACGAACACGACGCGATCGCGGAGCTCGCGGGCGTCGAAGCGCCCCTCGAGCACGTCGACCGCCGACACGACGGGCATGGGCGTCCAGCGCCCGCGGTGATCGATGCGCAGCGCGGTGTCGAGCGCGGGGCGCGCATCGGGCCGCACCGCCCACAGCGCCGCGAGCGCGAGCGGCGGGAGCGCGTCCGCGCCCGCGTCGCGGGAGTCCGCCGGCTCGCGCGCGGAGGAAGGCGCCGAGGGCACGGACGGAAGGGGAACGCGGCGGATCACGCCGTCGGCGTCGATCGGCAGCATCGCGCTGCCGATCGCCGCGGCCGGGCGCGCGAGCGACGCGAGCGGGAGGCGCGTCGCACCGCCGGCGGCTTCGCCGTCCGGCGCGTCGGCGCTCTCGCCCACCTGGTCGATGCTCGCGAGCACGACGCGCCCGGAGCGCTCGATCGCGCGCGCGAAGAGCGCATCGCCCTCGGCATCGCGCGCGGGCGCGAAGTCGATGTCGAACACGACCGCGCGCGCGCCCGCGTCCTCGAGGGCGTCGACGAGCCGCGCGTGCAGGGCGCGCGACCACGGCCACGCCCACAGGTGGATGCTGCGCGGATCGATGCCGACGACGGCGGCGTCGGGCACCTCGGCCGGGAACGCCTCGACCTCGACGCGCCGCGAGGCGGCGCGCAGGACGGCATCGCTGGCCACGAGCTCGAACGGCTCGAGCACGCCCGACAGCGACGTCGAGGCGGCGAGCGCGAGCGCGGCCGCGGCGATCGCGAGCCGGGCGCGTCCGTCCCCCGCGAGCGCGCCCTCCCCGCGCTCGCCCGTCACGCGCGGACGCCCGTCATGCGGGGCCGACCGGCGCTCGCGCGTCGCGCGTCACTTCCAGTCGCCCGTCGATGCGTCGAACGCGCGAACGACGACGCGGCCGAGCGGCTGCACGACCGCGGCGTAGACCGCGCGCTCGTTGTCGGTCACGTAGATCGCGCCCGCGCCCGAGCCCGCGACGCCGGGCGTGCTCGGCTCGACGGCCCAGCCCGCCGGCGTGAACGCCGCGACCGGGAGCCCGTCGTCGCCGACCGGAAGCGTCGACCCGTGCGTCATGCCGCCCGCCACCGACCCCGACCCGCCCGAGCCGCCGAGAGCGGAGACCGTCGCGCCCACCGTCGAGGCCACGGTCGACACCGTCGAACCCACGGTGGAGCCGACGCCGCCGAGCAGCGAGCCCGAGCCGCTTCCGCTCGACCCGGAGCCCGAGTTGCTGCCGCTCGACCCCGAGCCCGAGTTGCTGCCGCTCGACCCCGAGCCCGAGTTGCTGCCGCTCGAGCCGGAGCCCGAGTTGCTGCCGCTGCCGCCGGCGAGCAACCCGGCCACGCCTCCGGCGAGCGTGTGCGCGAGGGTGCTCGCGACCGAGCCGACGTCCTCCTGCGGGAGCGGGAGGCTCGGGAACGGCGGCGCGTCCGCGCTCTCGCCGTAGAGGGCGACGGTGCACGTGTCGAAGCCGTCGATCGGCTGGTCGGCGACCGTGTCGCCGGGCGTCACCGAGTAGGAGCTGTCGTTGTCGCGGACGACCTGGAGATGGGCGGGCTGCTGGCCGGCCGGGCAGCTCCCGCCGCCGCCTCCGCCCCCGCCCGCGGCCGAGGGCTTCACGACCACGAGGTGCGGAACGCCGTCCTTGATCGCCTGCTCACGCGCTCGCTGCAGCACGCCCGCGACGGCGGCGACCGCGTTGCGCGTGTCCTGGCGCGAGCCGACGCCGCGCAGGCGCGGCATCGCGAGCGCCACCAGCACGCCGATCACCGCGAGCACGATCACGATCTCGAAGAGATGGAAGCCGCGCCGTCGGTCGGCCGCCTTCCGCACGCCGTTCGGCATCGCCATGCGCACCTCCGCTACGAGGGCGCCGATGCATCCGACGGTCGCGTCGACCCGATGGGCGCCGACGGGCCCCATCGTCGCGAGAGCGATCGAGTATGAGTGTCACACCGGGTTTTCCCGGCGTGGAGGCAGGCCGCGAGCACGCGGTGCGCAGCGCGGCGGCCGGGAGGGACGGTCCCGAGCGGAGATCGGCACAAACGAAGAGCGGCGCCTGCCTCCCGGCAAGCGCCGCCTCGAAGATCGAGCCGTGCGGAGGTCAGCCCTCGACGGAGATCGCCTGACGCGGGCAGAGTCGGACCGCGTCCTCGACCTTCGCGCGAAGGCTCTCGGGCGGGTTCTCCATGAGGAGGGTGAGCGTGTCGTCCTCCTCCACGCGGAACACCTCCGGGCAGCAATCCATGCACAGCGCATTCGCTTCACAGAGGTCGTAGTCGACGACGACCTTCATTCCCTTCTCCTCCGCATCCCTCTGCGCGGCCAGGCGAGGTGGCTCGCGGTGACGCCGCAGCGACGAGCGACGTCCTCGCGGCGGCTCGCAGCCTACCCCAGCGCGCTCCGCGGACGCCAGCCCCGCAACGGGCCTCCGACGCGCTTTCGACGCGCGACGGCGCGCACGGGTCGGCCGCGTGGGGCGGCGCGCCGCGTTCGCGGCGCGGGCTCGGCCGCGCCGCCGCCTCGGCCCGCGCCCCCGGTGCGCGCTTCCCGCGCGCGCTTCCCGCGCGCGGAGTCGGGCCTCGCCCGCGCGCCCGCTCGATGTTAGTTCAGCGCGCCCGCGCCCCTCGCCGCGGCGTCGACGGCGCGATGCCGAGCCCGCGCGACGGCGCGCCCGCGACGCCCTGCGCGTGCAGGAGCAGCTCGACGACGGCGAGGTGGTGCACGGTGTGGCTCGCGAGCGCGCGCAGCTCGCGCCCGATGCTCGAGCGCGTGAAGCCGCCGCGCGCACACCCGCGCGCTCCGGGCTCGTCCTGTCGCACGGCGAGCGGCGCGTCCTCGTCGAGCGCGGCGAGAGTCGCGAGCCGGCGCGCCGCGCGACCGAGCGCGCGCGCGATCGCCGCGCCGTCGCACTCCCAGGCGAGGTCGCGCGCGCGGGCGTCGTAGTCGACGCGGCCGATCCGCGCTCCGCTCGCGAGCTCGTCGGCGAAGACCACGACGTGGCGCAGCTGTGCGCCGACGCCGCCGTACCCGAGCGCCGGCGCGGTCCATGCGAGCTGTGCCGGCGTGAGGCGCGCGGCGAGCGCGGCCGCGCGCGCGAACAGCGCGCGACACTCCTCGACCCGGCGCGCGGCCGCCGCGCGCCCGGACGGCGCGCCGCCGTCGCTCGCGACCTCCGCCGCGCTCACGCCCGGAGGCGCTCCGCCGTCCGCGACGCGCTCGCCGACGCGACGGCCACGGGCTCGAACGATGCCTCGACGAGTGCGCGACTCGCGCGCGCGAGCTCCTTGCGATCCTGCGATCGCAGCGGCTCGGGCGCGAAGTGCACGTGCGTCTCGAACCCGCGCACGCCGAGCAGCGCGTAGAGGTGGTCGGCGAACGTCATGTCTCCCCACCAGCAGATGCGGTCGGTGGGATGATCGGCGGGGTCGTCGGTCACGAAGCGCAGCGTCGCGCAGACGACGGGCGCCCCCGTCCGCGCGGCCGCCTCGAAGAGCGACGACTTGAAGGGCGCGACGTCACGCCCGCTCGTCGTGGTCGCCTCCGGGAAGAACGCGACGGGGTCGCCGCGCTCGAGCGCGTCGCGCATGCCGTCGACGATGCGCAGGATGTCGCGCACGCGGGCGCGCTCGATGAAGAGCGTCCCGATCCGCCGCGCGATCCAGCCGATGCCCGGCCAGCCCGCGACCTCGGACTTGGCGACGAAGACCGCCGGGCACTGCGTCATCAGCGCGACGATGTCGACGTAGCTCATGTGGTTGGCGACGAGGACGACCGGCCCGCGCGGCGGCGCGCCGCTCGCGACGACGCGCATGCCGATGATGCGCGACGCGGCGCGCGCCCACGCGCGACGCACTCGCGCGCGCCGCACCGCCGCGCCCGCGACCGGCGCGAGGCCGACCGCAAGCTCGGCGGCCACCCACGCGGCGAGCGATGCGCCGAGCACGGCCAGGCGCACGACCGCGCGGCCGTGCCGTGCGATGCGCGCGCGGCGCCACGCCCCGTCGATCACGCGCGCGCCATCCCGGGCGCGCCGAGCCGGCGCGCGAACGACTTCCGCGTCGCGCCGGGCTCCGCGCGCTCGGCGTCGCGTGCGAGCCCGAGCGTGTCGAGCACCACGAGCAGGTCGGTGCAGCCGAACGCGAGGTCGTAGGCGGGCTCGCTGCACACGCGCGCGCCGAGCTGCACGTAGCGCTCGAGCAGCGACGGGACGAGCGCGCCCGCACCGCCGCACGTCGCGCGCGCCGGCGCGCGGCGCATCGTCGCGCGCGCACGCGCGAGCATGTCGCCCGCGATCGCCCCGCGCGCCGCGAGCTCGCGCAGCGTCGCGGCGACCTCCTCCGCGTCGAGCGTCGGCAGCGACGCGCAGCCGAAGAGGAAGCGCTTGCCCGCGTGCGCGACGTACTGCGCGACGCCCGCGAGGAGGAGCGCGAGTGCGATGCCGCCGCGTCGGTCGCGCGCCACGCACGCGCGCCCGAGCTCGACGCCGTCCTCCGCGATGCAGCGCGGGAGGTCGTCGAGCGCGAACTCCGATGCGGAGTAGAACCCCGGCCCGCGGCGCGCCGCCTCCGCGGTCAGCAGGCGGTAGGTTCCGATCACGCGCGCGCCGCCCGATGCCCCTTCGTCGACGGCGACGAGGTGGTCGGCAAAGGCGTCGAAGTCGTCGCGGTCGCGCCCGGCCTCGCCGGGCGTCGCGCAGCCCTTCTCGCGCGCGAAGACGGCGTAGCGAAGCCGGAGTGCGGCATCGACCTCGCCGTCGTCGCGCGCGAGGCGCACGACGAGCGGCCCGCGCCGCACACACACCGCTTCGCCCGGCCCGCGCCACGTCGCGACGTGCGAACCGGGAGTCGTCGCTGCCATCGTCGCTCCCCCCGCGACGGGATCGCATCGCCGCCGCCGCGCCCGGCCCGTGCCGAGCCCCGCGTCCCTCGGATGCGCGCCCGCGCCCGCGGTCGCCGGCGCGGCGCGATCCCGGCCCCGATCCCGTCACCGCGGACCGTAGGATGCATCCGAGCGGGGTCGTCGACGAGCGTGCGACGTTCGCTCCTCGATTTCGCGACGCGCCCTCGGCTCTGCCACTCTTCGCGCGCCGCGGTCGGGTGGCGGACGCGGCGGCGGCGTGGAAACGGGGTCGGCCGACGCCACGATCCGCGCGCGGCGAAGGGCCGGAGGACGAACCGGTGGAAACGGCGGCGATCGCGGTCGCGCGGGCGATCGAGGCCTACCTCGCCATCGGATTCGTGTTCGGCGTCGCGTTCGCCGCGCGCGGCGCCGCGGCGATCGACGCGACCGCGCGCGGCGCGACGCGCGGCTTCCGCGCCCTGCTCGTCCCGGGCGCGGCCGCGCTGTGGCCGTGGCTCCTCGCGCGCTGGTGGCGCGCCGCGGCGGCGGCGCGCTCCGACGACGCGCGCGGGCCGGAGTGCGCGCGATGATCGCCCCGCTGCGGCGCGCGCACGCGCGCGCCTGGCTCGCCGTCGCCGCGATCGCGCCGGCGGTGCTCGCGGCGGCGCTCCTCGCACGGCCGTCCACGCCCGTCGTGCCCGGACTCCCGCCCGAGCTCGCGCGCTTCGTCGGCGGCCCCGCGAGCCCGCGCTCGACGCCCTCGTTCACGAGCGACGACGCGTGGGCGCCGCTGCCGCTGCGCATGCGCCTGTTCGGCGCACCCCGCGGCTCGCGCGCGATCGAGCTCGCGCCGCGCGCGCCGCTGCGCGCGCCCGACCTCCTGCTCTACGCATCGCCCGCGCCCGCCGAGGCGCGCCCAGCGCCGGGCGACCCGCTCCCCGCCGGCGCCGTGCTCGTCGGCCACGTCGCCGGGACGCGGACGCAGCAGATGGGCGGCGTGCCGGCCGGCTTCCCGACGCTCGTCCTGTACAGCCTCGCGCGCGGCGAGGTGGTCGGGAGCGCGGCGATCCCGTTCGAGGAGCCCGAGGAATGAGCGCCGGCTACCGCGCCGTGCAGTGGAACGCGCAGAAGCGGCGCTACGACCTCGTGCTCGGCGCGGGCATCGCCCTCTACCTCGCCGCCTTCGTCGGCACGTCGGCGGCGCTCCATCCCGATGCGACGGCCGAGACGCTCGTGATCCGCGGCTTCGGCACGTGCGCGTTCGCGCTGCTGCACGTCGTGCTGTGCATCGGGCCGCTGTGTCGGCTCGACCCGCGCTTCCTCCCCCTGCTCTACAACCGGCGCCACCTCGGCGTCGCGACGTTCGCCGTCGCGCTCGTGCACGGCGCGTTCGCGCTCGTGCAGTTCCACGCGCTCGGCGACCTCGACCCGATCGCGAGCGCGCTCGCGAGCCACCCGCGCCTCGACGACATCGCGCAGCTCGCGTTCGAGCCGTTCGGCATGGCGGCGCTCGGCATCCTGTTCGCGATGGCCGCGACGAGCCACGACTACTGGCTCGCGAACCTCTCGCCGCGCGTCTGGAAGTCGCTCCACATGGGCGTGTACGCGGCCTACGCGCTGCTCGTCGCGCACGTCGCGCTCGGCGCCCTGCAATCCGAGACGAGCCCCGTGCTCGCGGGCCTCGTCGCGCTCGGCGTCGCGGTCGTCGCCGCGCTCCACCTCGCGGCCGCGCGTCGCGAGCGCGCGGTCGACGGCGCGCGCGGCGGCCGCGAACGCGGCGACGGGCGCGTGCGCGTCGGGCACGTCGACGACATTCCGGAAGGGCGTGCGCGCGTCGTCCCGATCGGCGGCGAGCGCGTCGCGATCTTCCGCTACGACGGGCTCGTGTCCGCCGTCTCCAACGTGTGTGCGCACCAGAACGGACCGCTCGGCGAGGGCGCCGTGATCGACGGCTGCATCACGTGCCCGTGGCACGGCTTCCAGTACGACCCCGCGAGCGGGCGCGCGCCGGCGCCGTTCGACGAGCGCATCGCGACCTACGGCGTCGTCGTCGAGGACGGCGTCGTGTGGGTCGATCCGCGACCGAACCCGCCCGGCACGCGCGTCGAGCCCGCGCGCATCGCCGGCGCGCGCATCGACGGCGCGCGCGCACACCGCGTCGACCGCGACGACGACCGCGAGGTCGACGCGACCTCGGGCGGGCTCTACGTCGGGTGGGCCGCGCGCGCGCCGGAGGCGCTGCGCGCGCACCTGCGGCGGACGAGCGCGGCGCTGCTCGCGCTCGCGGCCGCCCTCGGCGCGACGCTCGCGTCGCAGCAGGGCGCGTTCGTGCCTTCGTCGTTCGAGTTCGGAACCGAGCGCGCGCTCACGGGATGGATCCGCGAGGCGCCCGTGCCCGCGCTCGTCGTCGCGGCGCCGGGCGGCCACGGGCTCCCCTTCTCGCTGTCGACGTACCTGCTCGTCGCGCGCGGCAAGCACGGTGCCGCCGACGCCGTGCGCGGGCTCGACGGGCGTCGCGTGCGCGTGCGCGGCACGCTCGCGCACCTCGACGGCTCGACGCTCCTCGAGCTGTCGGACGGCGGGATCGCGGATCTCGAAGCGGAGGCCGGCGCACTCGCGCGCTCGCCCGCGAACGCGCCGCTGCCCGTGTCCGCCGACGAGCTCGTGCTGCGCGGCGAGATCGTCGACTCGAAGTGCCACTTCGGCGTGATGAACCCGGGCACCGGCAAGGTGCACCGCGCGTGTGCGACGCGCTGCATCGAAGGCGGCATCCCCGCCGTCTTCCTGCTGCGCGACGCGGCCGGCGCGCGCGTCCACCTCCTGCTCACGGGGAGCGACGGACGCTCGCTCGCGCGCGAGCTCGCCCCGTGGATCGCCGAGCCGATCGAGGTGCGCGGCCGCGTCGAGCGCGCCGACGGCGTGCTCGTGCTGCGCGCGGAGCCATCGTCGTTCCGCCGGCTCGCGGGACGCGACGCGGAACGCGGCGGCGCCGTCGAGGCCGAGGTCGGGGTCGCGACCGCCGCGCCCGGTGGCGCCGGCTGACGTGAGGCCCGGCTCGCGATCGCAGGCGCAATCGCAGTCGCACGCGCACTCGCAGTCGCGCGACCGAGGTGGCGTGCGCCGCCGCGGCGCGGCCGTCGTCGGAGCCAGTGGGGTCATCGCGTTCGCAGCGCTCGCGCCCGCCGCGTTCGCGTGGCTCGGCGGCGCGGCCGCGGAGAGCGCGGACGCGCCCGCGCTCGAGGGCCTGCTCGCGCGCGCGGGGACGCCCGACGACGCGCCGACGTGGGCCGCGTTCGCCGCGCTCGTCTTCGCCGCATCGATGGTGAGCGAGGACCTCGCGTGCATCGGCGTCGGCGTGCTCGTCGGACGGGGCAGCGTCGGGCTCGTGGGGGGCTCGCTCGCGTGCGCGGGCGCGCTGGTCGCGGGCGACCTGCTGCTCTACGCAGCGGGGCGCGGGCTCGGGCGCTCGCGCATCGGCCGCGCGATCCGCCGCCGCGCGCGGCGCGCCGCGGGAGACGCGCGCGCACTGCGCCCGACGCGCCTCGACGTCGCCATCGTCGCGAGCCGCTTCGTTCCGGGTGCGCGACTCCCGACCTACGTCACGGCCGGCGCGCTGCGCGTCCCGGTCGCGCGCTTCACCGCGTTGCTCGCGCTCGCCGTCGCGGTCTGGGCGCCCGCGGTCGTCGGCTTCTCGGCGGCCGGCTGGCTCGCCGCCGGCTCGCTCCCCGTGCTGCGCGAGCGCGCGGCCGCCGCGCTCGTCGCCGTCGTGCTCGCCGCGCTCGCGATCGAGCGCGTCGCCCTCCCCGCCCTCACGCGCGGCGGACGGCGGCGTCTCGCGTCGCGCTGGCAGCGCGTGCGCCGCTGGGAGTTCTGGCCGATCCCGGTCGTCTACGCGCCGCTCGCGCCGTACATCGCGTGGCTCGCGCTGCGCCACGGCGGCCTCCGGCAGGTGCTGCTCGCGAACCCCGGCATCCCGCTCGGCGGGCTCGCCGGCGAATCGAAGCGCGCCATCCTCGACGCACTCGACCTCCCGGACGACGCGCGCCTCGCGACGCTCGCCCTCCCCGCGCTCGATGCGCGCGCCCCGCTCGCGCCGCAGCGCGCGGCGCGCCGCGCGCGCGTGCAGGCCTTCCTCGAACGCGAGGGCCTCGCGCTGCCGGTCGTCGTCAAGCCCGACGCCGGCGAGCGCGGCGCCGACGTCGCGATCGCGCGCGACGCGGCGGCGCTCGCGCGCGAGCTCGATGCGCGGCTCGACGCGACGCTCGTGCAGGAGCGCGCGACCGGCGACGAGTACGGCCTCTACTACGCGCGCCTGCCGGGCGAGCCGCGCGGGCGGCTGCTGTCGATCACCGCGAAGCGCATGCCCGTCGCGACCGGCGACGGCGAGCGCACGCTCGAGGAGCTGATCCTCGCGCACGAGCGCGGGCTGCCGATGGCGCGCGTGCTCCTCGCCGCGCACGCGGGCGCGCTCGACCGCGTTCCCGCCGCGGGCGAGCGCGTGCCGCTGGTCGAGATCGGAACGCACTCGCGCGGCTGCGAGTTCCTCGACGCGTCGTCGCTGTGGACGCCCGAGCTCGAAACGCGCGTCGACGCGCTGAGCCGGCGCTTCCCGGGCTTCTTCCTCGGGCGCTACGACGTGCGCGTGCCCGACGCCGAGGCGCTCCGGCGCGGCGAGGGCCTGCGCGTCGTGGAGCTCAACGGGCTCACGACCGAGCCCACGCACATGTACGACCCGCGGCACTCCTATGCGTTCGCGCTGCGCGAGCTCGCTGCGCACTGGCGGCGCGCGTTCGCGATCGGCCGCGCGCAGCGCGTTGCGGGCGCGCCACTGCCCGCCTGGCGCGAGATCGCGCGCGCGCTCGCGCGCTACCGCCGGCTCGGCGCGCGGGCGGAGGACGGCTGAGGACGCCGCGCGCCGCGGGAGAGCGAGCGTTCGTGCGCGTGCGACGCGGAGCGGCGGCGCGCATCCAACGCTCCCGCCCGGCGGCGCGCACCCGGTGGCGCGCGCCCCGCGGCGCGCCAAGGGCGAAGGAGGATGGGATGCAGGCCGCTTTCCGATCGGGCTCCTCTCTCGGGCACGCGAAGCGCGGCGCGCTCGGCGCGGTCGCGCTCGCGCTCGCCGTGCTCGCGCCGACCGCGGCCCGCGCGCTCGACCCCGTCTACGAGAGCTGGTGGGGGCTCGCGATCCGCGGCACCGACCCGGTCGCGTACTTCACCGACGGACGGCCGGTCGAGGGGAGCGCGGAGTTCGAGCTCGAGTGGAACGGCGCCACGTGGCGCTTCTCGAGCGCCGCGCACCGCGATCTCTTCCGCGCCGACCCGCAGCGCTACGCGCCGCAGTACGGCGGCTACTGCGCGTGGGCCGTCTCGCAGGGCTACACGGCGAGCACCGATCCCGAGGCGTGGAGGATCGTCGACGGCAAGCTGTATCTGAACTACAGCGCCGACGTGCAGCGCAAGTGGGAGCGGGACGTGGCGGGCTTCATCGCGAAGGCCGACGCGGCCTGGCCGCGCCTCCTCGCCGGCGACTAACGAGCGCGCAGCGCGGCGATCGCGCGTCGCGCGGCGTCGTCGTTCGCCGGGTCGTCGGGCACGGGGAACAGGATGCGGTCCGCGACGCCGTCGTAGAGCCCGGCGAGGACGTCCGCGATCTCGTCGTACGTCGCGGCCGGCACGAACGCGCGCACGACCTCGTCGGGCAGCGCGGCGTCCATCTCCTGCCAGCGCCCCTCGCGCGTGCACTGCAGCAGGCGCTCGCCGACCCCGCGCCAGCCGTGGTGCTCGAGTGCGGGCCAGTAGGCGGGCGTGCTGAGGGTGAAGACGAGCGTCTCGCGCGCCTTGCGGAGCTCGGCCTCGACCGCGGCAGCGTCGGGCCCGGTCGCGACGAGGGGGCCGGCCGCGATCTCGACGTGCGCCGTGCGGCCCGCGCGACGCCGCCCTTCGTCGATGCGCGGACGCATCACCTCGCGCAGGTAGCGCGGCTCGCTGTTCGTCGGGTGCGTCTGCACGGCGTCGGCCACCTCGCCGACGACGCGCGTCATGATCGGGCCGATCGCGCCCATCAGGATCGGGACGTCGGGGTGGGCGATCGGGCCCGGGTTGAAGAAGGGCTGCATGCGGTTCAGCGTGTACGACTCGCTGCGGAAGTCGAGCGGCGCGCCGTTCTGGAAGGTGTCGAAGCAGGCGCGCACGGCCCCGATGTAGTCGCGCAGGCGGGCGGCCGGCGCGCTCCACGGCATGCCGAAGCGGCCGACCACGTTGCCCTTCACCTGCGTGCCGAGCCCGAGCTCGAAGCGGCCGTTCGAGAGGGACTGCAGGTCCCACGCCGCCTGCGCGGCGAGCATCGGGCTGCGCGCGAACGCGACGAGCACGCCCGTCCCGACCCGCAGCCGCGTCGTGTGCTCGAGCGCGAGCAGCGCGGTGAGCACGCCCTCGTGGCGCGCCTCGGGAACCGAGAGCGCGTCGTAGCCCAGGGCCTCGACGCGCTTCGCGTAGGCGGGAATCTCGGCGAGCGGGACGTCCGCCCCCATCGTGGCCGTCACCTGCACTGCACGCTCCCCCCGCCCTGCGCGCCGCCGTTCGCCGGCGGCGTTCCCGGTGTTACTGTAGAGGGCCGCTGAAACACGTTCTAGCCCCGGGTGCGCGGCGTCCGCGCGCGCACCGACGCGGTCGGAGACACGCATGCATCTCGACTTCACCCCCGAGCAGCAGGCGCTTCGCGACGAGCTGCGCGCCTACTTCTCGAAGCTCATGACGCCCGAGGTCCGCAAGAAGACGCGCGGGCTCGAGGGCGGCGAGGCCTACAAGTCGCTCATCCGGCAGATGGGCGAGGACGGCTGGCTCGGCGTCGGCTGGCCGCGCGAGTACGGCGGCCAGGGCAAGACGGAGATCGAGCAGTTCATCTTCTTCGAGGAGGCGCGGCGCTTCGGCGCGCCGCTCCCGTTCGTCACGCTCAACACCGTCGGACCGGCGCTCATGACGCTCGGCTCCGACGAGCACAAGAAGCAGTACCTGCCCGGCATCCTCACGGGCGAGGTGCACTTCGCGATCGGCTACTCGGAGCCCGACGCGGGCACGGACCTCGCCTCGCTCAAGACGGCCGCCGTGCGCGACGGCGACGACTGGGTCATCAACGGCACGAAGATCTGGACGAGCAGTGCGAGCGACGCCGACTACATCTGGCTCGCGGCCCGCACCGACCCCGACGCGCCCAAGCACAAGGGCATCACGATCTTCATCGTGCCGACGACGACGCCCGGGTTCAGCTGCTCGCCGATCGACGTGCTGAGCGGCGGGCACACGTACATGTCCTACTACGAGAACGTGCGCGTTCCCGACGCGAACGTCGTGGGGCGCGTGAACGGCGGCTGGGCGCTGATCACGGCCCAGCTCAACCACGAGCGCATCGGCCTCGCCGCCTTCAGCAGCTACGGCTGCCACCTCGTCGACCGCACCGTCGAGTGGGCGCGCTCGACCAAGGACGCCGACGGACGCGCGATCGCCGACCGGCCCTGGGTGCGCGCGAACCTCGCCGAGGCGTTCGCGCTCGTCGACGCCATGAAGATCCTGAACTGGCGCATGGCGTGGCAGCTCGAGCGGGGCCACCTGAACCCGGCGGACGCCTCGGCGGCGAAGGTCTTCGGCACGGAGTGCCTGCTCGACGCCTACCGGCTCCTGATCGAGGTCGTCGGGCCGGA
Source organism: Myxococcota bacterium (assembly GCA_041389495.1). Taxonomy (NCBI): domain Bacteria; kingdom Pseudomonadati; phylum Myxococcota; species Myxococcota bacterium. The sequence goes on along the minus strand of JAWKRT010000001.1, from coordinate 2,062,731 downwards.
GGCCGCGATCCGCGGCGACGCATCGACCGGCGACCTCGCCGCGACGCTCGAGAACGAGTACCGCGCGGCGACCATCAACACCTTCGGCGGCGGCGTGAACGAGGTGCAGCGCGAGCTCGTCGCGATGCTCGGCCTCGGCCTTCCGCGCGCCGCTCGTTAGGCCGCCCCACCCCACTCCGCACCGAAGCCACGAAGCGAAGAGAGCACCCCATGGACTTCTCCCTCTCCGAAGAGCAGACCGCCATCCAGGAGCTCGCGCGGCAGATCTTCTCGGACGCCGTGAGCGACGAGAGCCTGCGCACGGTCGACAAGAGCGAGGCGGTCTTCGACACCGCGCTCTGGAAGCAGCTCGCCGAGGCCAACCTGCTGGGCATCGCCGTCGACGAGGCGCAGGACGGCATGGGCATGGGCCTGCTCGAGCTCTGCCTCCTGCTCGAGGAGCAGGGCCGCCACCTCGCACCCGTGCCGCTCGTTCCCGCGCTCGCGCAGGCGGGCCTCGCGATCGCGCGCTTCGGCAGCGACGCGCAGAAGCGCGCGCTCCTGCCGGGGCTCGTCGCGGGCGACCACTGGCTGACGGCCGCGCTGCAGGAGGGCACGCAGCCCGCCGAGGCGCCCGGCACGACGGCCACGCGCAAGGGTGCGGGGGTCGTGCTGAACGGCGTGAAGAGCACGGTCGCCGCCGCCGACGGCGCGCGCGCGATCGTCGTCTCCGCGCGCCGCGAGGACGGCACACCGGGCCTCTTCGTGCTCGACCCGACGAGCGGCGGCGTCGCACTCGAGCCGCGCCGCGCCACGCACCACGCGCACGTCGCGACGCTGCGGCTCGCCGACGCGGCCGCCGAGCCGCTCGGCGCCGGCACGGGCGACGCGCTCGCCTTCACGCTCGCGCGCGCGCGCGTCGCGACGTGCGCCGTGATGCTCGGCGTCGCGGCCGAGGCGCTGCGGCGCACGGCCGAGTACGTCGGCAGCCGCAAGCAGTTCGGGAAGCCGATCGGCACCTTCCAGGGCGTCGCTCTGCGCACGGCCGACGCCTACATCGACGTCGAGTGCATCCGCTCGACGCTGTGGCAGGCGATCTACCAGCTCGACAGCGGCGCCCCCACGGCCGGCCGCGCCGTCGCGCTCGCGAAGTGGTGGGCGTGCCGGGCCGGCCAGCGCGTCGTCCACTCCGCGCAGCACCTGCACGGCGGCATCGGCTCGGACGTCGAGTACCCGATCCACCGCTTCTTCCTGTGGGCCAAGGCGCACGAGACCGAGCTCGGCGGCGCGAGCCACCACCTCGCGCTCCTCGGCGACGCGCTCGCGAGCGGCGCGGCGGCCTGAGCCGCCGCGCCGCGCTCGCCGGCTAGACCGGCGGCAGCGCGTACCCGCCGCCGATCACGCCCGGGCGGCCCTTCATGAAGGGCTGCACGACGGCGTCGATCGAGTCGAGCGTCCAGCGCGCGTCCGAGGTCCACTCCTCGCCGGGCGTCGGCGGGTGCAGCACGCGCAGCGACCGTCCCCAGACGATGAAGACGTAGCCGTTCACGTTCGCGGCGCGCGGGGATGCGAGGTACGCGACGAGCGGCGCCGTGTTCTCGGGCGCGAAGTTGTCGAAGCCCTCCTCGGGCTTCGCGAACATCGCCGCGAACACGCCATCCTCGTTCATGCGCGTGCGCGCGCGCGGGATGAACACGTTGGCCGTGATGCCGTACTTGTCCATCAGCTGCGCGGCCCCGATCGTCAGCGGGACGATGCCGGCCTTCGCCGGGCCGTAGTTCGGCTGCCCGGGCTGGCAGAACAGGAACGACTCGGACGCCGTGCTGATGATGCGGCCGTACGGCGGCTTCCCGTCCGTCTGTGCCTTGTTGCGCCAGTACTCGACGGCGTGGCGGATGCCGCAGAAGTGGCCCTTGAGATGCACGCGCACGACGCTGTCGAAGTCCTGCTCGGTCATCTTGTGCAGGATCACGTCGCGGCAGAAGCCCGCGTTGTTGACGAGGATGTTCATCTCGCCGAACGCCTCGACGGCGGTCCGGATCATCGACTTCGAGTCGTTCCAGTCGGCGACGTCGCCGAAGTGCGGCACGGCCTCGCCGCCCATCGCCTCGATCTCGTCGCACACCGCGCGCGCCGGACCTTCGTCGCGGCCCGTTCCGTCCGACGCGACACCGAGATCGTTCACGACGACGCGACAGCCCTGCGCCGCGAGCGCGAGCGCCTCGACGCGCCCGAGCCCGCGCGCCGCGCCCGTCACGACGGCGACCTTGCCTTCCATCTCTCCCATGGCGTCTCTCCCGATTCCGCGCGCGCGGCGCGCGCGCCGCGCGCTACAGGCGCTCGATGATGGTTCCCGTGCCGAGCGCCGAGCCGCAGCACATGCTGATGTACGCGGTCTGCTTGTCCTGGCGCTCGAGCTCGTGCAGCGCGCTGACGATCAGCCGCGACCCCGTCGCGCCGACCGGGTGGCCGAGCGCGATCGCGCCGCCATTGACGTTCAGGCGGTCGATGTCGGCGCCCGTCACCTGGAGCCACGAGAGCACGACCGCCGCGAACGCCTCGTTGACCTCGTAGAGGTCGATGTCCGAGAGCTTCATGCCCGACTTGCGGAGGATCTTCTCCGTGGCGTCGATCGGGCCGTCGAGCAGGTAGTACGGGTCGCAGCCGACGACGACGTCCCACAGGATGCGCGCGCGCGGCTTGAGCCCGAGCTCCTTCGCCTTCGCCGGCGACATCCACAGCACGCCCGCCGCGCCGTCGCTGATCTGCGACGAGTTGCCGGCCGTGTGGATGCCGCCCTCGACGACGGGCTTGAGCGAGGCCAGGCCCTCGAGCGTCGTCGGGCGGATGCCCTGGTCGTGCACGACGAGCTTCGTCTGGCCCGTCGGCTGGCCGTCGTCGCCGAGGATCGGCGCGTCGATGGGCAGGATCTCGCGATCGAAGTGCCCGGCGTCGCGCGCCGCGGCGGCGCGCTCCTGCGAGCGCAGCGCGAACGCGTCGGCCTGCTCGCGCGTGATGCCGCGCTTCTTCACGATGCGCTCGACCGTCGTGAACTGGTCGGGCGTCGCGTCCCACGGCCAGTCCGGCGTCTGGAAGTAGCCGGGGCCGTGGTAGACGTTCTGGCCGAGCCCGACGTGGCTCATCACCTCGACGCCGCACGCGATGCCGCAGTCGAGCGCGCCCGCGCGCACGAACGCCGAGATCATGTGGTTCGCCTGCTGCGCGGAGCCGCACTGCGCGTCGACCGTCGTGCCGGCGACGTGGTAGTGGTCGCCGCGCGTGAGCCAGGCGTTGCGCGCGATGTTGTTGCTCTGCTCGCCGGCCTGCGTGACGCAGCCCCCGACGATCTGCTCGAGCTCCTTCGGGTCGACGCCCGCGGACTCGAGCAGGCCCGTCTGCACCTTCTGCAGCAGGTGCGCCGGGTGGATGCCGGACAGGTCGCCCTTGATCGCCTTGCCCCGGCCGATCGGCGTCCGCTTCGCTTCGATGATCCAGGCTTCGGGCATGTCGTGCTCCTTCGCGAGCGGCCGCCGCGCGGCGCTCGCCGTTCTCCGTCAGTCGCGCCCCAGGATCATCGCGCTCGTGGGAACGCCGAGACCCGAGGTGACGAGGGTGTGATCGTGCTTCCTGGGCTGGTTGGTCGACGTGCCGCGCACCTGGCGCACGCCCTCGACGATGCCGTTCATCCCGTGGATGTAGGCCTCCGAGAGCTGGCCGCCGTGCGTGTTGGTCGGCAGCCGTCCGCCGACCGAGATGTTGCCGTTCTTCACGAAGTCCTTCGCCTCGCCGAACTTGCAGAAGCCGTAGGCCTCGAGCTGCTGCAGCACGATCACGGTGAAGGCGTCGTACAGGATGGCGCAGTCGATGTCGTCGGGGCGCATGCCGCTCTTCTCCCAGAGCTGCTTCGCCACGAGCTCGACCTCGGGCATGCGCGCGACGCTCTCGCGATAGAAGCTCGTCATCTGCTCCTGGTCGTCGGCCGAGGCGTGCGCGATGCCGCGCACGACGGCGGGCGTCTGCTTCAGGTCCTTGGCGCGCTCGGGCGTCGTGAGCACGACCGCCGCGCCGCCGTCCGTCTCCTGGCAGCAGTCGTACAGGCGCAGCGGGTCGACGATCATGCGCGCCGCCTGGTGCTCCTGCATCGTGAGCGGGCGCTGGTAGAAGAACGCCGCCGGGTTGTTCACCGCGTGCGAGCGCGTCTGCACCGCGACCTCGCCGAGCGCCTCCGACGTCGTGCCCGTCTCGTACATGTACCGGCGCGCGAACATCGCGACCCAGCTCGCCGGCGTGACGAGTCCCGACGGCATGTACCAGCCGTAGTGGATCGTGTCCGACGTGATCATCTGGCCCGACACGCCCATGCTGTAGCGGTGGCCCGAGCGCCCGTTCAGCGCGCGGTAGCAGACGACGTACTTCGCGGCGCCGGTCGCGAGCGCCATCGTCGCGTGCAGGATGGTGCCGATGCACGCGCCGCCGCCGTAGGGCATGCGGCTCTCGAACGTCAGGTCGCCCAGGCCGACGGCGCGCGCGACCTCGATGCCGTCCGACATGTCCATCTCGTACGTGACGATGCCGTCGACGTCGCGCGGGTCGACCCCGCAGTCCGCGATCGCCTTCGACACCGCCTCGGTCGCGAGGTGGAGATCCGAGACGCCGGAGTTCTTCGTGTACTTCGTCTCGCCGATTCCGACGATCGCCGCTTCGTTCTTCAACCCGGTCGGCATGGGCCGGCCTCCTGTCGTTGTGCTGTGCGCGCCGCTCGCTAGGGCAGCGCGAGATGGACCCGGCCCTCGACGTGGTTGCCCCAGCCGTTCTTGCCGACGACCGACACCTCGAGCTCGCGCTTCGCGTCGTCCTTCGCGGACACGGAGCCCACGAGCTTCATCGTGTCGCCCGGGTGGTTGGGCGCGCCGAGCTTGATGCCGACGTGCGTGACGCGCGCGTCGGGGCCCGCCCAGTCGGTGACATAACGTCCGACGAGCCCGTTCGTCGTCAGGATGTTCATGAAGATGTCCTGTGCGCCCGTCGCCTTCGCCGCCGGCGTGTCGTGGTGCACGGGCGTGTAGTCGCGCGAGGCGAGCGCGCCGCCCACGATCAGCGCCGCGGTGATCGGGATCTCGAGCGTCGGCAGCGCGTCGCCCACCTTCACGCGGTCGTACTGGAGGCCCATGTCGGTCGTGTCTCCCTTCCCGTTCCCCGTTTTCTGTTCCGCGTTCCCGTTCCGCGTTCCGCGTTCCGCGTTGCCGTTCCGCGTTGCCGTCGCGCGGCGCGCGGCGCGCCTAGGCCGCCGGCCGGAAGACGGGAACCTTGAACCCGCTCTCGTCCGCCACCTCGATCGAGCAGCGCAGCGGCATGCCGATCTCGATGTCCTCGAACGCGACGCCGCCGAGCTCGGCGACGACGCGCGTGCCCTCCTCGAGGTCGACGAGACCGATCGCCATCGGGAGCTCGTAGCCCGGGAGCGGCGGGTGGTGCATGACGACGTAGCTGTGCAGCGTGCCCTTCCCGCTCGCCTCGACGTACGACCAGTCGAACGACTGGCAGCGGTGGCAGAGCGGGCGCGTCGGATGCCGCAGCGTGCCGCACGCGTCGCACTTCTGGATCAGCAGGCGATCCTTCTCGATGCCTTCCTTCCACCACCACTCGACGTCCTGCGAGAGCGGCGGGCGGATGCGCCCGGGCTTGGGCGGCGCGGCGCCGGCCTCGGCCGGTGCGCTCGCCGCGCGCTCCTGGGGCTTGAACTTGAGCACGCGGAAGGTCATCCAGCCGACCTCCTCGTCCCGCTCGTCGCGGAACGACGTGCGCGTCTCGATGAAGTGGCCGATGCCGACGGCGGTCGCCTTCTCCTCCGAGATCGACTCGATCGTCATCTGCGCGCGGATGCGCTCGCCGGGCCGCAGGTAGCGCGTGTAGCCCTGGTCGCAGTTCGTGGCGACGACGCCGGTGTAGCCGTGCGCGTTGAACACGGCGTGGAGCGCTTCCTGCAGGTCGGAGGGCTCGGTGTCGAGCGCCATCTCGTAGCCCTTGAGGATCCACGCCTGCATCATCGTCGGCGGCGCGACGATGCCGCCGTGCACCGACTTCGCCGCGGCGTCCGCGTCCGTGTAGACCGGGTTCGCGTCGCCCATCGCCTCGCACCAGTGGCGGATCATCGGCTCGTTCACCGGGTCGCGCGCGACCTCGGGCGGGCCGACCGCCTTCCCGACGTACTTCGCGAACTCGGCCTCGAGGGCTGCGTTTCCCATGCCCCGTGCTCTCCTCGTCAGTTCCCGTTCGGGATTCCGTTCCAGCCTTCGATCATGAGGCGCGCCGCTTCGCGCGTCTCGTCGATCACCGCCGCCTGCGTGCGCACGCCGCTCGACCAGCTGATGAGCAGCGCGTACCACACGAGATCGAGATGCCAGGCGAGCCGCCGCTCCGCCTCCGTCGGCGCGCTCGCGTCCGCGCCCTCTTCGCCGCGCACCGCGGCGACGATCAGCCGCTCGAGCCGCGCGTGGAAGCCGGCCACCTGCTGCGCGAGCTCGGGCTGCCCGCAGACGAGCGCCTTGAGCAGCGCGCGCGCGAGGTTCGGCTTGCGGCAGAAGTTGCGCGTCACGAGCGTGAACAGCGCCTCGAGACGATCGAGCTCGCTGTCGCCCGACGGCAGCTTCGCCAGCACGCGCCGCTCGAGCGCCGTCATCTCGCGGTCGAGCGCCGCGACCAGCAGGTCCTCCTTGCTGCGGAACCGCCGGTAGAGCGTCCCGAGCGCGACGCCCGCGTGCGAGGCGACGTCGCGCAGGCGGACGGCCTCGAAGCCGCCCTGCTCCGCGAGCACGACCGCCGACTCGACGATCCGCTGCGAACGATCCTCGAGCTCGGCCGCCATGGGGCGCGTATTGAAACACGTTTCACTTTCGGATCCAAGCGCCGATCGCCCGGCGGCGATGGGCGCACGCGCGTCAGTCGCGCGCGTCCGCGCGCGCGGACAGCGCCTCGAGCCGCCCGGCCAGCTCGTGGGCGAACGCCGCGAAGCGCTCGAGATCGGCGCTCGCGAGGTCGGCCCAGGCGGTGGCGAGCGCCTCCGCGCGCTCCGCGCGCAGCCGCTCGATGGCGCGGCGCCCGCGCGCGGTGGTCCGGAAGCGGCGCTGGCGCGCATCGCCCGCGTCGATCGACGCCCGCACGAGCCCCTGCGCCTCGAGCTCGCGCAGCGTCCGCGACACGGCCGCGGGCGACGTCTCGTTCCCCCGCGCGAAGAGCGACGGCATGAAGTGCTCGGTGTGGATCTCCTCGAGCACGCGCCACTGCTGGTCGGTGAGGCCCGCGCCGCGCGCGAGCTGGCGCCGGCGGCGCAGCGCCACCTCCGCGAGCCGCATCAGCGCCTCGACCGCCCCGTGGACCCGTTCCTCCCGCGACCTCGCCATGCGCTGGCTCCTGTATTTCACATATGATAACTATTCGCCGCCGATCGAAGTCGGCGCGCCCACTCTGCCGGAGGAGACGACCGTGCGCGACCCCCGCCCCCACGCCGACGAGGACGCCGCGCGCGGCGTCAAGGACTCCGTCCGCCACCAGTTCTCGGCCGCCGCCGAAGGCTACGCGGCGAGCTGGCCGCACGCCGACGGGCCCGACCTGCGGGCGCTGTGCGGCGCGGTCGCCGCGCGCCCGGGCGAGCGCGCGCTCGACATCGGCTGCGGCGCGGGCCACACGACGTTCGCGCTCGCCGCCGCCGGCGCCGACGTCACGGCGCTCGACCTCACCGACGCGATGCTCGCGCAGACGCGCGCGGGCGCGCGCGAACGCGGCCTCGCGCGCGTCCGCGTCGAGCGCGGCGACGCCGAGGCGCTCCCCTTCCCCGACGCGAGCTTCGACGTCGTCGTCTCGCGGCTCGCCGCGCACCACTTCCCGCGCGCCGCGGTGTTCGCGCGCGAGGCGGCGCGCGTGCTGCGGCCGGGCGGCCGCTTCGCGCTCTCCGACAGCGTCGCCCCCGACGACGCCGCCGAGGACACCTGGCTCAACGCGATCGAGCTGCTCCGCGACCCGTCGCACGTCCGCAACCACCGCGTCGGCGAGTGGCGCGCGATGCTCGAGTCCGCCGGCCTCGCCGACGTGCGGCGGGCGGGCAGCTTCCCCTGCCCGCTCGACTTCGACGTCTGGACCGACCGCATGCACACGCCGGCCGCGGCGCGCGAGGGACTGCGCGCCCTCTTCCGCGCGGCGCCGGACGGCGTGCGCCGCGCGTTCGCGCTCGACCCCGACGCGCGCTCGTGGCAGCTCGACATCGCCGTCGTCGCCGCCGCGAAGCCTCGCTAGGCGAGCGGCCCGACGGGCGCCCGCGCCGCCCGCTCAGCCGCCCGCGAGCGCACCGACGACGAGCAGCGGCTCGCGCCCGCTGCGCACGCCCTCGGGAAGCGGCGCGTCGCGCGCGTCGAACGTGCGGTCCTCGCGGCAGGCGAAGAAGCGGATGAACGGCCGGCGCTCGCCGGTGGTGCGATCGCGGATCGTTCCGCACAGCATCGGGTAGCGCGCCTCGAGCGCGTCGAGCACGGCGTCGCGCGTCGCCGGGTCGGCGACCTCGAGCGCGACCTCGCCCGCGACGCCCGCGAGCGTGCGCAGGTGCGGCGGCAGCACGACGCGGATCACGGGAGCGTCTGGACCTCGACGGAGAGGACGGGCGGAAGGTGCTCGGCGATCGCCGTCCAGTGGTCACCGCCGTCGGGCGAGACGAAGACCTGCCCTCCCGTCGTCCCGACGTACACGCCGCACGGGTCGAGCCGGTCGACCGCCATCGCGTCGCGCAGCACGTTCACGTAGCAGTGCGCCTGCGGGAGCCCCTTCGAGAGCGGCTCCCACTCGCCACCGCCCGTGCGGCTGCGGAAGACGCGCAGCTTCCCGTCCGGCGGGTAGTGGAGGGAGTCGCTCGTGATCGGCACGACGTAGACCGTGTCGGGCTCGTGCGCGTGCACGTCGATCGGGAACCCGAAGTCGGTCGGCAGGTCGCCGCTCACCTCGCGCCAGGTGTCGCCGGCGTCGTCGCTGCGCATCACGTCCCAGTGCTTCTGCATGAAGAGCACGTTCGGGCGCGCGGGGTGCATCGCGATGCGGTGCACGCAGTGGCCGACCTCGGCCGTCGGGTCGGGGATCTGCTCGGACACGAGCCCGCGGTTGATCGCGCGCCACGTCGCGCCGCCGTCGTCGCTGCGGAAGGCCCCGGCCGCGGAGATCGCGGTGTAGATGCGCTTCGCATCCGTCGGGTCGAGCACGATCGTGTGCAGGCACAGCCCGCCCGCCCCCGGCTGCCACGCCGAGCCCGAGCCGTGCCGGCGCAGCCCCGCGAGCTCGTGCCAGCTCGCGCCGCCGTCGGTCGAGCGGAAGAGCGCCGCGTCCTCGACGCCCGCGTACACGGTGTCGGGATCGTCGAGCGAGGGCTCGAGATGCCACACGCGCGCGAGCTCCCACGGATGCGGCGTGCCGTCGTACCACTGGTGCGTGCCCGCGACGCCGTCGTAGACGAGCTCGTTCGACACGGGCGACCACGTCGCGCCGCCGTCGTCGCTGCGCTGCACGAGCTGGCCGAACCAGCCCGACGACTGCGACGCATAGATGCGGTTCGGATCCACGGGCGACCCTTTGAGGTGGTACATCTCCCAGCCCGCGAAGTGCGGGCCGTCGATCTGCCAGCGGTCGCGCGTGCCGTCCGACGTCATCACGAACGCGCCCTTGCGGGTCCCGACGAGAACGCGAGCTCGAGCCATCGTGTCCCTCCTCCGGCCGCGCACGGCGCGGCGCGCGTGCGCGGAAGCAGCGAGTCCGGCCGATCGCCGCCCGACCCTGCCCGCGGCCGCGGGGCGACGCGGTGCGGAGCATCGCCCGGATCGAGGCGACGCGCCCCACGCCGCTACCCTGCGCGCGATGTCCGACCCCGACACGAGCCTGCGCGCGCGCTGCCTGGCGATCCTCGCGAGCGGCGAGCTCGACGCGAAGCTCGCGCCGCTGCCCGCCGACCTCGACGACGCGCAGCCGGGCCCCGCGGTCGACGTCGACGGCCCCGAGCGCGCCCCGGCGATCGCCTTCGCCGCGCGCGCGCCACGCCTCCCGCTCCCTCGCGAGCTCGGCCGGCCCGAGGCGCGCATCGCGTGCCTCGCGCGCTTCGCGCACCACGAGCTGATGGCGGTCGAGCTCTTCGCGTGGGCGCTGCTGCGCTTCCCCGACGCACCCGCCGCGCTGCGCAGAGGCCTCGCGCGCGTGATCGGCGAGGAGCAGCTCCACTGCCGCCTCTACCTCGCGCGCCTCGACGCGCACGGGGCGCGCCTCGAGGGCCACGCCCACGTGCCCTACTTCTGGAACCAGGTGCCCGCGCTGCGCGCCTCGCCGCACGGGATCGCCGCCTTCCTCGCCGGCATGGGACTCACGCTCGAGCAGGCGAACCTCGACTTCACGCTGCTGTGGCGCGACGCGTTCCGCGCGGCCGGCGACGAGCCGAGCGCGCGCGTCTGCCAGCGCGTCCACGACGACGAGGTGGGACACGTGCGCTTCGCCGCGGAGTGGCTGCGGCGCCTCGCACCGGGCGCCGACGACGCCGAACGCTATGCGCGCTGCGCGCCCTTCCCGCTCGGCGCGAACCGCGCCAAGGGACGGCGCTTCGCCGTGGCCCCGCGCGAGCGCGCGGGGCTCGACCGCGCGCTGATCGAGCACGTCCGCCGGGCGCGCGCCCGTCCGGGCGCGCGGCGCGCACCGCGCGCCGACGACGGCCCGACGCCCGCGTGACCCGCCTGCTCGTGCTCGCGAACCTCGGCGCCGAGGAGGGCGAGGCGTGGAGGGAGGCGGCGCGCACGCCGCGCGTCGCCGCCGCGCGCGCGCTGTTCGGCGCGCTCTTCGGCGAAGGCGCGGAGCTCGTCGCCGAAGACGGAGTGCGACGCGCCTCGCCGCACGCCGAGCCCGCCTTCCCGTGGTGCGCGGCCGCGGACGCGCCGACCGGCGCGGGTGCCGCGCGGCCTTCGACGACCGCGACCGCGACCGACGACGCGCCGGCCGCCGCCGACGCGAGCGACGACGCGCCCGGCGGCATCGCCTGGCTCGGCGACGAGGCCGCGCGCGAGACGCTCGCCCGCCTCGGTGCGCGCTGGCGCGGCGCGCCGCCCGCGACCGCGATGGCGCTCCACGACAAGGCCTTCGCGGCGCCGGCGAGCGGGCCCGCCGTCGCGCCGCGGATCACATGCTATGCGGCCGAAGCGCTCGCCCCGGGCGCTCCGCGGAGCGCGACGCTCTCCGACGTGCAGGCGCGCATCGACGCGTGGCCCGCGTGGATGCGCGCGCACGCGTGCCTCAAGCCGCGCCTCGGGACGAGCGGGCGCGGGCGCCTCCACCTGCGCGGCGGGCGCGTCGCCGACGCGGCACCGCGCGCCGCGCTCGAGCGCGCGCTCGACCGGCTCGCCGCGCGCGGCGGCGCCGTGCTCGAGCCGTGGCTCGAGCGCACCGTCGACCTCTCGGTCGCCTTCCACGCCGGCGCGCGCGGCGCGGGCGGGGGTGCGCTCGCCCTGCTCGGGAGCCTGCGCGCGATCACGAGCGCGAGCGGCGCGCCGCGCGGCCACCGCGGCGAGATCGACGCGCGCGGTCGCGTGTTCTCCGGCACCTCGTGGGACGATGCGGCGCGGGGAGCGGCGGCCGAGCTGGTCGCCGCCGCGAGCGCCGCGGGCTACGGGGGCCCGTGCGCGGTCGACGCGTTCGCGTACCTCGACCGCGGTGGCGCGGCGCCCGTCGAGCGGCTGCGCCCCGTCGTCGAGCTGAACGCGCGCTTCACGACCGGCATCGCGGCGCTCGGCGCGCTCCGCCGCTCGCGCGTCGCGATCCGCCACGCCCTCGGGCTCGCTCCGGGCGAGCGCGTCGCGTTCGTCGTCGCGTCCTGCGCGCCCGAGGGTGGATGGCACGAGCACGTGGCCGCGATGCGCGCGCGAGGGTCGGCCCCCGCGCTCGTCCCGGTTCCCACGTGCGCGGAAGCCGGCAGCGCCGACGCCGCGATCGTCGCCGCGCGCGAGGCCGCCGCGCTCGACGAGCTGTGCGCGGCGCTGTGATACGGTCGCGCGCCCGATGCGCCTGCGTCTGCTCACGCTGAACGTCTGGGGTCTCCCCGCACCGCTCAGCCACGCGCCCGAGGCGCGCGCGCGCGCGATCGGCGAGCGGCTCGCGTCGCTGTCGCTCGACGTCGCCGCGTTCCAGGAGGTCTGGAGCACCGAGCAGGCCGCGTTGCTCGCGGAGCACGGCGCGCGCGCGGGGCTCGTGCACGCGTGGAGCGAGGGCGCCGGCATCGGGAACGGCGGCCTCGTCCTGCTCTCGCGCTGGCCGATCGAGCGCGCGCACTTCGAGCCGTTCCTGCTGTGCGGCCTCCCGCAGCGCGTCGCGCAGATGGACTACTGGGGAAACAAGGGCTTCCTGACGACGCGGCTCGCGACGCCGGCCGGCGCGCTCGACGTGATCGCGACGCACCTGCACGCCGCCTACGGCTACTCGGGCTATGCGGACGAGTTCGTCGGGCACCGCATGGCGGAGATCGTGCAGATCGCGGCGGCGGTCGCCGCCACGCCGCTGCCGATCGCGGTCGCGGGCGACCTCAACGCCTACTCGTACCGCTCCGAGCTCACCGTCGCGCGCGGCGCGACGGGGCTCGTCGACGTCGCTCGCGCGCTCGGGAAGGCGGAGGCCTCGGTCGTCCCGCAGTCCGCCTATCGTCCTCGCGAGAACGCGCCCGGCCCGCGCATCGACTACGTGCTCGTGCGACCGGGCGCGTCGCTCGGGCTCGCGCCCGTCGACGTCGCGCGCGTGCTCGACGAGGAGATCGTGATCGAGGGGCGGCGCGCGGCCTACTCCGACCACGCCGGCATCCTCGCCGAGCTCGAGCTGGGCGGCCCCGGGACGCCGCTCCCGGCGCCCGACGAGCGCGCGCTCGCGCGCGCGCGCCGGACGCTCGCCTACGGTCGCCGCATCGCGGCCGCGCGGCGCCGCAAGCAGCAGGTCGCGGCGCTCGGCGGCGGCGCGATCGGCACCGCTTGCGTGCTCGCCGCGCGCACGCGGCGCCGCGGCGCGCAGCGCGCGCTCGGGCTCGGGCACGCGGCCGCCGCCTTCGCCCCGAGCGCGCTCGCGCTCGGCCTCGCCGAAGGCTTCACGCCGCGCGAGCTGCGCGCCTACGACCGCGTCGACGAGATCCTGGCGCACCTCGAAGCGCTCGGCGCGGCGCGATGAGCGAGCCGACGGCGCGCACACCGCGGGCCCGCTCGCACCTGCGGGCGGTCGTCTTCGACCTCGGCGGCGTCGTGCTCGGGTCACCGCTGCACGCGATCGCGCGCTACGAGCGCGCGAACGGGCTGCCCGCGAACGCCGTGAACCGGGTCGTCGCGCAGACCGCGCCGCACGGCGCGTGGTCGCGCCTCGAGCGCGGCGAGCTCGCGCGCGACGCGTTCTTCGCCGAGTTCGAACGCGAGTGCCGCGCGGCGGGGCACGCGGTCGATGCGCGCGCGATGTTCGCGGAGATGGAGCGCGAGGCGCAGCCGCGCCCCGCGATGCTCGACGCGATCTCGCGCCTTCGCGCGCACGGGCTCGCGGTCGCGGCGCTCACGAACGACTGGTCGACCGACGGTGCGCGCGGCGCCGCGGCGGCGGGCACGCCGGAGCCCGTCGCGAGCGCGCCCGCGCACGCCCTCGCCGCCCACTTCGACGTCTTCGTCGCATCGAGCGTGGTCGGGCTCCGGAAGCCCGACCCGCGCATCTACGCGCTCGCGTGCGAGCGGCTCGGCGTCGCGCCGCCCGCGGTGGCCTTCCTCGACGACATCGGCGCCAACCTCAAGCCCGCGCGCGCGATGGGCATGACGACGATCCGCGTCGTCGAGCCCCTCGCCGCGCTCGCCGAGCTCGAGGCGGCGGTGGGATTCCCGCTTCGTTAGGTGGGCGGGCGCGGCGCGTCAGTCGGGGTACTCGACCTCGACCTCGTCGCTCGTCGGCACGGACTGGCACGTCAGCACCCAGCCCTCGGCGAGCTGCTTGGCGTCGAGTGCGTCGTTCGCGGCCATGCGGACCGAGCCGCGCACGAGCTTCGCCATGCAGCAGCTGCAGTAGCCCTCCTCGCACGCGAACGGCGGCTCGAGGCCGGCCTCGCGCGCCGCGGCGAGCAGCGTCTTGCCGGCCGCGTAGGGGACGTCGTGGTCCTGACCGTCGAGGCGGACGCGCACGGTGGCCGGCGCCGCGTCGCCCGCCTTCGATTCGGGCGACGCGTGCACGGCGCCGTGCGGATCGCCGATCGACACGAAGCGCTCGACGAAGATCTGCCCGTCCGGGACGCCGAGCGCGCCGAGCGTCGACTCCACCGTGTCCATGAACGGCGTCGGGCCGCACACGTAGAAGTCGGCGTCGAGGTCGGCGCCCACGTAGGCGCGAACGCCCGCGGCGTCGAGGAAGCCGTGGTCGACGTCGAGGCGGTGGACGACCTCGAGCCGGTCGCCGTGCGCGGCCGCGAGCGCGTCGAGCTCGTCGCGGAAGATGATCGAGCCCGCGTCGCGGTTCGCGTAGACGAGGCGGACGCGCCGGGACGTGCGCGCGAGCGCGGACTTCACGATCGAGATGACGGGCGTGATGCCGCTGCCGGCGCCGAAGAGGACGAGCGGCGTCGCGCGGTCCTGCAGCACGAAGACGCCCGCCGGCCGCATCGTCTCGAGCACGTCGCCCGCGCGCACGCGGTCGTTCATCCAGTTCGACACGCGCCCGTCGGCGACGCGCTTGACGGTCACCTTGTGCTCGGTGTCCGTGTCGGGCGAGCTCGCGAGCGAGTAGCAGCGCACGAGCCGTTCGCCGGCGACCTCGAGGCGGAACGTCAGGAACTGGCCCGCCTCGTAGCCGAACTGCGCGCGCAGGTCGGCGGGGACGTCGATCACGAACGAGCGCGCGTCGGCCGTCTCCTCGATCACGCGCGCGACGCGCAGGGCGTGATAGGGGCCCGCGCCGCTGCTGCCGTGCGCGGGCGCGGGCGAATCGGGTGCTTCGGGCACGGCGGTCATGCTCGTCTCCACGGAGGACGTCCGGGCGTCCGCGGCGGTCGGGTGCGCGGTCGGATGCGGCGCCGCGCGCGAGGCGCGCGGCGTGCGCGCGCTCCGGCCGCGCGCGAGGCGCGAGCCCGGGCACGCGAGCGGCGCGCAACCTACCACCGAGGGGAGGGAGCGCCAACCGCGCGCGCGCGGCCGGTTGCCGCTGCGGTGCGCGTCTGCGACGTTCCTGCGCTCGCGCACGCTCCTCGCGCCGCCGGTGTCCGTGCATCCCGTGCGGCGACCGCGCGGCATCGGCGGGCGGTCGCACCTCGGGGCGAAGGTCGAGGCGAAGGTCGAGGCGAAGGTCGGGGTGCCGATCCGGCGGCACACCGCTCGCGACGCAGGGCCCGGCCGAGCGCTCGCGGCAAAGGCGGTGCCTCCCGCGATCCGATGCGGCGGTCGTCGGCTCGACGGCCGGACGAGCAGCGAGGCGGGATCGGCGATCGATGGCACGCAGGTACCACCCCGTACGCTGGCTCGACGTCGCCGTCGCCGCCGTCGTCGGCTTCCTCGTCGCCGACAGTCCGCTCATGCCCCGCTCGACCGGGCCGAAGCTCGCGATCGGGACGATCACGGCGGCGCTCTTCCTCTGGTTCCGCTCCACGCACCCCGACCAGGGCGTCGCCGCGACGACGCGCGGCCTGGGCTCCGGGCTGCGCGACTTCGCGCGCGCGCTGCCGGTGCCCGTCTGGCTCTGCGTCGGCGCGTGGCTCGCGCTGTTCGGGCCCACGCTCGCGTGGATGTACGAGAAGTGGACGGGCAGCTTCTGGTCCAACAACCACAGCCTGATCGTCGCGGTGCTGATCGTGCTGCTCGCCCGCGCGCGGCTGCGCCGGTTCAGCGGGCCGCCGCAGGACGCGTCGCTGCTCGGGCTCCCCTTCCTCGTCGCGGGCCTCGTGCTGCTCGTCGGCGACTACGGCATGCGCAGCCAGCAGATCGCCTCGATCGGCCTCGTCGCGACGCTCCCCGGCATGTCGCTCCTTCTGCTCGGGCGCGCGCGCACGCGCGCCCTGTGGCTGCCGCTCGCGATGAGCGTCTTCCTCGTCCCGCTCCCGAGCCTCGTCTCCAACCACATGTACCTGCGCACGATCACCGCCGACTGGACGGTCGCCGTGCTGCAGGCGCTCGGCGTGCGCGCGAGCCTGTTCCACTCGCTGATCGAGATCCCGGACACGGTGTTCGTGGTGTCCGAGGCGTGCAGCGGGTTCTCGACCTTCGTCGCGGCGATCGCGCTGAGCCTCTTCCTCGTCGCCGCGACGCGCTCGACCGCGCGCCGCATCGCGATCGTCGCCGCGATCGTCCCGCTCACGCTCGTCGCGAACACCGTGCGCGTGGTGCTGCTCGTGTTCCTCACGCGGATCGCGGGCACCCAGATCCTCGACACGATGGCGCACGAGGGCTCGGGCGTGGCGACGTTCATCGTCGTGATCGGCACGCTGTTCTGGATCGCCGACCGCCCGCACCTCTCCGAGGCGTTCCGGTGAGCGTCGCGTCGGGACGCCATGCGCCGATCGTGCTGGCGACGCTCGTCGCCGCGGGCGCGGCGATCGCGGCGATCGTCGCGAAGCCGCGCATGGCGGAGACGTGCGCCGACCCGGGCGCCTTCCTCTCGGTCGAGAGGCTCGCGGCGCTCGAGGTGCCGGGCTACGCCGTCGCGGACCTCGGCGCATCCCGCGCAGACGATGGCGACGGCGACGCGGGCGGCGGGGGTGCGCCGTCGCCGCGCGCCGAGCGCCGCTCGCGCCGCTCGCTCGACGGCGTGCTCCGGCCCGCCGTGGCCGCCGACGGCGAGCTGTTCGTCACGGTGCGGCGGACCTTCCTGCTGCCCGTCTGGCTGCTGCGGCCGACGTATGCACTGCCCGGCCCGGGCGAGCCCGACGCCTTCGAGCGCGTCGATCTCGACGTCGACGGCGAGCGCGTCCCCGTGCAGATCGTCACGCAGTACCTGCGCGGCGAGCAGCGCTTCGCCGCCTACGCCCTCGCGTACGACGGCGCCCCCGCGACGTCGGGCTTCTGGACGCGCGTCGCCGAGACGCCCTCGTCGCTGCTGCACGGCACGAAGCCGATCGCGTTCATCGGCGCGTCGAGCGTGACGAGCCCCGTCAGGGTCGCGCGCCAGCGCGAGACGGCGCTCGCGTTCGTGCGCGCCGCATGGCGGCACTACCGGGAGACGTGCACCCCGTGAGCGCGCGCCGCGCCCCGCTCGCCTGGTGGGCCTGGGGTCTCGCGTGCGCCGCGGTCGCGACCGCGCTCGACGCCGCGCTGCTCGAGGCGACGCGCGGCGGCTTCGGCAACGGCTTCGGCGGGATCCTGCTCGACACCGCCCCGCTGCGCGCTCGTTATGCGGGAACGGCTCTCGTCGCGAACGGCTTCGCGGTCGCGCTCGTCTTCGCCTGCGTCGCGCCGCTCGCGCGCGCGCTCACGACGCGCCCGCACCGCGTCCTCGCCGCGAGCGTGCTCGCCGCGCTCGGCGCCGCCGCCTGGGCCGACGTCTTCCTCTACCAGCTGCACGCGACGATCGGCGCTCTGATCACGCCCGGCGTCGCGATGGAGCTCGCGGGCCACGACGTCTCGTCGTTCGACGAGGCGGGCGCGATCGCGGGCGCCGTGCTCGGCGTCGGCGGCGTCGCGAGCTCGATCGCGCTCGTCGCGGGCATGCGATTCGCCGACCGGCTCGCGGCCCGCTCCGGCCGCGCCGCATCGCGCGGCGTCGGCGCGGCGCCCGCGCGGCCGCGCGCGCGGGGGCTCGCGCTCGTCGCGCTCGCGCTCGCCTTCGCGACGGCCTTCGCGCTCGGCGGCGCGAGCCGCGGGGCGCGCACCGTGCGCGAAGCGCTCGAACTCCAGCCCGCGTCCGCGCTCCTCGTCGCGGCGGTCGAGCGCGCGACCGACGTCGACCGCGACGGCGCGGGCTGGCTGTCGCGACCGCCCGACGCCGCGCCGTTCGACGCGGCGCTGCACCCGCGCGCGCTCGACCTCCCCGGCAACGGCATCGACGAGGACGGCGTCGCGGGCGACCTCCCGCGCGGAGCCGCGCCGCCCGCTCCCACGCCGGCTCCCGAGGCGCCGGCGCACGCCGCCGCGCGCACGCGACCGCACGTGCTCGTCGTCTACCTCGAGAGCTTCCGCTACGACGTGCTCGGCCGCTCGCTCGACGGCCGCCCCGTCACACCCTTCCTCGACGCGCTCGCGCGCGAGGGCGCGAGCACGGCGCACGCGTGGGTGCACAGCCCGTACACGACGCGCTCGCGCGCGCAGCTGTTCGGCGGGACGCTCGCGCCGCATCCCGGCCAGCGCACGTGGATCGACGACTTCGCCGCGCGCGGCTACCGCACCGCGCACTTCTCCGGGCAGGACGACTCGTTCGGCGACAGCGAGCCGCTCCTCGGCACCGCTCGCGCCGACCGCTTCTACGATGCGCGCAGCGACACGGCGCAGCGCACGTCGCGCTCGACCGCGCCCGCGAGCCTGCAGGTGTCGTGGAAGCTCCTGCTCGCGCGCGTGCGCGCGTTCCTCGCCGAGGTGCGCTCGAGCGACCCGCTCTTCCTCTACGTGAACGTCGTCGACACGCACTACCCGTACTGGCACGAAGATCTCGATCGCGTGCTCGACGTCGACCCCGTCGACCGCAGCGAGATCCGCGCCTGGAACCGGGAGGCGGTCTGGCGCACGTACCTCGCAGCGGCCGCCAACGTCGACCGCGCGGTCGAGGCGCTCGTCGGGAGCTTCCGCGAGGCGGTCGGCAACACGCCGCACGCGATCGTCGTGACGGCCGACCACGGCCAGTCCATCTACGACGACGGCTCGCTCGGGCACGGCCGCCGGCTCGATCGGCTGCAGACGCACGTTCCGCTCGTCGTCGCGGGGCTCGGCGGCGACTGGCCCGAGCCGATCGGCGCGGCGGACCTGCGCGGCCTCGTGCTGCGCGCCGTCGACGCGAACGCGCGCGGCGGCGTGCGCTTCGTGCCCGACCCGGAGCGGCGCGTGTTCCAGTACCTGCCGACGCTCGAGGCGCCGAGCCTGCTCGGGTGGCGCTCGCTCGACGACGCGTGGATCTACGACTTCGCGCGCGGACGAGCGACGCACGAGGACGGGAGCGAGGTCGCGCCGGACGACCCGGAGCTCGTCGGACTGCTCCACGCGTGGGAGGCCCTGCGCGTCGCGACCGAGGGAGACGCGCCGACCGCACACGCCGCGATCGATCGCTAGGCGACGCTAGGCGAGCTCCGCGAGATGCGCTTCGTAGGGGTGGCCCGGCGACATCGGCTCGTCCGCCCAGTCGCGCGGGCGCAGGAAGTCCGTGTAGAGGCGGTCCTCGTCCGAGCGCGGCGCCGGGCGGTGGTCGTAGTGCCAGGCGACGAGGGGCGGAAGCGACGCGAGCACCGACTCCGTGCGCGCCCCGGCCTGCAGGCCGAAGCGCGTGCCGCGGTCGTACAGCAGGTTGAACTCCACGTAGCGCCCGCGCCGGAAGAGCTGGAAGGCGCGCTCGCGCTCGCCGTGGGGCGTCGCCTTGCGCTCGGCGAGGATCGGCAGGTACGCGCGCACGAACGCGTCGCCGACGCTGCGCACGAAGCGCAGCCCGTGCGCGGCGCCCCCCTCGTCGAGGTCGTCGAAGAAGATCCCCCCGATGCCCCGCGGCTCGCCGCGGTGCGGCAGGAAGAAGTACTCGTCGCACTGCTTCTTGAAGCGCGCATAGCCGTCGGGGCCGAAGTGCGGCACGACGGCGGCGCGCGCGACGCGGTGCCAGTAGCGGGCGTCGTCCTCGAACCCGTAGTAGGGCGTCAGATCGAAGCCGCCGCCGAACCACGCGACGGGCTCGCGGCCCGGCGCGAGCGCCTCGAACATGCGGAAGTTCGCGTGGCAGGTCGGCGCGTACGGGTTGCGCGGGTGCACGATCAGCGAGACCGAGACGGCCTCGTAGCGCCGGCCCGCGAGCTCGGGGCGACGCTCGGTCGCCGTCGCCGGCAGGCTCACGCCCTGCGTGTGCGTGAAGTTCACGGCCGCCTTCTCGATCACCGCGCCGTCGACGAGGACGCGCGGGCGCGACAGCCCGCCGCCCGGCCGCGCGAGATCCTCGCGCACGAAGTGGGCGCTCGCGTCCTCGGCTTCGAGCGCGGCGCAGATGCGCTCCTGCAGGTCGAGCAGGTACGCGCGCATCGCCGCACTCGCCGTCGCTTCCGCCATCGCCCCTCCCGCTCGCCGGCCCCGGCACGCGCCCGGGCCCGGTGCGCCCGCGCCGCGGCCGAGCTTAGCGATCGCCGGCGCTCGCGAGGTCGACGCGGCGGTGCGCATCGTCGACGCGGGCCACCACCTCGCGCTCCTCGCCCGACGGCGACCGCGCCGAGAAGCGGTGCTCGCCCGGCGCGAGTGCGACCTCGGCGATCGGCGCGCGCCCGAACAGCGCGCCGTCGATGCGCACCTCGTCGCCCTCCCGCGCGACGATCCGGACGAGCACGGGCGCGCCGCGCTCGATCGCGATCTCGGCGGGCGGCCGGCGCCCCGCCACGGCGCGGAGCGCGGGCGGGATCACCTCGCTCTCGACGTCCGCCTGCGCGCCGGTCGCGCTCCGCTCGGGAGCGCGCGCCGCGGGCTCGGCCGCGGGCGGTCGCGCCGCCGGGATCGCGGCGGTGGACGCGGACGACGGTGCGGGCGCGGGCGCGGGCGCGGCCTCGGCGGGCGGCTCGACGGCGAGCGCGGCCCCGGTCCCGGCGGGCAGCTCGACTTCGCGCCTCGGCGGCCCTCGGTCTCGGCGGGCGGCTCGACTTCGCGGGCGGCCTCGGTCCCGGCGGGCGGCTCGACGGCGAGCGCGGCCGCGTCGCCGCGATCGCGCGCGGCAGCGTCCGATGCGGCGCGCGCTTGCGCGGACGCGCCGTCCGCCGCCGCCGGTTCCGGCGCAGCGCCGGCCGCCTCGCGCAGCGCCGCCGCGCGAGCGGGAGCGGCCGGCTCGGGCGGCGGCGACGGCGCGGCGTCGAGATCGACGAAGCGAGCGGTGTGGGCGGGCGCGGAGGCGGCGCGTCGGCGATCGGTCGCCCACAGGAACGCCGCGGCGAGCGCGAGCGCGACGGCGAGGGCACCGAGCAGGTACGGGAGCGCATCGCCCGCGCGACGCGGTGCCGCCGCTCCCGCCGCCTGCCGGTCGGCGCGCGCGGCCCGCACGCGGCGACCCGCCGCGCGCTCGGCGCTCGGGGCACGCGCGGCAGGCACCGCCCGCGCGACAGGCGTCGCTCGCGCGGCGGATGCCGGGCGCGCATCGGTCGCGGGCGAGACGCCCGCGCGGCCCGCATCCCGTCCGGACTCGCGAGCGGCGTCGCGCGCCGAGTCGCGAGCCGCGTCGAGGCCGCGTCGCGAGCCGCGTCGCGAGCCGCGTCGCGAGCCGCGTCGCGCGCGTCCGCACTGCGCGCGGCCGAGCGCCGCCGCGCGACGGCGAGCGCGAGGTCTTCGTCGGGCAGGTCGACGAGGCGCTCGACGAGCTCGCCGCTCCGCTGCGCGATGCCGCGCGCGACCGCATCCGGGCGGAGCGCGCGCGCGTGCTCGTGGGCGCGCGCGGCCTCTTCGGGCTGGAGCAGCACGTCGGCGAGCTCGTGCACGCGGGCCGGCACTCCCTCCGACAGCGCGTGCACGCGCGCGAGCGCCGCGTCGTCGAAGCGCGCGAGCACGTCGCCCGCGAGCGCGCCGCGCGCGGCCGCGACGCGCGCGGCGACGTAGGCGGCGGTCTCGTCGCGCGTCATCGGCTCGCGCAGCCAGACCTCGCGCGCGCCGACTCCGAGCGCGGCGACGAGCGCGTCGCCTCGCTCGTCGTCGCCCGCGACGAGCAGCAGGCGCAGCGCGCCCTCGCCGAGCGCATCGACGAGGCTCGCGAGCGACGCAGCGGGGAGCAGCTCGGCGTCGTCGACGACGACGAGCAGCGGGCGATCGGCAGAGGCGCGCGCGAGCGCGGCCGCGCGCGCGTCGCCCGGCGCGGAGGCATCGACGCCGAGCGCACCCGCGATCCACGCCCACAGATCGCGCGGCGCGAGCGACGGAACCGGCACGTGCACGACGGCGTGCTCGCGGCGGAGGCGCGCGGCGACGGCGTGCGCGACGAGCGTCTTGCCGATGCCCGCCGGCCCGCGCAGCAGGGCCGGGGAGTCGCCGCGCCGAAGCGCCTGCTCGAGCGCGGTGAGCGCGGCCTCGGTGGCGGGCCGCGGGACGTAGGCGTCGACGTCCGGCGTCGCGCGGAAGGGGTCGAGAGCGGGCATGGTCGTGGGTGTCCGAAAATGCTTCGTGGTGACTCGATGGTTCCGCCGCAAGTGCTCGTGTCGACGAGGTTACTCCGCTCCCGTCGCGTCCTCGTCGCGGATCTCCACCTCGCGCTCGCCGGCGCGCGGCCGCAGACGCACGCGGACGGCGTCGGGCGCGAGCGCATCGCGTCCGTCGACGCGCCGCGTCTCGAGCACGACCAGCGCGGGCGTGTAGCCGTCGCGCTTCACGAAGACCTTGTGGTCGCGGTCGGCGCGCAGCTCGAGCTCGCGCGGCGCGCCTTCCGCGCGCGCGCCGTCGACGTACACCTCGACCGCGCCCGGCCCGACGTCGAGCGGGACGACCTGCATCGGCGCACACGCGAGCGCGGCGAGCGCGGCGCCCGCGGCGAACGCGACGCACTTCCCGGAGCCCCGACCCGATCGCCCTTCGCCGCGCCGTCCGCGTCGTCCGCGTCGTCGGCATCGCCCGCGCATGCACGCACCTCCCCTGCCCGTCGCGCGCGGTCGGCCGCGCGTCGCGCGCGCCGTTCGCCGCGCGCGGCAGAACGTAGACGCTCGCGGCGCGCGCATCCCGCCGACGCGCGGCCGCGATAGACTCCGCCGCCCCGCGTCCCCGCCGCCCGCGCCCGGCCTCCGCCGCGCGCGAACCGGAGCGATCCCCATGAAGCCCCCGTCGCTGCCCGCGCGCCCGCAGTTCTCGTCGGGGCCGTGCGCGAAGCGCCCCGGCTGGACGACCGCCGCGCTCGACGCGGCGCTCGTCGGCCGCTCGCACCGCAGCAAGCCCGGCAAGGCGCGCATCGCCGAGGTGATCGAGCGCTCGAAGGCGCTGCTCGGCATTCCCGGCGACTACCGCGTCGCGGTCGTGCCGGCCTCCGACACGGGCGCGGTCGAGATGGCGCTCTGGTCGCTGCTCGGAGAGCGCGGCGTCGACGTGCTCGCGTGGGAGAGCTTCGGCAGCGGCTGGCTCTCGGACGTGCGGGGCGAGCTCGGCATCGCCGACGCGCGCGCGCTCGTCGCCGACTACGGCGCACTGCCCGACCTCGCCGCCGCCGACTTCGCGCGCGACGTCGTGTTCACCTGGAACGGCACCACGTCGGGCGTGTGCGTGCCGGACGCGCGCTGGATCCCGCACGACCGCGAGGGCCTCGCGATCTGCGACGCGACGTCGGCGGTGTTCGCGATGGAGGTCGAGTTCGCGAAGCTCGACGTGGTCACGTGGTCGTGGCAGAAGGTGCTCGGCGGCGAGGCGGCGCACGGCATGATCGCGCTGTCGCCGCGCGCGGTGGAGCGACTCGAGCGCTACACGCCGCCGCGGCCGCTCCCCAAGATCTTCCGCATGGCGAAGAAGGGCGTGCTCGACGAGGCGCTGTTCGACGGCTCGACCATCAACACGCCGTCGATGCTGTGCGTCGAGGACGCGCTCGACGGGCTGCGCTGGGCGGAGTCGATCGGCGGCCTTCCCGCGCTCGTCGCGCGCTCGCGGAGCAACCTCGCGGCCGTGACGGGCTGGGTCGAGCGCAGCCCGTGGGTGCGCTTCCTCGCCGCGCGCCCCGAGACGCGCTCGTCGACCTCGATCTGCCTCGCGCTCGCGGCCGACGGCGTCGACCCCGACAAGGCGGCGAAGGCGATCGCGAGCCTGCTCGAGAGCGAGCGCGCGGCCTACGACATCGGCTCGTATCGCGACGCACCGCCCGGCCTGCGGCTGTGGGGCGGCGCGACGGTCGAATCGAGCGATCTCGAGGCGCTCTTCCCGTGGCTCGACTGGGCCTGGGAGCAGGTGCGCTGAGCGCGCCGGGCGGCAGCGCACGGAGCGCTTGCCCGCGCGCGCCCGGGCGGTGAAGCTCCGCCCGTGACGTCGTCCACTCTCGCGCTCTTCGCGCTCACGACGCCGCTCGCGATCGCGGCGCTGCTCGCCGCGGTCGCCGCCGTGCGCGACCGCGACGGCCGGCACCTCGCGCCCCTCGCGCTCGCCGCGCTACTCGCGGGCGCCACGCTCGTCGCGCCGCCGCCCGCGCCGACGTCGCTCGAGGCCGCGCTCGGCGGCGCGTCGACGGCGTTCCTGCTGCGTCTCGGCGCGCACCTCGCCGCGCTCTGGGCCGCGCTCCTCGCGACGCGCTCCGTGCACGAGCGCAACCGCGCCGAGCACGTCCAGTGGACGAGCATGGAGGCCCTGCGCGCGCTCTCCGACCAGCTTCGCGCGGCGAGCACGGGCCCCGCGGAGAGCGCGCTCGCGGAGGCCGACCGCCTGATCGCACTCGGCTGCGAGCG
The DNA here is from genome assembly GCA_041389495.1 of Myxococcota bacterium. Lineage (NCBI taxonomy): Bacteria > Pseudomonadati > Myxococcota > Myxococcota bacterium. The sequence continues at coordinate 2,038,202 of JAWKRT010000001.1, read as the reverse complement.
GCTCGGCTTCGAGGGCGGGCTCCTCGTCGCGCGCACGGGCGGCGCGCTCGAGATCCTGTGTGCGCGCGCGCCCGACGACGTGCCGGAGCTCGCACCCGGACCGCGCCCGGAGCTCGCGCGCACGCTCGTCGCGCGCTGCCTCGACGCGGCCGACGCCGTCGCGGTCGACCGCGCGAGTGATGGCCACTGGACCACGCACCCCGAGCACGCGCCGTTCGCGTGGGAGCGCTTCCTCGGCGTGCGCGTGCTGGCCGCGGGCGGCGCCGCGCCCGCGCGCGATGTGGGCGAGCCGGCGCGCGACGCGGTCGCCCTCGCCTTCTTCGATCGCGCGCCCGCCGCGGAGCGGCTCGGCGCGACCGAGAAGTCGCTGCTCCACGTGATGGCGTCGTGGCTCGCCGAGCGCGCGGCGAGCGAGCAGGCCGCGGGCGAGCTCGCCGCGCGGGTCGCGCGCGAGAGCGACAAGCCGCTCGCGCCCGCCGCCGACGCGGCGCCGAGCCCGGCGAGCCGGGCGGCGCTCCCGGATCTTCCGGCGCGCCCGGCTCGCGAGTCGACGAGCGAGGGGGCGCGCGAGGCGGCCGCGCCGCCCGCGCCGGATGCGTCCGGCGCGGAGGCCGCGCCGCCCGGGCCGGCTGCGTCCAACGCGCCGCCCTCACGGCTTCCGAGCGACGCGCCCGGCGCGAGCGGCGCCGAGGTGCGCGCCGACGCGCGGCCCGACGTCGCGGAAGCCGGCGCGCCTCCGGCGATCGAGCTCGACCGCGCCGCGGACGGGCTCGCCGACGAGCTCGCACGCGCGCACGCCGTCGCGATCGCGCGGCACGCGGGCGCGCGCGCGGCGCGCGTCGCGATCGAGCCCGGCGCCCTCGAGCGCATCGCGGCGAGCCTCGTCGCGCACGCCGCCGACGTCGCGCCGCGCGGGCGCCGCGGCGCGCCCGCGCTCGAGCTCTTCACGGGGCTCGTCGCCGCGCTCGACGACGACGCGCCGGCGTTCGCGACCCTCGCCGTGCGCGCGCGCGGCGCCGCGCTCGACGCCGACGCGCTCGCCGCGATCTACGAGTCGGGGACGGCCGCCGCGCCGGAGGCGCCTCGGCGGCTGCCGCTCGCGCGCGTGGTGCGACTCCTGCGCGCGGCCGGCGGCGATCTCTCGCTCGAGTCGGAAGAAGGCGTCGGCACGACGTTCACCGCGTTCCTGCCCGTGGCCCGCCCGAGAGGCGACGGCGATGCCCGCACGAGTGGCCGCGAGGCGGACGCACGAGCGAGAGCGAGCGCCAATGGCGCGGGCGCAGGCGATGCGAGCGGAGGCGGCGCGGGCGCACCCGATGCGAGCGGACCCGATGCGAGCGGACGCGACGGCGAGCGCGCGCCGGGCGCCGGGCCGCGCGCGGGCGCTCCGCGGACCGACGGCGCGCTCGGCGCATGAGCGGCGCGTCCGGCGTCGCGCGCCGCCTCGAGCGCGCGGCGCGATCGCTTCGCGACGAGGTCGACGCCCTGCGCTTCGCCGCGCCCGTCACGCACGTCTACGACCCCCTCGCCTACGCGTGGCGCGCGCACCGCGCGTACCTCCAGCGCTTCGGCGCGGCGCGCAAGCGCGTCGTGTTCGTCGGCATGAACCCGGGCCCGTTCGGCATGGCGCAGACGGGCGTGCCGTTCGGCGAGGTCGCGCACGTGCGCGACTGGCTCGGGATCGAAGCGCGCATCGATCGGCCTGCGCGCGAGCACCCGAAGCGCCCGGTCGAGGGCTTCGCGTGCGCGCGCAGCGAGGTGAGCGGCGCGCGCCTGTGGGGCGCCGTCGCCGCCCACTGGGAGCGCCCCGAGCGCTTCTTCGCCGACCACTTCGTCGCGAACTACTGCCCGCTCGTGTTCATGGAGGAGAGCGGGCGCAACCGCACCCCCGACAAGCTCCCGGCGCGCGAGCGCGAGCCGCTCTACGCGGCCTGCGACCGGCACCTCGCGGCCGTCGTCGACGCGCTCGAGCCCGAGTGGGTGATCGGCATCGGCGCGTTCGCCGCGGCGCGCGCGGAATGCGTGCTCGGCGACCGCGTGCGGCGCGGGAGCGTGCTGCACCCGAGCCCGGCCAGCCCGCGCGCGAACCGCGACTGGGCGGGCGAGGCGCGCGCGCAGCTGCGCGCCCTCGGCGTGTGCGGCGCGGGCGGGCGGGCCGCTCGTTAGTCGGTAACGACCGCGTGCGCGTGCGACGCGCCGGGCGCGTTCGCGAGGCCGAGCCGCCGCAAGAGCGGCGCCATCGTCGCGCCCTGCACCGCGATCGAGAACACGACCACGACGTACGTCGCGAGCACGATCCCTTCGTAGGTGGCGAGGTCGCGCGCGCCCAGCGTCTCGCGCAGCGACAGCGCGAGCGCGACGGAGATGCCGCCGCGCAGGCCGCCCCACGTCATCACCTTGATCGCGTGCGGCGTGAACGGGCGGAAGCGACGCAGCGCCTGCACCGGCAGCGCGACCGCGAGGAAGCGGGCGAGCAGCACGATCGGCACGGCCGCGACGCCGACGGCGAGCCACGCGGGCGCGAAGTCGATCACGAGCACCTCGAGCCCGATCAGCACGAAGAGCACCGCGTTCAGCATCTCGTCGACGAGGTGCCAGAAGGTGTCGAGGTGCTCGCGCGTCTTCGGCCCCATCGCGAAGCGGCGCCCGGTGTTCCCGATGAACACGCCCGCCACGACCATCGCGAGCGGCCCCGACACGTGCAGCGCCATCGCGAGCGAGTAGCCGCCGGCGACGAGCGCGAGCGAGAGCAGCACCTCGACCTGGTAGTCCTCGATGCTCTTCATCATCGCGTAGCCGACGCCCCCGATCGCGAGGCCGTAGGCGACGCCGCCGATCGCCTCCATGGCGAAGAGCTGCGCGATGCCCGCGGCGTCGGGCGCGTGGCCGTGCGCGTCGCCGCCGACCGCGATCGCGACGAGCGCGAGGAAGACGACGACCGCGACGCCGTCGTTGAAGAGCGACTCGCCCGCGATCTTCGTCGCGAGCGTGCGCGGCGCACCGAGCGACTTCAGGATGGCGAGCACGGCGATCGGATCGGTCGGCGAGATCAGCGCGCCGAACACGAGGCAGACGGCGAACGAGACGTCGAGGCCGAGCGCGCCCGCGACCGCATGGAGCAGCGCGCCGACGATCGCCGTCGACAGCAGGAGGCCGAGCGTCGCCGTCAGCGCGATGACGCCCTTCTGCTCGAAGAGGTCGTCGAGGTCGACGTGGAGCGCGCCCGCGAAGAGCAGGAAGCCGAGCATCCCCTCCATCAGCGCGCGGTCGAACGAGACGGCCTCGAGCACCTTCACCGCGCGCTCGCTGACGCCCGGCCAGACGGCGCCCGCCGCGATCACGACCAGCGACGCGGCGAGCCCGAGCGCCATCAGCCCGATCGACGACGGGAGGCCGAGGAAGCGATGGTTCACGTAGCTGAAGGCGGCCGCGATCGTGATCAGCAGCGCGGCGAGCTGGAACGGATCCATCGCATCGCGTGGTAGTCGAGGCCACCGGGCGTCGCAAGGCGCGCGGCGCGCGCGGCGCGCGGCTGGCCGTCGGCGCGGGCGCCGTTACCCTTCGCGCCCCGTCGGCGCCCCGCGCCCGACGCGACGAGGACGCCATGCACCGAGCCCTCTCCACGTTCCGTTCCCCGCGCGGCGCCGCGCGCCGCACTGCCGCGCGAAGCGCGGTGGCGATCGCGAGCGCACTGCCGCTGCTCGTCGCGCTCGCGTGCGGCGACGGCGACGCCGTCGCCGCGTCCGGCGCGCACGCCGAGCACGACGGGCACGCACACGAAGGCGCCGCGCACGAGGGCGCGGCCACTCCCACCCCGGCGCCGAGCGCCGAGCAACCCGCGGCGCCCGGCGCCGCACGACCGGAGGCGCGCAACGCCGTGCAGCAGATCGACGACTTCATCGCGAGCCAGGACATCGACAAGACGAACCCGAGCTGGCGGCTCTCGCTCCCGAAGCCGCCGAAGGCGACGTTCGACGCCGGTCACACCTACTCGTGGCTGCTCGAGACGAACCACGGCCAGATCAAGGCGAAGCTCTTCACCGACACCGCGCCCATGCACGCGTCGAGCACGATCTACCTGACGCGCCTCGGCTTCTACGACGGCCTCGGCTTCCACCGCGTGATCCCGGGATTCATGGCGCAGGGTGGCGACCCGATCGGCAACGGCACGGGCGGGCCCGGCTACAAGTACGAGGGCGAGTTCGCGGGCGGCCGCTCCCACGACGGGCCGGGCAAGCTCAGCATGGCGAACGCGGGCCCGGGCACGGACGGCAGCCAGTTCTTCCTGACCTTCACCGAGACCGCGTATCTCGACGGCAAGCACACCGTGTTCGGCGAGGTCACCGAGGGCATGGCGACGCTCGGCGAGCTCGAGAAGCGCGGCTCGCGGAGCGGGCGGACGAGCGAGCCGCTCGAGATCCGCCGCGCGACGATCGTCGTCGAGTAGGCGGCGGGCGCGCCGGGTCGGCCGCGCCTCGCGCGCGCGTCGACCCGGCGGAGCGGACCGCGAGAGTCCGACCTAGCGAAGCTGGATCTTGCCGCCGGGGCCGAGCGGGCCGCCGGTGAGGTCGGGCGTCGGCACCACGATGCGCGACGCCTCGCGGCGCTGCATCTCGCGCGCCTCCTCGACCATGCGATCGACGGCCTTCTGGATCGCGTTCGGGAACTCGTCGAGCGCGGCGGCGAGCGTCGTCGACTCGAGCCGCGCCTGCACGGGCAGCAGGCCGGCCTGGGTGAGCAGCTGCGTCTCGGCCAGGAAGAGCGTCTCGCGCGACGGGTCGTCGCTGCCGTCGGCGCGGATCGGGACGAGGCGGCGGATCGTCGCGGCGCGCAGGTCGGTCACGACGTCCTCGCGGTAGAGGTTGTCGCGGTCGACCGCGAGCTCGGCCATCGACCGGGGATCGTTGGGGCTCTCGGACTCGCTCATGGCTTCCCTCTCGTTGCGTTCCGCCGGCGCGTCGTCGCGCTCCACCGGCAGACCGTCGTGTTCCGGCGGCGGCCGCCGGCGGTGCACGGCGGCGCGCGGCGCCGCGATGCGGAGCGCGCCGCGGGCGCGCGCCGGTGCGGGCGAAGGGCGGAGACTACCCCGCGCATCCGGGCCGCGCGAACGCGCGCGTCGGTTACCCTCGCCGCGCGCATGGCGACCTCGAGCGCGACGCAGCCGACCGATCGGCCTCCGCGGTGGCTCTGGCTGCTTCCCGGCACGATCGCCGCGTTGCGCGCGCTCCCGTGGATCGCGACGTACGCGAGCGATCCGGGCGCGGGGTCGGCGCTGCTCCACGTCGGCTACATCCCGAAGGATCTCCTGCAGTACGTCGCGTTCGCGCGCGAGAGCGCGGCGACGGGCGCGCTGTTCGTCGCCGATCCGTTCACGACCGAGCCCCAGGACGGGCGCTTCGCGCTGCCGCTGCTCGCCCTCGTCGGCGCCGTGCACGCGCTCGCCGGCGGCGCCCTCACGACGTGGCTCGAGCTCGCGCGCGTGCCGCTCCTCTTCGCGTGGTTCGCCGCGCTGTGGCGCGTGCTCGCGCTCTTCGTCGCCGCGCCGCGCGAGCGCGCGCTCGCGTGCGTGCTCGTCGCGTTCTCGGGCGGGCTCGAAGTGCTGGCCCGCCCACTCGGCGCGGCCCTCCCCGTCGAGGCGCGCGCGGAGCTCGCGCAGGCCACGTGGCAGATGAACGGGTGGACGAGCTTCGCGGCCGCCTACAACCCGCTCTGGCTCGCGGGCGGCGCACTCGCCCTCTCCCTGCTCGCGCTCGCGTGGCGGACGGACGGCGCCGCTGCGCGCACCGCCGCCGCGCGCGGAGCCGCGCTCGCCGCGGGCCTGCCCGCGCTCTACCTGCTCCACCCGTACTCGGCCGTCGCGCTCGGCGCCGTGCTGCTCGCGCACCTGCTCGTCGAGCTCGCGCGAGGGGACGCGGCGCGCGACGTGCGGACGGGGCTGCGCGCGCCCGCGATCGCCGCCGGCGCCGCGGCCGGTGCGCTCGCGGTCGCCGCGCTCGCCGGCTGGCAACGCCGCGACCCCGTGTTCGCGACGACCGCCGCCGCGGCGCTCGGCGACCAGCAGCTGTCGCCGTTCTGGTACCCGCTCGTCTACGGCGGCCTCTGCGTGCTCGCGCTGCGCGGCGCGCGCGACTGGGTGCGCGGCGCGCATCCGCTCCGCTTCGCGCTGCTCGCGTGGATCGGCGCCGCGATCTGGCTGCACACCTCGTCGCTGCTGAACGGCTACCACTTCGCCGCGCAGCTCCACGTCCCGCTGTGCATCCTGGCCGCGCCCGCCTTCGCGCGCGCGTGGAGCGACGCGCGCGCGCTCCGCCCCGGTGCGCTCGCGCTCTGCGCGGCGACGCTCGCCGCGCCCGTGCTCCACACGGCCGAGTCCGTCGTCGACGCGCGCGACGGCGCGCACCGCGTTCCCGCCGAGTACGCGGCGATCGCCGACGCGCTCGCCGCGCGCCCGCCCGGAAACGCGCTCACCGGGCCGCGGCTCGGCAACGTGCTGCCCGCCTTCACACCGCACCGCGTCTACGTCGGCCATCACTTCCTGACGCCGCGCTACCGCGAGCGGAGCGAGCAGGTGGCCGACTGGACGACGCGCGACGACGACGCGGCGCGCGACGCGCTGCTCGCGCTCGTGCGCGACGCGCGCATCCGCTACGCGGTGCTCCCGACCGGGCGCGCCGCGCCCGGCATCGCGACGCTCGCCGCCCGCGCCGTCCACGCGCAGGAGATCGGCCGCTACACCGTGCTCGAGCTCGCGTGCGAGGCGTGCGAAGGGAACGCGCGCGGTGAGGAGGAGGCCCGTGGCGCGGGCGGCGAGTGAGCGCGGGCCTGCGACGGAGGACCGCGCGGGCAGCGACCGAGCGGGCGGCGACCGCGCGGGCGGCGACCGAGCGGGCGGCGACCGAGCGGGTGCGGACCGCGCGGCGGTGCGGCGCGCGGCGGCGCTCGCCGCGCTCGCCGCCGCGATCGCGGCCGCCTACCCGCCGCTCCTCGTGTACGCGCGCGCGGGCCTCGCCGGCGCCTTCCGCATGCTCGCCGCCGACTCCTTCTACTACCTCGCGATCGCCGATCGCTCGCGCGCCTTCCCGGGCTTCACGTTCGACGGCGAGCGCGCGACGAACGGATTCCACCCGCTCTGGGAGTGGGCGCTCGCGCTCGCCACCTCGGCCTTCGACCTCACGCGCGCGCAGCAGATCGACGTCGCGTTCCTCGCGAGCGTGGCGCTCGTGTCGCTCGGCGCCGCGGCCTTCGCCGCGGCGTTCGCGCTCGCGACCGGGCGCGCCGCGCTCGCCGTGGTCGCCGTCGCGCCCGGGCTCTACGCGCTCGTCGTTCCGGCGTTCAACCCGCACTACGGCTCGATCTGGTCGTTCGCGAACGGGATGGAGACGCCGCTCTCGCTCGCGCTCGGCGGCGCGCTCGTGCTGTTCGCGTCGGGCGGCCCGCGCGGGGCGCCGCTCGATCGCCGCCTCGCGCACCCGTTCGCCGCCGCGCTCGCGACCGCGCTCGTGCTCGCGCGGCTCGACGACGCGCTGCTCGTCGTCGCAGCGGCGGCGTGCACGGCCGCGTCGGCGCGCGACGTGCGCGGCGCGATCGCGCGCGCGGTGCGCGTCGCGTGGGCACCCGCGCTCGGCGTCGGTGCGCTGCTCGCGTACAACGCGAGCTACTCGGGCATGGCGATGCCGGTGAGCGGCGCGGCGAAGTTCGGCGGGGAGGTGCCCGCCCTGCTCCGCAACGGCTACGCGCTCCTCACGACGCTGCTCCCCTTCGCCGACCCGCTCGGGCGCGGGGCCGTGCTGTGGAGCGAGCAGGCGTACCGCGTCGCGCAGATGGTCGTGCCGTGTGGCGTCGCGCTCGCGTGGCTCGTCCGCGAGCGCCGCGCGCGGCACGCGGACCTCGACGCGCGCGTGCGCGCCATCGCGACCTGGCTCGCCGTCTACGTCCTGCTCAAGGGAGGCTACGGCTTCGCGGCCGTGCACCTCTGGCACCAGGGACACTGGTACTACCCGCTGTCGATCCTCGCCGCGAGCGGCATCGGCGCCCTGTGGATCTCGCGCGCGCTCGCGCGCGTGGCCGCGCCCGCGCGCGCGGCGGCGATCGCACTCGCCGCGCTCTTCGTGCTCGCCCGCGCGAACGCCTTCGCCGAGACGAAGCTCGAGAGCTCCGTGCACGACGTCTACCTCGCGTTCTGGACGCGCGGGCCGATCGTCGACGCCGCGCTCGACGCGGCGTGTCCCGGCTGCGGCGTGCTCGAGATCGACGACGGCATCGTCGCGCACGCGCTCGCGCGCCCCGTCATGAACGGGACGGGCCTCGCGCTCGACCGGGAGGCGGACGCCGCGCGCCGGCGCGGCGAGCTCCTCGCGATCGCGCGGGCGCGCGGCTTCACGCTGCTCGCGACCGTCGGCTACCCGCTCGAGGTCGACGCCGCGCTCCCGCCGTCGGACGCGCTGCGCGCCGCCTACGGCCGCCTCTCCTTCCTGCGCGCGCAGCCGCTCGACGCCTGGTCGTTCGAGGAGGTCCACCGCGACCCGGCGACCGGCGTCCGCTTCGTGCGCTTCACGCCCCGCGGCGCTCGCTAGGCGTCGCCGCCGACCTCCTCGACGAAGGCGCGGACCGCCGCGAAGTAGGCGTCGGGCGCGTCCTGGAAGATCCCGTGCCCGCAGCCCGGAAAGCGCACGAGCCGCGCGCCTGGGATGCCCGCCGCGAGGTCCTCGGCGTCGGCGATGGGCGTGATCGGGTCCTCCTCGCCGCCGAGCACGAGCGCGGGGCACGCGATGCGCGCGAGCGCGTCGCGATAGTCGAAGCGCCCGTCCTCGCGCGCGCCGTAGTGCATCAGGACCTCGGGGTGGACCACCTGGCGCGCGAGCACGTCCGGGTCGCGCGGCGCGCGCGCATAGCAAGGCCAGCAGTGGCGGGCGTAGTCGGCGAGGGCTTCCGCGTCGGGCGCCGTCCAGAAGCGCTCCGCCGCGTCGCGCGCGCGCGGCCCGCCGAGCCGCTCGAACGCGGCGAGCACGCGCGGCAGCGTGACCGTCGCCTGCGTGCTCGACAGCACGAGCGCGCGCGCGTGCCCGGGGTGTCGCGTCGCATAGGCGAGCGCGACGATCCCGCCGAACGACACGCCGAGCACGATGGGGCGCTCGATGCCGAGCGCGTCGCAGAACGCGCGCACGTCGTCGCCCCACTGCGCGAGGTGCCAGTGGTCGGTCGCGCCGCGCTCGCTGCGCCCGTTGGCGCGGTGGTCGAGGTACACGAGCTGGGCGACGTCGCGAAGCCGCCCGAACGCGGGCTTGAAGTACGAATGGTCGGCGCCCGGCCCGCCGTGCAGCAGCACGAGCGTCGGCTTCGCGCGCATGCGCGCCCCGTCGACCGCGAGCGCCTCGCCATCGACGTCGAAGTAGAGCCGCACTCCGTTCACCGTCGCGTACACGGCGCGGCAGCCTAACGAACAGAACGGGCGAGCGGAGCGGGCGCGGTTGGGGGGCGCCCGGGAGGAGGTCACCCTCTCCTCCCGGGCGCCGGTCCGTCCAATCGTCGCGCGGTTCCCTGCCGTCGCGCGGCGTGACGTGCGCGGTCGCCTCCTCGCGCAGTCGGCGCCCCACCGATGGGTGGGTGAGCCGCCGCGCGGTCGGCACTGGCGATGCTCGCGCTCCGCCTCGAACGAGCCGGACGGTTGGCCCGTGCAATTCGCACCCTACGCGCGGCGCGGGCGCGCGGTCAAGCGGGATGTGCGCCGCGGCGGCGTTCGCCGCGCGCGAGTTCGCGCGCGGCCGCGCCGCGCTGCGCGACCTATCTTCGCCGCGCCGCGCATCTCCCTTCCGAGGAAGCCGAGCGAGGAAGTCGCCCCCGTGCCCCCGCTGCATCCGCCTCCGAGCTCGAGCGCTCCCCCTTCGCGCGACGCGCGCGTCGCGCTGTTCGGGCGCCGCAGCGTGCTCGATGCGCTCGCGTGCGAGGGCGTGCGCGTCGACGAGGTGCGCGTCGCGCGCGGCGCGCCGGCCGCGGCGCGGCGCGAGGTCGAGGCGGCGTGTCGCGAGCGCGGTGTGCGCTGTGCGATCACCTCGGTGGCGCGCGTGCACGAGCTCTCGCGCGACGCGCGCCACGACCAGGGCATCGCGGCGCGCGCGGAGCTGCTCGGCGTCCACGAGCTCGACGCGCTCGAGGAGCTGCGCGGCGCGCCGCCCGCGCGGGCGCGCTGGCTCGCGCTCGACGGCGTCACGAACGCGCAGAACGCGGGCATGATCGTGCGCTCGGCGGTCGCGGCGGGCATCGACGGCATCCTGTGGCCGCGCCACGGGACGCCCTGGATCCAGGGCCTCGTCGTGAAGGCGTCGGCGGGCGCCGTGCTGCGGGCGCGCATCGCGCGCTGCGACGCGCTCGCGGACGCGCTCGCCGCCTTTCGCGCCGCGGGCTTCCAGACCGTCGGCCTCGACGCGCGCGGAGCGGTCGACGTCTTCGCCGCTCCGCTCGGCGCCCGCTCCGTGCACGTCGTGGGAGGCGAGACCGTGGGGATCTCGGAACGCGTCCGCGACCAGCTCGACGAGACCGTGCGGATCCCGATGGCGGCGGGCAGCGAGTCGCTCAACGCGGCGGTCGCGGCCGCGATCGTCGCCTTTCACGTGTGTCGATCACCCCAGACGCAAGACATCCGATCGATGTGACCGCTCCAGACACATCGACCTGCGACCGATCGGGGCGCGTCGTGACCCGGGTCACGGACGCGCGCCGCCCGTAGGCGGATGTAGTCGGGCATTCGCGAGCGGGCGGCGGCGGACGCCGGTCGCGAGCGGACGCGCGGAGGGGGTGATCATGAGCGATGTCGGCTTCGTGCTGGCGGTCGGGCTTCTCGTCCTCACGTGGCTCAACATGCGGGACATGGGCGAGCTGCCGAGGCGCCGCCGCCAGCGACGTTAGGCGCGCCGGGCCCCGGCCGGCCCCGCGCTGACGCTCCCCGGGCCGCGCGCGCTCGCGCGCTAGCCGCGGAACGTGAGCGCGTACCAGGCGAGCCCGATCCACTCGCGCAGCGCGCGCACCGCGCGCGTGCGAAGCGCGCCTCCCACCCCGCCCTCCGGACTGCTGCTCTCGAGCACCACACCGTCGCGCGCCCCGAGGCGCATGCGCCGGAACGCGAGCCGCGCGCGCCGCTGGTGCCACGCATCCGTCACGATCACGACGCGTCCGCCGGGCGGCGCGCCCGGCCCGGCCACCCCGCGCTCGCGCAGCAGTCGCGCGCACAGGCGCGCGCTCTCCCCGGTGTTCGTCGCATGCCGCTCGCGCAGCACGCGCTCCGCCGCGATGCCGGCGGCGAGCGCGTGCGCGGCCATCACGTCGGCCTCGGGCGGCCCGTGGACGCCCCTCCCGCCCGTCGCGACGAGCAGCGCGCGGGGCCGCGCGCGCGCGAGCTCGACCGCGTGCGCGATCCGGCGCGCGAGCGCCGCGCTCGGCGTGCCGTCCGGCCGGACCGCCGCGCCGAGCACGACGATCACCTCGCCGCTCAGCCGCTCCACATCGATCGCATGCGCGCCGCGACGTCGATGCGCGCGAGCGCGCGGCGCCGGCCGGCCGCGTCCGCCTCGATCGCGGCGGGGCGGTGGACGACGCGCTCGAAGCGCCCGAGCAGCGCGTCGGGCAGGAAGCGCGAACGCGCCGCGTAGACGTGTCGGTCGCCGCGCCGCGGCTGGTGGTGCACGTAGAAGCGCTGCGGCACGACGAGCGCGAGATCGTCGCGCGCGCGCGTCATCGCGACGTAGAGCAGACGGCGCTCCTCCTCGATCTGCGCCTCGTCCTTCGTGGCCATGTCGGACGGGATGCAGCCGTCGACGACGTCGAGCACGGTCACGGCATCCCACTCCTGCCCCTTCGCCGAGTGGATGGTCGAGAGCACGAGGAAGTCGTCGTCGAGGCGCGGCTCGCCCGCTTCGTCGCTCGTCGCGTCCGGGGGGTCGAGCGCGAGCTCCGACAGGAAGCGCTCGCGCGTCGGGTAGGTGGTCGCGATGCGCTCGAGCTGGTCGATGTCGGCGGCGCGCGCGGGCGCCGCGTCGTGGAGGCGCTCGAGCGCCGTCGCGTACCACGCGCTCACGCGCTCGACCTGCCCCTCCCACGGCGCACCGGGTGCGCCGAGCTCCTCGAGCAGGTCGCAGAGCGCGACGAACTCGTCGGCGGCCGCGCCCGGGATGCGCTGCGCGCGCAGCCGCTCGACGCGGAAGCCGCCGGCCTCGAGCTGCGCGAAGAGCCTCCGCGCGCTCGCGGGCCCGACGCCCGGCAGGAGCTTGAGCACGCGGTGCGCGGCCACGATGTCGCGCCGGTTCTCGACCCAGCGCAGCACGCACAGCACGTCCTTCACGTGCGCGGCCTCGAGGAACTTGAGGCCGCCGTACTTCACGTACGGGATGCGGCGGCGCCCGAGCTCGACCTCGAGCGCATCGGAGTGGTGGCCGCTGCGGAAGAGCACGGCCTGGCGTCGGAGGGCGACGCCCTCCTCGCGCAGCGCGAGCACGCGGCCGACGACGTAGTCGACCTGCGCGAGCTCGTCCTCGACTGCGACGAGCCGGGGCTTGCGCGCGGACGCGCGCGTCGAACGGAGGTTCTTCGTGAAGCGCTCGCGCGCGAGACCGATCACCGCGTTGCACGCGTCGAGGATCGGCTGCGTCGAGCGGTAGCTCTGCTCGAGCGTGACGACGCGCGCGGGGCGCGCGAACGCGTGCGGGAAGTCGAGGATGTTGCGCACGTCGGCGGCGCGGAACGAGTAGATCGCCTGGGCGTCGTCGCCGACGGCGGTGAGCCCGGCGCCGTCGGGCTTCATCGCGAGCAGGATCTCGAGCTGGAGCCGGTTCGTGTCCTGGAACTCGTCGACGAGCACGTGATCGAAGCGCCCGCCGATGTCGTGTGCGATCGCCGGGTCGTCCATGAGCGCGCGCCAGTAGAGCAGCAGGTCGTCGTAGTCGAGCACGCTGCGCGCCTGCTTCGCCTCGACGTAGGCCGCGAACAGCGCGCGCAGCTCGTCCTCCCAGCCCGCGCACCACGGAAACGCGCGCTCGAGCGCGAGTGCGAGCTCGCAGCGCGCGTTCACGACGTGCGAGTAGATCGCGAGGCACGTTCCCTTGCGCGGGAAGCGACGGTCGCGCGTCGCGAGCCCGAGCTCGGTGCGCAGCCAGTCGAGCAGGTCGGCGGCGTCGGAGCGGTCGAGCACGGTGAAGGCCGGATCGAGCCCGGCGACGTCGGCGTAGAGGCGCAGCAGGCGGTTCCCGACGGCGTGGAACGTGCCCGACCAGGCGAGCCGGCCGTCGCGCGCGCGCGCGGGCGCGTCCCAGTCGAGCTCCGCCCGCTCGCGCTCCGCGCGGGCCGCCGCGACGAGCTGCTGCGCGCGCCGCGTCATCTCGAGCGCGGCGCGGCGCGTGAACGTGAGCAGCAGGATGCGCCGCGGGTCGACGCCGCCGTCGATCAGGTGCGCGACGCGATGGGCGAGCGTCGCCGTCTTGCCGGAGCCCGCGCCGGCGATCACGAGCAGCGGCGCCGCCGGCGTCGCCGTTCCGGGCGCGCCGTGGAGCACGGCCTCGCGCTGCGCATCGTTGAGCCCGGCTGCGGCGGCCGCGGCCGCATCGGCGACGTCTCGACCCATCCTCGTCGGCCCCCGACCCTCGCGCGCCCGGCGGGCGCGAAGCGCGCCGCGCATCGACGGCCGATGCGCTTCGCGTGTGGACGGCGCGCGCGACGGCGCGCGCGCTCGCGGTGCGCCGAGCCCCCCGCGCGTCGGCCGCGCGGCGCGCTCGGCAGGAGGGGGGCCGCCAACCCTAGGCGAAAGTCGCGCGAAAGCAACGGCGCCGCGCCGAGCGATACTCGCGCGCCCGATGCGTCGCGCCTCCGACACGCTTCGCGCGCTCGCGCGCGGCGCGCTTCGCGCGCTCGCTCTCCCCCTCGCGATCGCCGCGCTCTCCGGCTGCCCGGCGCTCGCGCCCCGCGTCGCGCCGGACGACGGCCCGCCCTCCCCCGTCTTCGAGACACCCGGCCCCGACGGCGCGGTCGTCCACTGGCGCTACGTCCCGCTCGACGCGCGCGGCACGCGCCGGCCGACCGAGGCCGAGTTCCGAGCGGCCCGCGAGCGCTGCGCGGCGCTCGCGGACGACGGCGGCGACGCGACCGCGTGCCTCGCCGAGCGCGGCTTCTACCCGGCGCAGTGCAGCAACGGCCGCGACGACGATGGCGACGGGCTCGTCGACTTCCCCGCCGACCCGGGCTGCGCGGACGCCTACGCCGTGACCGAGTCGCCCGCGTGCGACGACGGCGTCGACGACGACGGCGACGGGCTCGTCGACTGGGACGGCGGCGGCATCGCGCACCCCGACCCCGACTGCGCGGACGACCCGTCGGGCGCGAGCGAGGCGCCGCCTCCGCCGCGCTCGTGGCTCCATCCCTTCTGAGCCCGTCCGGGCGTCGGCGCGCGCGCCTGCGCGCGGCACCGCGCCCCGCGGCCGGCCGCGGCGCCGCGCGCCGTCTATCCTTCGCCCCCCTCTCGCGCGCGCCGTCCGCGCGCCGAGCCGGGATGCGAGGTGCCATGCGACGCGCGCGACGAGAGCGAGGCCGCGAGCGCTGCGTACGAAGTGCCCTGTGCGTCGCCGTCGCGATGGCGACGGTCGCTACCGCCGCGGATGCGCTCCCGATCCTCGAGCTCCCGGACGCCGCGCCGGACCCGATCGCCACGTCCGACATCTCGCTCGACACGTGCCCGCCCCGCTGCGCGGCCGTCGTCTACGCGCGCGCCAACCCGAGCGTCGTGTTCCGGCCCGTCGAGCCCGACGAGATCGTCTTCGAGGGCGACACGGAGCTCGTGTGGGGCGACGCCGAAGGGGAGCGCTGGACGATCTGGGGGCGGCGGAGCGGGCCGCTCGTCACCGTCTGGGACGACTCGATGTGGATCGAGGACGACGGCATCGTCGTCCTCGACGTGCCGGTGCGGCCGAAGTCGCTCTACTCGGTCTCGGCCGAGAACCGCATCCTGCCGCCGAGCGGCGGCGAGGCCCGCGGCGTGCGCGTGCGCACGGAGGGCCTCCGCGCCGCGGCGCCGACGGAGCTCTCGCAGCTCGACGACATCCCGGCCGAGCTGCTCACGCCCGCGCCGCGCAGCGCCTTCGCCGAGGTGCTCGAGCGCGTGTCGAAGAGTCGTTATGCGGTCGGCGCCGTCACGCTGCTCGTCGTCGTGCTGATGGCGCGGCTCGCGCGCTAGCGCCCACCTTCCCCCGTCCTGGGGATGCACGCCGGCGCGCGGGTCGCGGATGCTGCCCGCGCGATGGCGCTCCCCGATCCGACCGTGTCGACCGCGAGGCCCGGTGCGTCGCCGCGCGACGCGATCTCCCGCGGGCGCCGGTCGCGCACTGACGATCGTCAACGCGGGACGGCGCTCGTCGCGAGCCGGTCGAACTCCCCGAAGAAAAATGGCTTCTCGTATGACGGCGGGTCACGCTAGAGTGCGCCGGCCGTTGGGGGCGGCGGTGCTCGCGACGTCGTGCGCGAGTTCGCGCTGCACAGCCGAGGTAGCCGACCGACGACCGATCCTCGACGACGTCCGCGGAATCGGGAACGTACCGACATCGCGAGCCAGGACGGGAAGCGCCGTCGCCCAGCGCGAGGCCGCCCCCATCGACTCCCGTCGCTCTCGCCTAACGATGCACGGCCTCGCTCGCTCCGTCGCGGCGCAGCACGTCACGACACGGCCGAGCCGTCGCGTGGGACGTCCCGGCAGC
This sequence comes from Myxococcota bacterium, assembly GCA_041389495.1. Taxonomy (NCBI): domain Bacteria; kingdom Pseudomonadati; phylum Myxococcota; species Myxococcota bacterium. The sequence goes on along the minus strand of JAWKRT010000001.1, from coordinate 2,022,477 downwards.
GGAAGCGGCGGGACGGAACCGGGCACGGGGTCGACGGCGTCGACACGACGGAACACCGGAGAGAAGGAACCTTCATGCGCTCTTGGCAACGCTCTTGCTCCTGGGATGGTCGCCGTGCGGCCGGACGGCCCCTCGTCGCGGCGATCGCCGCGCTCGCGGCGGCCGGCGTCGTGTGCCCCGCGGACGCGAACAGCTTCGACGAGGCGCTCGAGACACGCCTCGCCGCCAACGCCGAGACGCAGCAGTCGCAGAAGCGGATCGACGCCCTCGCCGACGAGGCCGACCAGCTCCTGCTCGCCTACACCAACACGATGACGCAGCTCGACGCGCTGAAGGTGTTCAACCGGCAGTACGCGAAGCTGATCGACCAGCAGAGCGAGCAGATCGCGCAGCTCACCGAGGAGATCGACAACGTCGAGCTCGTCGGGCGCCAGATCACGCCGCTGATGCTCAAGATGATCGACGGCCTCGAGCGCTTCGTCGAGCTCGACGTGCCCTTCCTGCGGCGCGAGCGCGCGCAGCGCGTGCACAACCTGCGCGACGCGATGGCGAAGGCGGACGTGACCGACGCCGAGAAGTACCGCGCGATCATGGAGGCCTACTCGATCGAGAACGAGTACGGCCGCACGATCGAGTCCTACGTCGACCGCATCGAGATCGACGGCACGATGCGCGAGGCCGACTTCCTGCGCATCGGACGCGTCGCGCTCGTCTACATGACGCCCGACGGCGAGTACATCGGCGCGTGGGACCAGAACGCGCGCAGCTGGGTGCCGCTCGACCGCAGCTACCAGGACTCCGTGAAGGAAGGCCTCCGCATGGCGCGCAAGCAGGCCGCGCCGTCGCTCATCCTCGTCCCCGTCACCGCTCCGGAGAACCTGTAGCCATGAAGATGCTCGAGCTCGATGCCCGATGGATCGCGGCCACCGTGGCCGCCGCGCTCTGCATCGCCGGAGCCGCGCCCGCGCAGGACGCCCAGGACGCCCCCGCCGAGCCGGCCGCCGCCGCCGCCGCCCCGAACGCCAGCGCCGAGGTGAAGCCCGAGGCCAAGAGCCTCGAGGAGCTGCTCGAGGAGGTCCGCCTCGGCTGGAAGGCCGAGCAGCAGACCAACAAGCAGCGCGAGGCCGAGTTCAAGTCGCGCCGCGACGAGCAGGCGCGGCTCGTCAAGGAGGCCGAGGCCGCGGTGGCCGCCGCCGAGGCGCGCAGCCAGCAGCTCGAGGCGACGTACAACGAGAACGAGAAGCAGCTCGCCGTGCTCGAGGAGCAGAAGGCCCAGCGCATGGGCAACCTCGGCGAGCTGTTCGGCGTCGTCCGCCAGGTCGCCGGCGAGTCGCGCACGGCGATCGAGGAGTCGATCACGAGCACGCAGCTCGGGCGCGATCGCGCCGACTTCCTGCTCGAGCTCGGCAAGAGCAAGAAGCTGCCCGCGATCCGCGAGCTCCAGCGCCTGTGGTACGAGCTCCATCGCGAGATGACCGAGTCCGGTCGCGTCGTGCGCTTCGACGCGAAGGTGACGACGCCCGACGGGCAGGAGTCCACGCGCTCGGTCGTCCGCGTCGGCACCTTCAACGCCGTGTCGGACGGCAAGTACATCGTCTACGACTCGGAGACGCAGGGGCTCAAGGAGCTCGCGAAGCAGCCGCCGGCCCGGTACACCTCGGTGCTGCCCGCCTTCGAGGCCGCGACGTCGGGGCTCGCGACCGTCGCGCTCGACCCGTCGCGCGGCCAGATCCTGAGCCTGCTCGTCAACACGCGCTCGCTCGCCGACCAGATCCCGTTCGGCGGCGCGATCGGCTACACGACGATCGCGCTGGGCGTCTTCGCCGCCCTGATCGCCATCTGGCGCTGGACGGTGCTGTTCGCCACGAGCCGCCGCGTCGCCGCGACGCAGCGCAGCGCGCAGGCGAGCGACGGCGACCCGCTCGGCCGCGTGCTGCAGGTGTACGAGGCGAACGCCGGCGCCGACCCGGAGACCCTCGAGCTGCGCCTCGACGAGGCGATCATGAAGGAGACGGGGCGCCTCGAGCGCTTCATCTGGCTGATCAAGGTGGTGTCGGTGGTGGCGCCGCTGCTCGGGCTGCTCGGCACCGTCACCGGCATGATCGCGACCTTCCAGATCATCACGCTGTTCGGCACCGGCGACCCGAAGATGATGGCGAGCGGCATCTCCGAGGCGCTCGTCACGACGATGATCGGCCTCATGACGGCGATCCCGCTCGTGCTGCTGCACGCCTTCGTGTCGGCGAGCAGCAAGCGCATCGTCGACGTGCTCGAGGAGCAGAGCACCGGCCTCGTCGCCGCGCGCGCCGAGGGGAGCAACTAGCGTGTTCGAGGCCTTCTACCTCGTCCGCGACTTCCTCGAGGCGGGTGGACGCGTCCTCGTGTTCATCCTGGTCACGACGTTCCTGATGTGGAGCTTCATCCTCGAGCGGCTCTGGTACTTCCGCCTCGTGCACCCGAAGCAGGCGGAGCGGACGATCGAGCGGTGGGAGTCGCGGAGCGACCACTCGTCGTGGAACGCGCACCAGATCCGCCGCATGCTGATCAGCCGCGTCACCGAGGACCTGAACCAGAACGTCTCGATGATCAAGACGCTCGTCGCCCTCTGCCCGCTGCTCGGCCTGCTCGGAACGGTGACCGGCATGATCGAGGTCTTCGACGTGATGGCCATCGCCGGCAGCGGCAACGCGCGCGCACTCGCATCGGGCGTGTCGCGCGCGACGGTGCCGACGATGGCCGGGATGGTCGCGGCGATCTCCGGGCTGATCTTCAGCGTGCAGATCGAGCGCTATGCGAACAACGAGGCCGAGCGCATCGCCGACGAGATGACGATCGTCTGACGACCCCGGGCCCGGAGCCGGGCTCCTCCCGCGCGCGGCGCGGCAACGAGAGCGAGCGAGACATGCGAAAGCGACACAGCGCAGCCGACGACGAAGCCGGAGTGGACCTCACGCCGATGCTCGACGTCGTGTTCATCATGCTCATCTTCTTCATCGTGACGGCGTCGTTCGTGAAGGAGGCGGGCATCGACGTGAACCGCCCGGACGCCCAGACCGCCGAGCAGAAGCAGGCCGGGAACATCCTCGTCGCCATCAGCGAGAACGGCCAGCTGTGGATCGACGGCCGCCAGGTCGACCCGCGCGCGCTGCGCGCCAACATCGAGCGCCTCCACGCCGAGAACCCGCAGGGCTCGGTGGTCGTGCAGGCGGACAAGAACTCGAAGAACGGCCTGCTCGTCACGGTGATGGACGCAGCGCGGCAGGTCGGCATCGACGTCTCGATCGCCGCGAATCAAGTGAACTGACCGCGGAGGGGCCTGCATGATCCCGCGCTATCTCGGCACCGCCGCCCTCGGCGCCCTCGTCACGTTCGGCCTCTTCTTCGTGATGCAGGCGCTCATCGCGATGGGCGACAACCGCCCGGACGAAGCGTCGCACGGCAAGGTGATCGACTTCGTGCGCCTCAAGCGCGAGGAGCAGATCGCGGAGAAGGAGCGCGAGAAGCCCGAGCTCGAGCGGCCGGACGACGCGCCGCCGCCGCCGCCGATGAGCATGTCGAAGGCCGACCCCACCGAGAGCGGAGGCTCCGGGCTCATGGGCGGCCTCGATCTCGGCGGGCCCGAGGGCATCGGCGGCATGGGGCTCGGCGCGGCCGTCGACTCCGAGGCCATCCCGCTCGTGCGCATCGAGCCCACCTACCCTCCGCGCGCACAGGAGCGCGGCACCGAGGGCTGGGTCGAGGTCGAGTTCACGATCACGCCGCGCGGCACGGTCGAGGAGCCGGTCGTCGTCGCCTACTACCCGAGCACGATCTTCAACAACGCCGCGCTGCGGGCCGTGCGGCGCTGGAAGTACAACCCCAAGGTCGTCGACGGCAAGCCCGTCGCCTTCAAGACCAAGGTCCACCTCGACTTCGAGCTCGAGAAGTCGTAGCCGGCGCGCACGCAGCGCGCCCGACCGCGCGGCGCCCGCCGGCCGCACCTGCAACGGAGCCCCTCGAATCATGCGCCGATGGATCCACGCCCTGCTCGTCACCGCTGCCTGCGTCGCGCTCGTCGCGCCGGCGCTCGCCCAGAGCGGAGACGCGGGCGGCGGCGACGACAAGGGGGGCAACACGGCCGAGGAGGAGGCGAACCGCCCGCGCGGCGGCCTGCCCGGCCCGCAGGTCGCGAAGAAGCTCCAGGAAGTCCAGCTCGCGATGACGGACGAGCGCATGGCCGACGCGCGCAAGCTGCTCGACGAGCTCGCCCGCCGCCGCGGTCTGAAGGAGATCGAGCAGGCGACGATCTACATGTTCTACGGCTACGTCGCGAACGGGCTCGAGGACTACCCGAAGGCGATCGCCTACTTCGAGAAGGCGATCAGCCTCGACGTGCTGACGTGGAGCCAGCAGTACAACCTCGAGTGGAGCGTCGGCCAGCTGTACGCGATGCAGGGGCAGTACGAGAAGGCGCTCGAGGTGCAGCGCGAGTGGCTGCGCAAGGCGAGCCGGCCGAACGCGCCGGTGCGGCCGCAGCCGCACAACTTCTACGTGTTCGCGCTCTCCTACATGCAGACCGACCCGCCGAACCCGAAGGCCGCGCGACGGCCCGCGGAGATCGCGGTCGAGATGTCCGACGAGCCGCAGGAGAACTGGCTCCGCCTGCTCGGCCAGATCTACTACATGCTCGGCGACTACACCAAGATGGCCGAGGTGCTCGAGCAGCTCCTCGTCCGCTTCAACAAGCCCGAGTACTACACGCAGCTGTCGGGCGCGTACGCGGAGGCGGGCAAGGAGAAGAAGGCGCTCGGCGTGCTCCAGCTCGCCTACACGAGCGGGCTCCTCCAGAAGGATCGCGAGGTCGTGCAGCTCGCGCGTCTCTACCTCTTCCACGAGATGCCCGAACGGGCCGGCGCGGTGCTCGAGAAGGCCATCGCCGACGGCATCCTCGAGCGCGACAAGACGACGAACGAGCTGCTCTCGGAGGCCTACATCTTCTCGCGCGAGCCGCACAAGGCGTTCGAGCCGCTCGCCGCCGCCGCGCGCGAGGCGTCGGACGGCGAGCTCTACATGCGGCTCGGTCAGATCATGATCAACACGCAGGTCTGGCCGCAGGCGGACGACGCGCTCGGGAAGGCGCTCGCGAAGGGCGGCCTGCGCGACCCGGGCAGCGCGCACATCCTGCGCGGCATCGCGCGCATGAACCAGAACCACTGGAACGATGCGCTCGCGTCGTTCCGCGCGGCCACGGGCTTCGACACCTCGAAGCAGGACGCCGAGGCGTACATCAAGTTCCTCGACTACCGGCGCCGCCAGGTCGAGGCGCTGCAGGGCTAGGCGCCCGCCCCGCCATGGCGCGGACCTTCCGCTTCCCCGTCGAGGCCGGGCACGTCGCGCTCTTCGCGCGCGCGCTCGGCGACGCGAGCGCCGTCTACGCGGACGCGGGCTCGCCCGAGGCGCGCGCGTGCGGCGGCGTCGTCGCGCCGCCGACGTTCGCGCAGGCCGCCGACCACTTCGATCCCGAGTACGACCGCCGCCCGCGCCCGGGCGAGCCCTGGTTCGGCTCGGGGCGCGAGGACGTGGGCGCGGGCGTCATGCCGGCGGGCGGCGTGAAGGGCTTCCACGCCGAGCAGGAGTTCGCGTACCACCGGCCGATGCGGCCCGGCGAGACGCTCGTCGCGACGGTGCGGCCCGGGCGCACGTGGGAGAAGCAGGGTCGCCGCGGCGGCGCGCTCGTCTTCACCGAGACCGTGACCGAGCTTCGCGACGAGAGCGGCGAGCTCGTGCTCACCGCGCGCTTCGTCGGCGTCGGCACCGAGCGACAGGTCACCTGAGGTGGCGCTCTCGGCGCGCGCCGTGCGCGTGGGCGACGCGCGCGAGGAGGTGGTCGTCGACGACCTCTCGCGCACGCAGATCGTGATGTACGCGGGCGCGTCGGGCGACTTCCAGCCGCTGCACACCGACGAGCCGTTCGCGCGCGCGATGGGCTTCCGCGGCACGTTCGCGCACGGGATGCTGACGATGGGCCTCGCCGGCAAGCCGCTCGCGGCCTGGGTCGGCCACGACCGGCTGCTGCGCTACCGCGCGCGCTTCCTCGCGCAGGTCTGGCCGGGCGACACGCTCACGACGCGGCTCACGCTGACGGCCGTGCGCGCGGACGCCCTCGAGGCGGACGTCGCGATCGAGACGCGCAACCAGGACGGGGTCGCCGTGCTCGCGGGCGACGCGACGGCGCGCCTCGACCCCTGACGCGAGCGGCGCGGCCGTGCGCCGCGCGCGTCGGCGCTTCAGCCGAGCCAGCGCCGCAGCGTCGCGTTGCCGAACAGGAACTTCGCGAAGCCGAGCGTCCCGTCCTCGCCCTTGCGCGTGTACGGATAGCCGCCCTGGACGTCCTTGCCGCCGCGGCGGTCGAGGATCACGGGCAGCTCGTGCGTGTAGCCGCGAATGCCCTTCTTGCCGTTCACCTGGCCGACGCCGCTCGCCTTGCGTCCGCCGAAGGGCGCCTCGGGCACGCCGTAGGTGAGCGCCATGTCGTTCACGCACACGCCGCCCGTGTGCATGCGCTGCGCGATCTCGAACCCCTTGTCCTTGTCCTGGGTCCAGACGTTGCCGTTGAGGCCGTACTCCGAGTCGTTCGCGAGGCGCAGCGCCTCCTCCTCGTCCGCCACCCGCATGATCGCGACCACCGGCCCGAAGGTCTCGTGCTTCATGATGTCCATCGAGTGGTCGACGTCGACGATCACGGTGGGCTCGTAGTAGAGGCCCTGCAGATTCGGGTTGCGGCGCCCGCCGACGAGCACCGTCGCGCCGCGCTGCTTCGCGTCCTCGACGTGGCGCTCGACGATGTCGAGCTGGCGGTCCCAGAAGAGCGCGCCGACGTCGTACTCGCCCTCGGCGCCCTGGCGCAGGTCGCGCGCCTTGTCGACCACCTTCGCGACGAACGCGTCGTACAGCTCGTCGACGACGTAGATGCGCTCGGTGCCGCAGCAGTACTGCCCCGTGTTCATGCACGAGCCGATCAGCGCGCCGTTCACGGCGCGCTCGAGGTCGGCGTCGCGGCACACGATCATCGCGTCCTTGCCGCCGAGCTCGAGCGTGCACGGCACGAGCAGCCGCCCGCACGCCTCGGCCACCTTGCGGCCCGTCGCGACGCTGCCCGTGAACGAGATCTTGTCGACGCCGCTCTCGACGAGCGCGGCGCCCGTGCGGCCGTCGCCGACGAGCACCTGCAGCACGCCCTCGGGCAGGCCCGCCTGCTGGAACATCTCGACGACGAGCTGGCTCGAGAACGGCGTCACCTCGGACGGCTTCAGCAGCACGGCGTTGCCCGCCATGAGCGCCTGCACGATCGGGTTCACCGCGAGCGCGACCGGGCCGTTCCACGGCGTGATGATGCCCACGACGCCGAGCGGCACGTAGGCGACGCGGAGCTGCTTCATGAGCCCCATCATCCCCGCGATGCGCCGCCGCCGCGGCTTGAGGAAGCGCTCCGCGCGCTTCGCGTAGTAGGCCGCCGACGAGAGCGGCGCGAAGATCTCCATCGAGATCGCCTCGCTGCGCGCCTTGCCCGTCTCCTTGTGGATGACGTCGAGGATCTCCTCGTGCCGTTCGAGGAAGACGTCCATGAAGCGGTAGACGTAGCGCGCGCGCTCGCGGAACGAGAGCGCCGCCCACTCCGGCTGCGCCTTGCGCGCGCGCTCGAGCGCCGCGCGCACGTCCTCTGCGGTGGCGCACTCGATCTCGCCGATGGGCGCGAGGTCGACCGGGCTGCGCAGGCGCAGCCGCGTGCGCGGGCCGTCGGACGCGATGGGTTCGTAGATCGCCATGGGGCCTCCTCGCCGTCTCGGCGCGAGCGGACGCTCCCGCCGCGCGGCGGCCGCATCCTAGCAAGCGCGCGACCCGCCGCGCGCCGGACGCCGCCGAGCGGCGCGCGCGCGCCGCACTCGCCTAGCGCCCGGCTCGCGCGCCCTTCCCCGCCGCGCGCGCGAGCGTCTCCCGCAGCGCGTCGCGCGAGCGCCAGAGCTGCTCGGCGAGGTGCAGCTGCGCGCGCGTGCGGTGCAGGTTGTGGTCGGGCCGGCGCGGCCGGAAGTAGCGGTCGCCGTCGAGGTGGTCGGCCAGGAAGCGGACCGCGTTCTCGAGCGCCATCCACGGGCCGCCGAGCCACAGCGCGTCGCGCTCGCCGTCGCTCGCCGCGCCGCCGAGCCCCTCGACGTAGCCGCGCGCGAGCGCGTCGAAGCGCGCCGCGTCGAAGTCGACGAGCGCGAGGTCGCGCTCGTCCTCGGCGGCCCGGCAGGTGGCCGTCCGCACGAGCTCGCCGAAGTCCGCGAGCAGCGTGCCCGGCATGACGGTGTCGAGGTCGACCACGCACACGGGCTCGCGCGTCGCCTCGTCGAACAGCAGGTTGTTGATCTTGCAGTCGTTGTGCACGGGGCGCGCGGGGAGTGCGAGCGCGCCGCTCGCGTCGAGCGCCGCCCCGACCTCGGCGCCGAGAGAGCGCGCGCGGGCCAGCTCTTCGCCGACGTCGCGGAGGCGACCGACGCGGTCGGCCGCGACCGCGCGCTCGAGCTGGGCGAGCCGGCCGGCGAGGTCGTGGAAGCCCGGAATCGGGAGTGCGAGCGAGGCCGGGTCGAGGTCGGCGAGCGCGGCCGCGAAGGCGCCGAACGCGCGCGCCGTGCGGAACGCCAGCTCGTCGGTCGGCACGACGTCGATCGCGAACGTCCCGCGCGCGTAGACGAACGCGCGCCAGGCCGTGCCGGCCGCGTCGCGCGCGACGAGCGCGCCGTCGGCCGCGCGCACGACCCGCAGCACCGCGCGCTCGTCGCCGTCGCGCGGCGCGCGCGCGCGCAGGTGCGCGGTGACGCGCTCGACGTTCGCCATCAGCGCGCCCACGTCGGGGAAGACGTGCTCGTTCAGGCTCTGCAGCACGAGGTCGGGGCCCGCCCCCGCGAGCGCGACCCGCAGCGTCGCGTGGATGTGCCCGGAGCCGAGCGGCGCGACGGCGCGCACCTCGCGCCCGGGCGCGAACGCGGGCGCGACCTCGCGCGCGCGCTCCGCGAGCGCCGCGAGCTCGTCGTCACGCATCGAGCGCCGCCTCGACGTCGGGCGCGAGCGCGGGCGGCGGCTCGACGAGCGAGATCCCGAGGAAGAGCGCGAGCGACACGAGCATCGCGACGATGCCGCCCTCGATGCCGAGCGGCAGCCGCACGTCGCCGAGCTCCATCCCGACGTTGATCGCGAGGCTCGCGGCGATCGCGCAGTTCGCCGCGCGCGGCGTCGCGCGACGCCAGTTGAAGCCGATCGCCACGACGGGCACGAGCGCCGCCGCGAACGTGGCGCTCCCGAAGATGCCGAGGAAGGCGATCAGCTCCTGGTTCACGCGGTGCGAGTAGAGCGCGAACGCGGTGCCGAGCAGCGCGAGCGCGACGCTCGCGACGCGCGCGAGCGCGAGCTCGTCGCGGCCCGGCGACGGCGGCGCCCCGCCGCGCCACCAGCGCGGGAGGTCGTGCACGAGCGCGGCGGCCCCGATGTTGAGGAACGCGTCGGCGGTGGACATGATCGCCGCGAGGAGCCCCGCGAACACGAGCCCGGCGAGCACGGGGTGCGCGTAGTGCTGCAGGAAGACCGGCGCCGCGGCGTTCGACGTCGCGAGCGGCGCGTGCGCGCCGCCGACGACGAGCGCGCGCATCGCGAGCCCGACCGACAGCCACAGGAGCGCCGACAGCGTGTAGCCCGCGAGCGAGAGCGGCAGCATGCGGCGCGCATCGCTCGGCCGCTCGGTCATCATGAGCTTCGTGATCACGTGCGGCTGGCCGGCCGTGCCGAGCATGAAGAGCGCGAACAGCGAGAGGCTCCCGAACATCCCGAGCGTGCCCCACGGCCCGATCGCCTCGGGGTCGTCGAGCGCGAGCGCCGCGGCCATCGCCGGGAACCCGCCCTCCATCGACGCGTTCGCCGCCAGGCAGACGAGCACGCCCGCGCCGATCATGAGCGCGCCCTGCACGAGGTCGGTGTAGACGGAGGCGATGATGCCGCCGGTCGTGCAGTAGAGGACGAGCACGGCACACGAGACGGCCGCGCACGCCTCGAGCCCGAGCACGCCCGGCCCGAGCGCGCTCGCGAGCACGTCCTGCAGCACGGTCGCCATCGCGAGGATCTGCGTCGCGAGGTAGCCGAGCACCCCGAGCACGATCGCGAGCGCGACGAGCGCGCCCGTGCGCGCGTCGCCGTAGCGCGCGGCGACGACGTCGGGGAGCGAGAGCGCATCGCGCGCCTCGGACAGCAGGCGCAGCCGCTTCGCCAGCAGCACGAACGTCAGCACGTAGCCGGTGACGGACGTGACGATCATCCAGACCGACGTCACGCCCATCGCGTAGATCATCCCGGGCCCGCCGACGAAGCCGAAGCCCGAGAGCGTGGTCGAGAAGACGGCGATGCTCGTGACCCAGGTGCCGAGCCGCCGCCCCGCGACGAAGAAGTCGCGCGCCGAGTGCGTGCGCCGCATCGCCCAGAAGCCGATCGCGATGCACGCGACGAGGTAGAGCGCGACGAGCGCGAGCGTGATCTCGGCGCGCACGGGCTCGAGCGACGACGCCGTCATTCGCGCGCCTCGCCATCGCGTCCGCCCTGCGCGTCGCGCGCCGCGAGCGCTTCGAGTCGCGCGCGGAAGCGCGCGAAGTCGTCGTCCGTGAGGACGTGGCGCTCGAAGCCGCGCAGGTAGAGCGCGGCGAACCACAGCGGGAAGGGCCAGAGCGCGAAGAGCAGCAGCGCGGTCGGCAGCGGGAGCCCGAGCCAGCGCGGGCTCGCCATGGGCGCGGCCGCGTACTGCGCGTAGGCAGCGACGAGCGCGCCCCAGACGGCGAGGTAGAGCGCGACGCCGATCGCGAGCGGCCGCGCGAGCCGCCCGAGCGCGCCGCCCCGCCGCATGCCGAGCGCGAAGCACAGCCCGAAGAACACGATCTGGAGCGCGCCGAACACGGCGCCCGCCGCGAGCACGGCGCCGTCGCGATCGCCGCTCGCGCCGCCCGCGAACATCGCCGGAATGCGCGCGTGCGGAACGCCCGCCGCGCCCGGACCGGCGCCGAGCCACGCCCCGAGCGCGAGGGCGAGCGCGCTCGCGAGCACCACGAGCAGGAGCGCGACGCCGAGCGCGGTGTCGCCGGCCGCGGCGGCCGCGGTGTGGCCGCGGGGCGGAGGCGCCGCGGAAGGACGAGCGCTCACGTGCCGCGCTCCGCCGCACCGCCCTTGGCACCGCCCGCCGCGCCGCCCTTCGCGCCGCCCTTGGCGCCGTCCGCCGCGCCGCCCGCCGCGCCGCCGCCGGGCGCCTCCTGCGCGAGTCGCTCGTCGCGGATGCGCCGGCGCAGCACCTTGCCGGCCTCGCTGCGCGGGACGCGCTCGACGAACGCGATGCGCCGCGGGATCTTGATCGTCGGGAGCCGCTCGCGGCAGTGCGCGCGCAGCGCCTCGGCGAGCGCGTCGCCCGGCGACGCGTCCGGCGCGAGCGCGACGATGGCCTCGATCTCCTCGCCCCACTCGGCGCTCGGCACGCCGAACGCCGCCGCGTCCTCGACCGCGTCGTGCAGCAGCAGCACGTCGTCGATCTCGGCCGGGTACACGTTCGTGCCGCCGACGATCGCGAGCTCGGCGCTGCGCCCGGTCAGGAACAGGTAGCCCTCGTCGTCGAGGTAGCCGACGTCGCCCACCGTGTAGAAGCCGTCGCGCTGCGCGGCGCGCGTCTTCTCCGCGTCCTTGAAGTACTCGAACGAAGCGCCCGGCGCGGCGCGCAGGTGCACGACGCCGACCTCGCCCGGCGGCAGCTCGGCGCCGCGCTCGTCGAGGATGCGCACCGCGCCCGGCGCCGGCCGCCCGACGGTGCCCGGCCGCGCGAGCCACTCCTGCGAGCTCACGAACGTTCCCGGCCCCTCCGTCGACGCGAAGATCTCGGTGAGGATCGGGCCCAGCCACTCGATCATCCGCCGCTTGTCCTCGACCGGCGTCGGCGCCGCGCCGTGGATCACGAAGCGCAGTCGCGACGTGTCGCACGCGCGGCGCTCGCCTTCGGGCAGCGCGAGCAGGCGGTGGAACATCGTGGGGACGCAGAACGTGTGCGTGACGCCGTGCCGTTCGAGGAGCGCGAGCATCCGCCGCGCGTCCCACTTGTCCATCAGCACGACGGGCACGCCCGCCGAGAGCGGCGCGTTCAGGCAGAGGTTGAGTGGGCCCGAGTGGTAGAGCGGGCCGGTCGCGAGCGACACGTCGCCCGCGTCCGCCCGGAAGTCGAAGACGCCGATCAGGAGCTGCAGGCCGACGGCGGCCGTGTCGGGCTCGGGCGGCGCGCGGCGCACGCCCTTCGGACGCCCCGTCGTGCCCGACGTGTAGAGCATCGTGTCGCCGAGCGACGCGTCCTCGACGTCGTCGCCGCTCTCGGGCGCGAGCGCGTCCTCGAACGGCTCGAACGCGTCGAGCGCCCCGCCGACCGCGAGTCGCACGTCGAGCCGCGCGCCGGCGGCTTCGCGCGCGCGCGCGGCCGCCGGTGCGAACGCCGCGTCGCACACGAGCGCGCGCGCCTCGCAGTCGGCGACGACGTACGCGATCTCGTCCTCGCTGCCGTGCCAGTTCACGGGCGTGAAACGCAGGCCGCCGCGCAGGCAGGCGAAGAACGCCTCGGCGAACTCCGGCCGGTTGCGCGACACGATCGCGACGCCGTCGCCCGCGCGCAGCCCGCGCGCGCGCAGCGCGCGCAGCAGCCGGTTCGCGCGCGCGTTCAGCGCCGCGAACGTGCGGTCGCCGTGCTCGCAGCGGATCGCGTCGCGCTCGGGGTGGAGCGAGGCGCGGTGCGAGAGGCTCATGCCGACGCGCGCCGCGGCCGTCGCATCGGCGAACGCGAGGCGCTGCGACGCGCCGGCGTCCTCCACGCGCGCGCTACCGGCGCGCGGCGGCCGAGCGGCCCGCCGCGCGCCCGAAGAACGTGCCGTCGCCGAGCGAGATGCCGCTCGCATAGCCCGACGCCGCGATGCCCGACGTCGTGCGCCCGGCGGCGAAGAGGCCTGCGACCGGCTCCCCCGCGATCGTGAGCACGCGCCCCTCGACGTCCGTGTGCAGGCCGCCGAGCGTGAAGCCCGCGTAGAGCGCCTCGCCCGTCGCCACGCGGATCGCGCCGAACGGCGGACGCTCGAGCGGGACGACGAACTCGGCGCCCTTGTGGAAGACGGGGTCGCGGCCCGCGCGCGCGTGGCGGTTGTAGAGCTCCATCGTCGCGACGAGCGCGCCGTCGGGCAGGCCGAGCTCGCCTTCGAGCTCCTCGATCGTCTCGGCGACGACGTCCACCTGCATGCCCGCGCGGTTCACCTCGTAGGTCGACTCGTCGTGGATCCAGTAGAAGAGGCCGCCCTGGCGGAAGAGCGCCTCCTGTCCGACGCGCCCGTAGTAGGTGTCCTCGTTGATGAAGCGCTGGCCGAAGCGGTTCACGATGACGCCGCGCACGAGCCGGCGCGGCGGCGTGAGCGGAATGGCGCACTCGCCCGCGTCCATGCGCACGACGGCGCCGCCCGCGCCCTGCCCCATGCGGATGCCGCTGCCGTCGTCGCCGCCCGCGCTGAGGCGCCAGGTGCACGACGCGAGCACGGGCACGTGCGCGGCGAGCATCGCGTCGTTCAGCACGAAGCCGCCCGCCGCGAGCACGACGCCGCGGCGCGCGCGCACCGCGAGCCGCGCGCCGTCGCGCGTCGCGACGACGCCGACGACGGCGCCCGCCGCATCGACGACGAGCGCGCGCGCGAGCGCGTCGACCTCGACGCGCGCGCCGCTCTTCGCGACCGCGTCGACGAGGCAGCGCATCAGGAAGCCGCCCGCGGCGTCCTCGTGCTGCGGCTTGTGTCCGCGCGGCGCGGGCTTCGCGATCTCGGTGAACGGCCACGTGTCCTCGCCGCCCGAGAACACGAGGCAGTCGTCGGTCGGCGCCTCCATGCTCGGCTCGGGGAAGAAGCTGCGCTTGAACGGAACGCCGTGTGCCTCGAGCCAGTGGAAGTGCGCGACCGAGCCGTCGCAGTAGGCGCGCACCTTCGCGGCGTCCGCGTGCGGGCCGCACGCCTCCATGAGGAACGCGTACATCGCATCGGGCGTGTCGTCGTAGCCGCACGCCTGCTGCACGGGCGTGCCGCCGCCGAGGTAGACGAGCCCGCCCGACTGCGCCGACGTCCCGCCCCCGCCGCTCGCGCGCTCGAGCACGACGACGTCGGCACCCGCCTCGCGCGCCTCGATCGCCGCGCACGCACCCGCGCAGCCGAGCCCGACGACGGCGACGTCGGTCTCGAGATCCCAGCTTCCGACGTCGGCCTCGGCGATCGGCTTCTCTTCGTGCATGCGCGCTCCCGGCAGATCGCCGTTGGGTAGCGCGCCGTCGCGGGCGCCGCGACGGGCGCCGCGGCTCGGGCGCCGCTTTCCCGGCCGACGCGCGTCTGCCACGCTCGGCCGCCGGGAGGTGCCGACGTGAAGAGCCACCGGGAGACCCTCACGCTCGAGGTTCCGGCGCGCATGGACTTCGTGAACATCACGCCCGAGGTCGAGCGCGCGGTCGCCGCGAGCGGGGTGCGCGAGGGGCTGTGCCTCGTGAACGCCATGCACATCACCGCGAGCGTCTTCGTGAACGACGACGAGCCCGGGCTGCACGCGGACTACAAGGAGTGGCTCGAGCGGCTCGCGCCCTTCGATCCGAGCCCCGATCGCTACCGCCACAACCGCACCGGCGAGGACAACGGCGACGCGCACCACAAGCGCCAGGTGATGGGCCGCGAGGTGGTCGTCGCGATCACGGACGGCCGGCTCGACTTCGGACCGTGGGAGCAGGTGTTCTACGGCGAGTTCGACGGACGGCGCGCGAAGCGCGTGCTCATCAAGATCATCGGAGAGTGACGGGCGCCTCGCCCGCGACCGCGGTCGCGAGCTCGCCGGCCATGCGGCAGTCCTCGTCGCCGAACAGCCACTCGGCGAGGCCCTCGCCCGAGCGGAAGACGCGCACCTCCCCCGGCCACTGCGCGAGCGAGGCGAGCGAGTCGAACATCCTCGCCATCCCGAAGCCGAGCGCGGACGGGGCGAGGATGGCCGCGCGCGCGGCGAGGTCGCGCCGCCCGCGCATCTGGTGCACGAAGCGGCGGATCGCCTCCGGCGACACCGGGATGGTGACCACGGCGCGGCAGTCCACGAGCTCGACGTAGCCGTCCGGGCTCGGAGCGCGCGGATGGTCGCGCAGGACGACCAGGTCGTCGGTCGTCACCGCGCCGCTGCAGCGCGTGATCGCGAGGCGTCCGTCGCAGTGGAAGACCTTCTCGATGGGCATCGGATCGTCGACTCCTCGGAACGCCGGACGCGCGGCGCAGCTTCGCGAGCGCGCGCCTAGCGTGCCACCTCGCGCGCCGCGGATCGAGCGATCGCACGCCTCGCGTCGGAGCGGGCGCGCCACCGATTCGCATGCCTGGCCCGGAACGGGGCATGTCCCGACCCGGGCGTCCTGCCGAACGGGCGTCGCCGGGACGCCGCATGCACGCATTGGGGGGAAGGCATGATCGGATTGCTCGCACTCGCGATGTTCGTCCTCGTCGGGTCCGCCGTCGGCATCCGGCTCGTCCACACCGCGGCGCTGCGCGGCGGCGGCTCGCCCGCCTGGGCGTGCGGCCTCGGCTTCCTGTTCATCTGCCTCGTCGGCTATCCGCTCTCGGCGGTCTCGGGTGTGGGACTGCGCGCGTGCGGCGACGTCGACCTCGCGCTCGGCGCGGCGGGCCTCGTCTTCACCGCGGCGGGGCTCGCCTCCTTCTACGTCTTCACGCTCGTCGTCTTCCGCCCGCGCGCGCGCTGGGCCTGGGCCTTCGCGCTCGCGGCCATCGCCGGCCTCGGCGCGAGCGCGTTCGGGCAGGTGGGCGCGATCGCCGCCGCACCGCCCGCGATGCCGTCCGGCGAGGCGAGCCAGCTCTGGACGCGCGTGACCGCGGCCCTCTCGCTCACCTGTTATGCGTGGTCGGGCTTCGAGAGCCTGCTCGAGTGGTCGAAGGCGCGCCGCCGCGTCGCGCTCGGCCTCGCCGACCCCGTGGTCGCGAACCGCATCCTGCTCTGGGGCGTGCACGGCGTCGCCGTCACGGCGCTCAACGTCTTCCTGATCGGCCTCAACGTCGCGACCGGCGAGCACATGAGCGAGCACGTCGGGCCCCAGGTGGTGATGGCCGTGTTCGGCCTCGTGTCGAGCGCGACCATCACGCTCGCGTTCTTCCCCACCGAGGCGTGGAAGGCGCGCGTGCGCGCCCGCGTCGCGAGGCCCGCCTGACATGGCCGACTCACCCGCCTTCGAGCTCGTCTGCCGCGAGATCGAGGAGAACAGCTCGCTCGACCGCCTCGAGGCGCGCGGCACCGTGCGCCTCGCGCTGAAGGACGCCGGCCTCGCGGCCGCCACCGTCTCACCCCAGCACATGGAGATCGTCGTCGAGCGCCTGCTGCCCGCCGCGCTCGAAGCGCGCGGCATCGACCGCGCCGACGCGCTCTGCGCGCGGCTCCGCAGCTGCCTGCGCAACGCCGCCGATGCGAGCCGCGCCGCGACGCCGGACGCGATCTTCGAGCGGCTCGGAGGCTAGGCGCGCGAGCGCCGATGCGGCGCGCGGGTCGGCGCCCCGCCGGCCCGCGTCAGCGCGAGGCCGGCGTTCCCAGCATGAGCACCGCCATCACGAGCGGCTCCGCGCCGCGCGGGATCCAGCGGTGCCGCGTCGCGCGCTGCACGAACGCGTCGCCCGCGCGCAGCACGCGCTTCTCGCCGCGGTCGAGCTCGAGCTCGACCTCGCCCGCGAGCACGATGCCGAAGTCGATCGAGTCGGTCGTGTGCATGCCCGGTGCGTCGGCCTCGAGCACGTCGGCGCCCGTGTCGGCCCCCGACGCCGCGCCGCCCTCGCCCGCCGCCGCGCGCTCGAGGTAGCCCGGCACGAGCCGCACGATGCGGAAGCGCGTGTCGCCCGCGCCCGGGAAGAACGGAAAGCCGTCGACGATCGCATCCGCATCCCCGAGCGGCGCACCCGCGCGCGTCACCCACAGCTCCTCGAACCCGCCGCCATCGGGGAACGCCGTGCTCCGGAGCGGCGCGCCGTCGCGCGCGAAGACGGCCTCGCCGTCGGCATCGTTCGCGGTGACGTAGAGCTTCATCGTGCGACCTCCCTCTGCGCGCGCGACGGCGCGGCCCGGCTTCGGTAGCCGCCCGCGCGCCGGTCGTCGAGCGGGCGCGCGAGAGCGGCCCCGCTAAGGAGTTCGCGGCCACCCGCCGACACGGGCCGCCATGCCCACCATCGCCGCCATGCTCGCCGCTTCGCTGATCGGCTGGCTCGTCGAGCCGCCCGTCCGCGCGGTCGCGGGCCCCGGCGCCTCCATCGCGACGAGTCTGCTCGTGAGCGCCGTCGCGTTCGCCATCGCGAAACGCTGGCTCTCCGATCTCCGCGGCGGGCTGTAGGTTCCGCGGCCGGCACGCATCACGTCGACTCGTGCGCGCGATGCGCGCGGGTCGCGCGCAGCATCGCCCCACTCCTCTCTGCGCCATGCAGCGACCCTCTTCTCCCTGGCGGGCCCGCTCGGAGGGGCGCGCTGCGGGGACCTAACGGTCCAGGGAATGGGAGCGGGTCACCGCTGGGTCGCACGCGTCTCCCCCCGGCCGAGATTCTGGGAGCGATCGTGTAGTCGAGATCCGCCCCTCTCGCTCCCGGGACGTGACTCGCCTCTACGGCGAGCCCGCTCGGGTCGATCGCGTGGTCGATGCAATCGCGGCCAAGAACCTCGACTCGTTCACGCATTGCGAGGGGTGTGAGCCGCGACCCACGATGCGAAGCGAAGAGCGAAGAACCCAAGGCCGAGGAAACTCGCGGTTCGAGATGACCGTGGTTGGAGCTGAGGTCACGCCCCCTTCGGACGTCTACAACGTGAATGCGCGGCGAGCGACGCGAGCCCGATCGCCACGAGCATCGATGTCCCCGGCTCGGGCACGATCCGAAGTCGGAAGATGGAATCCGCGCCCCGATCCACGACCTGCGCGAGCCACGCGAGATCCGCCGGAAGCTCGGGTAGGTGTGCGGTCATGGGATCGAACCCGACGAACGTGCTCGCCACGATGAGGTCGAACTCGTCGCCCAGTGCGGGTGCGAATGGATCTGATTCACCCTCGTTCGAGATGAAGTCGACCGTCACGTCGGCAGACGAGAGCGTCGCCACGCCGAGGACTGTCAGCAAATCGCTCTCGACTCCGGGCACAGTACCCCCGAGTTCGAGGACGATCCGGCCCGAGTACGCAACGCTTAGATCACCTTCGATGGTGAGCACGCCGACTCCACCAACGGGGCCGATGGAGAGTGAACCGCCATAGACCAGGAGCTCGTCCGTGAGCATTGCGGTGCCCGCGAGTTCGGCGTCGGCACCATCGAGCCATAGTCGCCTTCCATCGATCGCTCCACCGTCGAGCCGAAACGCGCCACCTATGACGTCGAGGAAGGATCCCGCCCATAGCCCACCCGCACCGACGTGAATCGAAGCCTCCTGCGTTCCGTATTGGCTGATACTGCCCGTCCACGTGGCGCCATCGACGATCTCGATCGTTCCCTCGTTCCGCACGAAGCTGGAGTTCGCAATGCGGCTTCCCTGACCCGAGGCGAGGATCGTCCCTCGGTTTGGGCCGAATCCGCCGAACGAGATGGATCCGCCGTCGCGTGCCTCGAGTCGTCCCGAATTCGTGAATGAGCTGCCGAGCAGGAGGTGCCCCGCCCCGTCTGCTCGCATTGTTCCGAAGTTGTCGACTGCCCCCTGAACTACCGCGATTCCCGGAGCGGCGTCTGCGACGACGACGCCATCGTTGCGGAACGTGCCGACCGTCGTGCTGAATTCCGTGCCGGTCCGCCCAGGGTCGATGCGGAGCGCGCCGCGAAGCGTATGGCTCGCCCCATTCACGATGGCGCCGGTGAGCGAGCTGATCTCATTCCCGCCGACACTCGACGCGACGAGCGCGCCCGTTCCCGCAAGCACGATATCCCCCTCGGTGTGCACCGCGCCGGGCGAGAACGCATCGCCGAGAACGATCGTGCCGTCGTTGTGCACGACACCTGACCCCGGACGCGCAGAACGCACGCCGAACCCGGCGCCGCGCACGTCGAGTGATGCGCCGGAGACCGAGAACACGTCGTTCGCGCCGACGTAGAGCGACTCGACGGCGGCATCGCGATCGAGCGCAACCCGTGCGTCGTCCCCATCACCGCCCTCGATCACGACGTGATAAAGCGTTGCGCCGTCCTCGGTCGGGATCGAACCCTGTGTCGCGCCGCCTGGCGCGTCGAATCGCCAGTGGTCGGCATCGACGAAGTTCCCGGCGCCTCCCGTCCAGCTCGCAGTGACAGGTGCCTTGGCGATGAGCGAGAGCACTTCGCCGGCGGACGTCGAGAGAAGCTCGGGCATCAGGAAGAGGCTGCCGTCGGGGGTCGATGGGGCCTCGATCGCGAGCACGAGCGGCAAGGCCGATGAGATGTGAGGCGCATCGATGAGGTCGAAGACCTGGCCGCGTGCTGCTACGAGATCGGGCGCAACGTGCGCCGCGATGGTTGCACCCGCCGAAAGAGTGACGTTGCCCGTGGCGGCAATGTGGTCGGCTCCAGCGACCGCGATGTCGAACTTCGCCGTCGACTTGTCGCGCAGCGAGAGTGTCCCCAGCACATCGATGCGACCCAGTTCGCCGGGCGCATTCCCAGGTGAGATCGCAGCGGTCCGAGAGAGCACGACGCCGGCCGGTGACGGGAGCATGCTCGGTGTGAAGTCGAGTACGCCACTGCCGGAGATGATGGTCGTAGGCTTGGTCCCCTCGAGCCACAGAAAGCCGCCCGCAACCACGCGACCACCGTCGAGCGCGATCGCGTTCCGCGCCCGCGTCACGCCGTAGGTCAGGTCGAGCACGCCACCATTGCTCAGCGTGATCGTCCCATCTCCAGCGGGCGAAAGACCCGCGACAGTGAGCACTGCGCTGTCGGCGATCTCGACGTCTCCGTCCGCAAAGAGCAAGTAGGCGCGCGCGAGCGTGTCGGCTCCCGTCGCGACGAAGCGGCCGAAGCGCTCGACCGCAAGGGAGCGGGTATCGAGCGTGCCACCCGCTTCGACGGAGACGAATCCGGAAGAGGTCGAGGTGATGTCGTCGGCTATGAGCACCGCAGCCTGGTCGACGGCCAAGAGCCCGCGATTCGTGACGGCGCCACGCAGAACGAGGGGCGCGCCCACGCTGGCGCGAATCGTCCCGAAGTTGTTCAGTGAGAGCGTGCCGACGTCGAGGAACCCACTACCTTGAATCGTGTGTCCACTCGCGTTCGTTATCGCGAGGTCGTCTCCCGAGCCGATGCGCGACGAGCCATCGTTCGAGAGTGCGAGCGTACCCGACCCGAGCAACGCGAGCGTGCCGTCACCGACGATGGAGCCACCGCCTTCGAGCCGTACGACGCCGTCGTTGGTGAGCTCTCGACCGCCCGGACGCCCGGCCCCGCGCAGATCGAGGTCGCCACCTGCGCCGATTGCGAGCTCACTGCCCATTCCGACGAACAGGCTGTCGACCGCGGCTCTCGAGCCGAGCGCGACATACGCGGTGGTGTCGATCGACGCAGCAAAGAGTGTGGAATCGTCTTCGGACGGACTCCCCGAACTTCCCGGACCGGCCACGCCGCCGAAAAGCCAGAGGCTTGCATCCTCCCACGCGCCGGCACCACCCTTCCAGTTCGCGGCGATTCGGTCTTTCACGCGAACGACGAGACGCTCAGCTCCCGTAGCAGTGCCCGCGCTCGGCTCGATAGTGGGGACGAAGAAGCGATTGGCGGAAGGAGTGAAGCTGCGCAGCACATTGGCGAGAGGACCATCAACTACGATTCCGCCGTCTGCCTGGAGCAACTCGTAGGCGTCGCCGCGCGCAACCGTGGCGCCGGGCTCGAACGACAGGTCGAAGATTGCTCCCTTCAAGATCTCGGCGATGCCCGTCGCTGTGATGCGATCGACGGCTGGTGGCGACGCACCGAAAATCTCGCTCTCGACGCGCGAATTCACCGCAATCAGGAGGTCGCCGGTGATCGCGATCTCACCCAGCGCGTCGCTTCCGCCTGGGCGGATAACACCACTCAGCGTCGTCGTCGCCGGTGCGGTGCTCACGAGAGCAACGATCGCGATCTGAACGTACGCGCAGACGACGAAGGTCCGAGACGCTCGCGTCATGTCGTGATCGCCCCACCCCTGTGCCACCGCGTCCGGCGACTATCCGCTCGGTGCAGTAGCCCTCGGTCGGGAAGTGGTCGGGAGGCGACACATGTGGCAGAGAATCGACGTGGAGCGGGAGTTTGGATTCTGACGCCAGCTCGCCGAGTCTGCTAAGCGCGAGAGCATCGACTTCGACAGCCGCTAGGGAATCGACCGGCGCTCACGTCTCGTCGCTAGGCAGTTCTGGATTCCGGTGACCCCAACCACAAGTCCGCTCGTCTCGGAGCGAGAGTTTGCTCGGTCTTGGGCTCTTCCGTCGTCTGTTCCGTTCGTGAGCTGCTACCGCCTAGGCCGCGAGCCGCTCTTGCGCGGATGTATCCGACGTAGGGCCTACGAACCAACTATGCGGGCACACTCCCGGAGGTGCATCTTCGCGTCGCTTCACATAGCGCGCGGCACGAACATCCTATGGATGCAGCGAACGGGCGGATGGAAGTCAGCGAAGGTCTTGCTCGACGTGTACGCGCACTTCGTTCCGAACGAGCCCGTCGACTGCGCGGCCGACATCTCGGCCGGCGACGGCCCGAAACGGCCCGCTGCCCGCTCGGCCATCGGCCACGTGGGGAGCCACAACCTGGAAAGGCGAGGAATCCCGCTCTCTTCGATGGTGGGCCCACGGGGAGTCGAACCCCGGACCGATGGATTAAAAGTCCACTGCTCTACCAGCTGAGCTATGGGCCCGCGAGTCAGGTACCACCGGGCCCTGTCGGTGTCCACCGCGCGCGCGGGCCTTGCGGTCGCGTGTGCGGCGCGCGCTAGTCGCGGGCGGCGCTCGCGGCGGGCGGTGGTGCGAGGGCGTCGCGCGCCCAGTCGAGCTGCTTCCACTGCTCTTCGGCGTCGCGGGGGAAGAGGCGGTAGTCGGTCGGGCGGGTGCGGAGCGCGGCGTCGCCGATGCGGCCGACGAGGTCGCGGCGCTCGGGCAGGTTGTGCTCGTCTTCGAAGGCCTTGTGGAAGCGCGCCTCGAGGAGCGCGTCGCCGCTCGCGGCGAGCGCGTCGAAGCCGGCGGCGTCGAGGAGGGCGACGACGACCACGGGGTCGAACGTGCCGTCGTGGGTGCGCGTGGCGCGGAAGAGCACGTCGGCGATGCGGCGGACGCGCGCGGTGTCGTCGCGGGACGCGCAGCCGCGGGCGAGCGCGCGGAGTGCGGCGTCGAGCGCGCGGATGCGCTCGCGCTCGCCCGAGACGTGCGCGCGCCGCGCGACCATGCGGCGCTTCGGGTCGGCGTCGTGGAGGCGCGCGCGCGCGTGGCGGACGGCGCGCGCGTCGGCGCCGAGCGCGCGGCCGAGCGAGGCGAACGCGGCGTCGGCGTCCGCGGTGCAGAGCGCGTCGAGCGCGCGCGCGTCGAGGTGGAGGTCGGCCGTCGCCTTCATGCGGCCCCAGATGCCGTCGCGCTCGCCCGACACCTCCCAGTCCTCGGCGCGGAAGCCGGGCGCGACGAAGTCGCGGCCGGGAGCGAGCGCGCGCAGGAATCCGTAGGCGGCGTCGAGCTCGTCGCTGTGCGCGAGCAGGTCGTCGATGCGCCACTCGAGCGCGACGTGCGGCGCGCGCAGCGCGCCGCCCTCGCCCCGGCGGGCCGCGCCGCGCGCGTCCCCGTCGCCGTCGGCGGGCGCGCGCTCGGCCGACGCGCGCACCTCGAGGACGCGCTCCTCGCCGTTGTCGAGGAAGGCCCAGCTCGTCGCGCGCCGGCGCTCGTGCGACCACTGCGCGCGCGGGCCGCGGGGCCCGTCGACGGCGACGTCGGCCGCGCGCGCCTGCGCGTCGACGCTCGCGACGAGGAAGCCGAGCCAGCCGCGGCGCGTGCTCGCGCGCGCGCCGAGGCGGGCCGGTGGGCCGGCGGCGATGCGCTCGATCTCGGCGAGGTCGTTCGCGCGCACGATGCGGTCGAGGACGCTCGCGCGCGCATCGCGCGCGGAGGGCGTCGCGAGCTTCGCGGGGTCGAGCCGCCAGGCGCGGCCCTCGACGCCGCCCGCGCGCCGGTCGAGCTTCGCGAACGGGATGTCGAGCACGCCGAGCCGCGCGAAGGCGCGCGCGCTCGTCTCCCACGTGCGCGGGCTCTCGCGGTACACGATCGGCGCCGCGTCGCGCGCATCGACGACGGTGCGCTCGCGCGCGACCCACGCGTGCGCGGCGTCGCCACCGCCCGTGAGCTCGATGTCGTCGGCGCTGCGCACGCGCGCGCCGACGCGCCAGGCGTGCTCGCGCACGAGCACGTAGTGCTCGGGCAGCGCGCCGCGCGCGGCGTCGCGCCAGACGAGCAACGGCAGCAGGCACGGCGGCGCGTCGATCCCCTCGCGCCGCGAGGGCACGGGAAACGCGATCGAGACGGTGCGCTCGAAGCCGCCCTCGGCGAAGCCCGTGTGCCCGGCGCCCGCGCGGAAGCCGAGCCGCAGCGTGTCCTGCACGAGGTACTGGTCGAAGCGGCCCTCGGGCGCGGGGTTCGCCATCACGCGCCGCGCGACCTTCAGCACGAGCTCGGGCGCGATGCGCCACTCGTCGCGGATCTCGAACGTCCCCGGGTCGATCTCGTCGACCGCGGCGACGCCCGCCTGCAGTGCGCGCTTCGCCGCGTCGCCGAGGTACTGGAAGACGGGCACGAACACGTCGCGGTGGTGGTGGAGGTAGTCGTTCGGCGTCTCGTCGGGGAAGCGGCCCTGCACGACGTGCCCGTCGACGACGCTGCCGTCCCCGGTCGTGAGGTGGCGGTCGACGGGGAGCATCGGGAACTCGTCCTCGAGGCCGAACACGCGCACGAACTGGTTGCGGCGGCTCACGAGCTTCTCGACGTAGAGGTCGCCGATGCCGCCCGGGTAGCGCCCGAGCGCGACGGCCGCCTCGATCTGCGCGCGCGAGAGGCGCGCGATGCGGCGCGCCATCCACTTCGCGTCCGCCCACGTCGTCATCCACTCGAGACCGGCCTGCTGGAGGTTCATGTAGTTGAGCTCGGTGCGACCGCGCACGAAGCCGAAGAGGCGCGACCACCAGCTCGACTCGATGGCCTCCCAGGGAAACACCTCGGGCCGCTCGGGCAGCACGATGCCGAACGCGTGCCCGATGTCCTGCTGCGTCAGGTACGTGTGCGTCGCGCCGCTCTCGTCGGTGCGCAGCGAGAGCTTGTTGTTCTCCTCGTCCTTCATGTCCGCGTTCGCGATCCAGACGTTGAAGAGCCCGAGCCCGCGCGCCTCGCGCGCCGTCGACGCCATGCCCTCGCTGAACGGCCACATGCCGATGCGGTCGATGTCCTTCGGCTTGTACTCGGCGACGGCGGCCTGGAACACGACGTACTCGCCGCGCTCGTCGCGGCCGTGCCCGGCCGCGCCGGGGAGCAGCACCGAGCGCAGCGGGATGAACGTGTGCAGGCGCTGGAGGTCGAAGTAGGCCGTCCACTCCTTGTCGAGCTCCTCGAACGGGAAGTCGCCGAGGTCGACGCGCACGTGGCGCAGGTGCTCGGCGAGGTCGGCGTTGTAGCCGAGCCCGGCGAGCAGCGCGTTCGCGACCGGGTCGGCGTGCGTCTCCATGCCGAACTTGAGCTTGTAGTCGCGCGCGCAGTCGCCCTGCTCCTTCGCCGGGCGCGCGCGGCACGCGGCGTCCTTCCACGTGACGTCGATCTTCGGCTTGCTCTGCGTGAGGTGCATGCCGTCGAAGTCGAACGTCGCGCCGTCGCCGGGGAAGACGGCGCGCTCGCCGTGCAGCACGGGCGGGCCGCCGCCGAGGTAGTGGTCGACGATGTCGAGGCCGGCCGGATCGAGCGCGCGCCAGAACGGCGACTCCGCGGGCGGGTCGAGCGTCGAGAGGTCGACGCCCTCGCGCACGAGCCGCGCGAGGCCCTCCGGCGTGTAGAAGCGGCCGGTCGCCGGGTCGACGAGGTTGCCGGCCTCGCTCGCGGCCTCGCGCGCACGCTGCCCCGTCGGCAGGCTCCAGTCGAACGCGATGTTCCAGAGATGGATCGGGATCTCGATGCTGCCGAGCGACTCGGCGTACGAGCGCGTCGCGTAGTCGACCATGTAGAGCTCGGCGGCGAGCGCGTACTGGCGCGGCCGGTCGGGCTCGCGCGCGAGCGCATCGAGGAGCGCGCGCGCGTGGCGCAGCGCGACGGCCGTGTCGCGCGACGCGGCGCGCTTGCGCGCGGACTTCGCGCTGCGACCGCCGTCGAGCTCCTCGTAGCGCGCGACGTGCACGAGCGCGAAGCGCAGCTTGCGCTCGAGCGTCTCGCGCCAGGTCGCGAGCTTCGCCGGGTCGGGCGCGCCGGTCTCGGGGTCGAAGAAGAGCGCGTCGAGCTCGGCGCGGAACGGCGGGCCGTACGGGATCGCGCTCGTCGCGGCGAGCGCGTGCGGCGGCGACGCGCCCGCCGGATCGGCCGCGGCGGCCGCCGCGGCGCGCGGCGCCATCGCGCCGAACGCCGCCAGGGCGAGCGCGAGCCCCGCGCACGCGGCGAGCGCCGCGCCGACCCGGACGCCGCTCCCGACGCCCGTC
Organism: Myxococcota bacterium; assembly: GCA_041389495.1. NCBI lineage: Bacteria > Pseudomonadati > Myxococcota > Myxococcota bacterium. The sequence continues at coordinate 1,996,746 of JAWKRT010000001.1, read as the reverse complement.
ACTTCCGCATGTATCCGTGCTTGTAGAGCTTCTCGACGTCGACGTCCTCGGCCGCCTGCACGTCGCCGTCGATCACGACGCGGCTGCCGAGCTGCGCCACCGCGGGGCGCCCGATCTTCTCCATCGCGACGCCGCGCGCCTCGAGCTGCGCGCCGCCGTACTCCGCCTTCTTCGTGTAGGCCATGAGCGCGACGTGCGTGACGCGCGAGACGCGCGAGTCCTCGATCAGCGCGATCGAGCCGTCCTTGCTCGCGACCGCGGTGCCGACCGAGTCGATCGCGACGTCGCGCGCGACGAGCTTGCTGCGCTCGCCGACGGAGATCGCCTTGTCGCGCACGTTCGCGATGCCCGTGCCCTCGACGCTGATCTCGGCGCCGCTCACGTCGATCGCGTCGCCCCCGATGCCCGCGAAGCGCCCGCCGGCGATCGAGCCCGAGGCGAAGTCGCAGTCGAGCGCGTCCGAGCGCGTATCGATCACCTCGACGTCGTCGAGCGCGAAGCGCGTGCGGATCAGGTTGATCGCGTCCTCGGCGACGGTCCCGATCACGCGCACGTGCGCGGCGCGCAGCTCGGCGGCCCGCACCGTGAACCCGCCCGTCAGCACCCAGCCCGCGCGGTCGATGCCCTTCGTGTTGCGCACGACGACGTGCTCGAGCTCGTGCGGGCGCGGCGATGCGAGCGCGACGACGCCCTGCCACGTCCCGGCCGTGCCGTCCCTGCGGATGCGGCCCTCGAGCACGACCGGCGCCTCGGCGCTCCCGCGCAGCTCGAGCGGGCCGCGCGCGACGAGCAGCCCGCGCTCCTCGAAGCGCAGCGTCGTGCCCGGCCCCGCGCGCAGGCCGGCGCCGTCGGGCAGCACGAGCGCGTCCTTCACGTCGTGCGCGCCGGGCGCGACATCGAACGCCTGCGCGGCCTCGTTCCAGGCGAGGAAGGGATGGGCGGCGAGCGCCTCGGCGCGCGTCGCGCGCGGGACGGGGCTGCGCACCGGCGGGCGCCCGACCGCGGCCGCCACCTGCGCCCCGACCTCCATCGCCTCGGCCGCCGGCCGCTCGACGCGCGCCTGCACGAGCGCGCGCGCGCGCGTCGCGATCGGCTCGAGCGCGAGCGGCGCGGCCTCGGCGCGATCCGCGCGGAGCGCGCGCACGAGCGGCCCCTCCTCGGCGCGCAGCCAGCCGGCGAGCGCGCCGCTGCGCGCCTCGCCGGCGATGCGATGCAGGTGCGCCTCGAACGCGGCGCGCAGCTCGTCGTCGCGCAGCAGCGCGCGCGGCCACGCCTCGGACGTCGCGACGAGCCCGTCCTCGAGGAAGAGCGCGGGCGGGCTCACTGCGTTCGCGACGGGCTCGAGCCGCATCGTGACGGGGTTCAGGTAGAAGCGCAGGTTCGGCCAGCGCACGGTGTCGACGGCGCGCCACAGCTCGCAGACCGCGAGGAAGCGCGCGGCGAGGTCGACGTCGAACACCTCGCGCGCGTCGAGCGCGCCGGCGAGGAAGCCGTCGAGGAGCCCCACCGCGAGCGCGCGCTGCTGGTCGCGCGTCTTCGACGACTTGCCGCTCCCCGGCTCGAGCACGAGCGAGCGCGCGAGGAAGTCGTCGGGCAGGCGCGCGAGCCCGGGTGCGTCGGAGGCGTCGTCGCCGCCGTCCTCGAAGCGCAGGATGGCGCCTTCGCGGCGCTCCTGCGCCTCGATCATCTTCTTGCCGAGCTGCTCCTGCAGCTTCATGAGCCCCAGGCTCTCGCCGTTCAGCGCGACGCGCACGAAGAAGACGCGCGGCGCGACGATGCCCTCGCGGCGCAGGTGCTCGGCCATCAGGATCTCGGCCTGGTAGCCGTTGATCGCGGGCGCGCGCAGCGAGAAGCGATCGACGCCGAACAGGTACTCGTCGCCGCGCACGTCGACGCGCAGCGGCCAGTGGCTGCCCTCGAGACGCTCGCTCCAGTCGTCGAGCATCTCGACGCGCACGTCGACCGTGTGCCCGAGCGCGGTCGCGCGGCCGGACGCGCGCACGCGCTTCGCCTCGTCCGGCGCGGCCGCGGCCGCCGCACCCGCCGTGCTGCGCCGCGCGAGCTCGCGCTGCAGGGCGTCGACGTCCTCCTTCGCGAGCTCGAGCTCGAGGAGGGGCGCCGGGCCGAGCGGCGAGAGCGCGGCGGCGGCCGGGGCCGCCGGCGCCGCGACCGGCGCCTGCGCGACGGCGATGCTCGGCGCCACCACGGCCCGCCAGCCGAGGGCGAGCGCGAACGGCGCGAGCGCGAGCGCGACGGCGGCCGCGCGCATGCGCGCGGTGCGAGACGGGCTTCGGGACATGGGCTCGGGAGCGCTCTCGTCCTTGCGGCTGCCGCCGCGTGGGCCCCGTCCGTTGGGGGAGGCAGGGGCCGATTCGAGGAGGCGCGCAGTCTATCCCGCACACGCGCGGCAGTCAGGCGACCGCGTGCCCCGGCGCCCCGTGCCCGGTTGCATTCGCCTTGTTTTCGCCTACCGTGCCCCCGCTCGCAGGCCGCCAGGCACTCGAAGGTCGAGGATCAAAGAGAAAGGGAGAGCTCGATGACGATGGCGTCGTGGTCGGATCCGGGGATGGGAACCGTGCGGAACGCGACCGGCGCGAGCCCGCCGACGAAGGCGTGGTCGATGCGCAGCAGCCTCGGCGAGCCCGCCCACGGCCCCCAGGTCGGGCGCGGCGCGCGGCCCTCGGTCTGGGCGACCGCAACCGCGGCGTCCGTCAGGTGGGACGCCATCCGCCGGTACACGGGCCACACGGGCGTCGCGTTGAAGTCGCCGACGAGCACGCGCCGCTCGGCGGGCCGCTCGCGCAGGTAGCGCTCGAGAGCGCGCATCTGCGCGCGGCGCCGCAGCGGGCCGACGCCGTAGGGGCGGATGTGCGGTGCGGCGACGTGGACGGAGGCGAGCTCGAGCGGCCCGGGAAGGCCCGGCCAGTCGGCGGGTGCGAGCCGCGCGACGCGCAGGTCGCGGTAGGGCATGGCGACCGACTCGAACGCAGCCGGGCTGCGCAGCGCGATGCCGGTGCCGTCCGCGCCGGCGGACGGGGCGAGCAGGCCGTGCGGCAGCACCTCGGCGATCGCCTCGGCCTGCTCGAACCCGAGCTCCTGACAGCCGATCGCGTCGATCTCGAGGTGGCGCAGCGTCGCGACCAGTGCGTCGGGGTCCGCCCTTCCCCACCACAGGTTCGCGGACATCACGCGCAGCCGGTCGCCCACTCGAACCCCTCCGTCCGTGTCCGCCGCCCGCGCGGGCGCGCCCGCGGCGCGGCTCCGATCGACGCCCGCGCGCGGCGACTTGAACGGCGCGCCGCGCGCTAGCGACCGAACGGGTCGACGAGCGTGATCGTCGCGTCGCGGCCCGGCCCCACGGACAGGAACGAGACCTGGACGTCGACGAGGCGCTCGATCGCCTCGACGTAGCGCCGCGCGTTGTCCGGGAGCTCGGCGAACGACGTCGCGCGCGAGAGGTCTTCCGTCCAGCCTGGAAAGGTCTCGTACACGGGCTCGGCGCGCTCGACCTCGTCGAGCGTCATCGGGAAGTGGCGCACGAGCTTGCCGTCGATGCGGTACTGCGTGGCGACGGCGACCTCGTCGAAGCCCGAGAGCACGTCGATCTTCATCACCGCGAGGTCGGTGATGCCGTTCACGATCACGGCCTCGCGCAGCATCACGACGTCGAGCCAGCCGCAGCGGCGCGGGCGGCCCGTCGTGGCGCCGAACTCGGCGCCCACCGTGCGCAGCCGGTCGCCCGTCGCGTCCGTCAGCTCCGTCGGGAACGGGCCGCCGCCGACGCGCGTCGTGTAGGCCTTCGTGATACCGAGGACGCGGTCGATCTTCGTCGGCCCGATGCCCGAGCCCGCGCACACCGCGCCCGCCACGCAGTTCGACGAGGTGACGTACGGGTACGTGCCGTGGTCGATGTCGAGGAACGTGCCCTGCGCGCCCTCGAAGAGCACGCTCTTCCCGGCGCGCAGCGCCTCGTCGAGGATGTGCGCGGTGTGGTCGACGTACGGCTCGAGCCGCCGGCCGAGCTCGACGCACGTGTCGAAGAGCCGGCCCACGTCGACGGGCGGCCAGCCGTAGATGCGCTCGAGCTCGAAGTTCTTGAGCTCGGCGATGTCGGCGAGCTTGTCGCGCAGCGACGACGGGTGGAGGAGGTCGGCGACGCGCACGCCGCGCCGTGCCACCTTGTCCTCGTAGGTCGGGCCGATGCCGCGCCCGGTCGTCCCGATCGCCTTGCCCTTCGCGCGCTCCTCGCGCGCCTTGTCGAGCGCGGTGTGCCACTCGAGGATGACGTGCGCACGGCCCGAGAGGCGCAGGCGCGCCGGGTCCTGGAGCACGCCGCGCTCGGTGAGCCGGTCGATCTCGCCGAGCAGCACGACCGGGTCGACGACGACGCCCGGGCCGATCAGGTTCACCTTGCCCGGGTGCAGGATGCCCGAGGGCACCACGTGCAGGACCGTCTGCTCGCCGTTCACGACGAGCGTGTGGCCGGCGTTGTTGCCGCCCTGGAAGCGCGCGACGAGGTCGGCGCGCGGGGCGAGCCAGTCGATGATCTTGCCCTTGCCCTCGTCGCCCCACTGCGCACCGACGCCGACGACGGTCGCCATCTAGAGCTCCACGAGCTGCGCGGAGATGACGTGCGGCAGCGCGCGCAGCTGCTCGAGCACGCTCTCGGGCGGGCTCTGGTCGACGTTGACGAGCATCGCGGCCTCTTGGCGCTCGCGCACGAGCGCGAGCTGCATGCGCGAGATGTTGATGCCCGCCTCGCCGAGCATCGTGCCGACGGTGCCGACGACGCCGGGCTGGTCGTGGTTGAACACGAGCAGCGTCGAGCCCTCCGGAATCGCCTCGAGCATGAAGTCGTCGATGCGCACGATGCGCGGCTGCCCGCCGTGGAAGACGGCGCCCGCGATCAGCCGATCGAGGCAGCCCTTCACGCGGACGGTCACCGTGCTCGCGAAGTCCTGGCGACGGCTCGCCTTGCTCTCGAGCACCTTGATACCGCGGTCCTGCGCGAGCAGCGGCGCGTTCACCATGTTGACGCGGTCGGTCGCCTTCTCGAGCACGCCCTTCAGCACCGCGATCGTGATCGGCGCGACGTCGAGCTCGGCGACGTCGCCCGCGTACTCGACCTCGATCTGGTCGATCGGGCCGGGGCAGAGCTGCCCCTGGAAGCGGCCGAGCTTCTCGGCGAGCTGGAGGTACGGCCGCATCTCGTGCAGCAGGTCCGCCGAGATCGACGGCACGTTCACCGCGTTGCGCACGAGCCCGAGCAGCAGGTAGTCGCGCACCTGCTCGGCGACCGCGATCGACACGTTCACCTGCGCCTGCTCCGTCGACGCGCCGAGGTGCGGCGTGCAGATGACCCTCGGATGCGCGACGAGCGGGTGCCCGGCCGGCGGCGGCTCCTCGACGAACACGTCGAGCGCGGCGCCGCCCACCTGCCCCGACTCGAGCGCCTCGAGCAGCGCGGCCTCGTCGACGATCCCGCCGCGCGCGGCGTTGATCACGAGCACGCCGGGCCGGCACTTCGCGAAGGCGGCGCGGCCGAGCAGGTTCGTCGTGTCCTTCGTCTTCGGGACGTGCACGGTGATCGCGTCGGCGCGCGAGAGCAGCTCGCCGAGGTCGACGAGCTCGATGTCGAAGCGCGCCGCGGCCTCGGCCGACACGAACGGGTCGAACGCGACGACCTTCATGCCGAGCCCCTTGGCCCGCTGCGCGACGATGCGCCCGATGTTCCCGATGCCGAGCACGCCGAGCGTGCGGTTGTAGAGCTCCATGCCCTCGAAGCGCTTCTTCTCCCACTTCCCCGCCTTCATCGAGGCGGTGGCCTGCGGGATGTGGCGCGCGAGCGAGACGAGCAGCGCGATCGCGTGCTCGGCCGTCGTGATGTTGTTGCCCTCGGGCGTGTTCACGACGACGATGCCGCGCTCGGTCGCCGCGGGGACGTCGACGTTGTCGACGCCGATCCCCGCGCGGCCGATCACGCGCAGCTGCGGCGCGGCGGCGATGACCTGCTTCGTCACCTTCGTGCCGCTGCGGACGACGAGCCCCTCCGCGTCGGCGATCGCCGTCAGGACATCGGACGGCTCGGCGACGACGACCTCGAGCCCCGACGACGCGCGGAGCACGTCGAGGCCCTGCTGGGCGAGCGGATCCGTCACGAGAACCTTGGCCACGCTTCGACACCTCGCTTCGGGCACGCGCGCGACGAGCCGCGCCGCGGACGGGCGCGGCCGCGCGCGCGATCGTTCGTCGTGCTCGTCGACCCTGGACGCTCCGACCCGCCTCGGCCGGCCCGCGCGACGGCGACCGCGCGCCCCTCGCCGCCGCCCGGCGGCGCGCGCGCTGCGTTCGCGCCGCCCGCGCGGCGTCCGCCGCGCATGCGGAGATGGCGCGCTAACTGACTGGCCTACCAAGGGAAATCGAACGCGGGGCGGGAGTGTCGCGAACCGCTTCCCGGGTGTCAACGAAGCGCGCGCGCACCGCCGCGCGGCGCCGGGAGCGCGCGGGCGGGGTGCTAGCGTGCGCGCGCCGCGAGGCCCGGAGGAGCGCGCATGTCCCGCACCGCGCCGCACAGCGACGTCCTGCCGATCGCGCCGCGCGGCGGGGTCGACGCCGTCGTCGCGGTGCCCGGCTCGAAGAGCCTGACCAACCGCGCGCTGCTCGTCGCCGCGCTCGCCGACGGACAGAGCCACCTCGAGGGCGCGCTCGACAGCGACGACACGGTGGCCATGCGCCGCGCCCTCGCCGCGATGGGCGTCGCGGTCGAGACCGACGGCAGCGACTGGACGGTGCGCGGAACGGGCGGGCGCCTCGCCGCGCCGAGCGCGCCGATCCACGTCGGCAACGCCGGCACGGCGATGCGCTTCCTGGCGGCGGCGGCGACGCTCGCGAGCGGCGAGACGGTGCTCGACGGCACCGACCGCATGCGCGAGCGGCCGATCGGCGACCTCGTCGACGCGCTGCGCGCGCTCGGCGCCCGCGTCGCCTACGAGCGCGCGGCGGGCTTCCCTCCCGTGCGCGTCCTCGGCGGCGGCCTGCCCGGCGGCGCGGCCGAGATCGACGCGCGCCGCTCGAGCCAGTTCGTGTCGGCCGTCCTGCTCGCCGCGCCCTACGCCGCGCGCGACGTCGAGCTCGCCGCGAAGGACGGCGCGATCGTCTCGCGCCCCTACGTCGACCTCACCCTCGAGCTGATGGAGGCGTTCGGCGCCGAGGCGCGCTTCACGACCCAGGACGACGAGGCCGCGCCCGGCCGGCTGTTCGTGCGCGCCGGCCGTCCGTACCGCGCGCGACGCTATGCGATCGAGCCCGACGCGTCGTCGGCCGTGTATCCCCTCTGCGCGGCCGCGATCGCGGGCGGGCGCGCGCGCGTGGTCGGCATCCCGCCCGGCTCGCGCCAGTCCGACCTGCGCATCGTCGACCTGCTCGAGCGGATGGGCTGCAGCGTGGTCCGCGGCGACGCGTTCGTCGAGGTCGAGGGTCCGGCCTCGGGCCTGCACTCGCTCGGGCGCGTCGACATGAACGACCTGCCGGACGCCGCCCTCGCCTACGCCGTCGTCGCGCTCTTCGCGGACGGCCCGACCACGATCGAGAACGTCGCCAACCTGCGCATCAAGGAGACCGACCGCCTGCACGCGCTCGAGACCGAGCTCCGCCGGCTCGGCGCGCGCGCGACGGCGAGCGCCGATGCGCTCGAGGTGCGCCCCGGGCCGCTCCACGGCGCCACCATCGAGACCTACGACGACCACCGCATGGCGATGTCGTTCGCGCTCGCGGGCCTGCGCGTCCCGGGCGTCGCGATCCGCGACCCGGGCTGCGTCGCGAAGACCTGGCCCGACTACTTCGCCTCCTTCGCGTCCTGGTAGGCGCCGCGCGCGCGGGCCTAACAAGGCGGCGGCGCCGCCGCGGGCGCGGCGGCCGGCGGGCGGTTGTCAGCCGCGCGCCGGCGCTGCACCCTGTGCGCATGGGAGCCTCGCGAGTCCGTCCGGTGCGTCGCGCGCGCACGGCCCGCCCCGAGCGCGCCGGCCGATGAGCGGCGACGCCGCGTTCGCGGCCGCGCCGGCGGGCGGCTCGCGCGTCGTCGCCGACCGCCTCTCGCGCGACTTCGGCGGCCGCCCCGCCCTGCGCGACGTGAGCCTCGCGATCGAGCCCGGCGAGTCGTTCGGCCTGCTCGGCGCGAACGGCGCCGGGAAGACCACCTTCATCCGCATCGTCACCGGCTACCTCGAGCCGACGGCCGGCGCGGTCGCCGTCGACGGGCTCTCGCCCACCGTCGACGCGGCCGCCGTGCAGGCGCGCATCGGCTACGCGCCCGAGAACGCGCGCCTCCACCCCGAGCTCGGCGTCGCGAGCTACCTCGCGTTCGCGGCGGGCATCCGCGGGCTCGCGGGCGCGCCGCGACGCCGCGCGGTCGAGGCGGCACTCGCGCGCTTCCACCTCGAGGCCGTCGCGCGCCGCCCGATCGGCAACCTCTCGAAGGGCTACCAGCAGCGCGTGTCGCTCGCGCAGGCCTTCCTGCACGAGCCTTCGCTCCTGATCGTCGACGAGCCGACGAGCGGGCTCGACCCGCTGCAGCAGGACGACGTGCGCGCGGCGCTCGCCGCGCTGCGCGGCCGCTGCACGGTGCTCCTGTGCACGCACGACCTCGCCGAGGCGCGCGCGCTCGCCGCGCGCGTCGCGGTGCTCGCGCAGGGCCGGCTCGTCGCCTGCGGGCCGGCCGACGACGTGCTCGCGGGCGGCGACCCGCTCGCCCTCTTCCGCGCCGACGCGGCGCGCGCGGTGCCCGCGTGACGCGCTTCCGCGCGCTCCTGCGCAAGGAGCTCGTCGTGCTGTTCGGCTCGCCGATCGCCTACGGCGTGCTGACGATGGTCGCCTTCGTCACCGCGTTCACGTTCTTCGAGCACCTGCGCGTCTACAACCAGATCCTGTTCCTGTACGCGACGACGACGATGGGCGGCTTCGAGTCCGGAACGGTTCCCGCGCACGTGAACGTGCGCGACACCGTCTTCTATCCGGTGATGGACCAGCTCTCGCTGCTGCTCGTGATCCCGCTCCCGCTCGTCACGATGCGGGTCTTCGCGGAGGAGCGCGCGCGCGGCACCGAGGAGCTCCTGCTCACGAGCGGCCTCGCACCGCGCGCGATCGTCGCGGCCAAGTACGCGGCCACCTTCGCGTTCGTCGTCGCGATGATGGCGGCCGCGTTCGTCTACCCGGTGACCGCCGTCGCGCAGGGCGGGCTCGGCGCCGAGCACCTGCTCGCGTCCTTCGTCGGCCTCTGCGCGCTCGCGATCGGCATCGCGTCGATCGGGCTCGCGTGCTCGAGCGCCACGTCGAGCCAGATCCTCGCCGCGGCCGCGACCGTCGCCCTGGCCTTCCTGCTCTACGACTTCGGCTGGACGAACGCCTTCGTGTCCGAGCCCGTCGCGCGCGCGCTCGACGCAGTCGCGCTGCGGCCGCACTTCACGCGCTTCGCGGAGGGCGTCGTCGCGCTCGCCGACCTCGCCTACTTCGCGTCGCTCGCGGCCGCGGCCGCGGCCGCCTCGCACCTCGCGCTCGTGCTGCGCCGGGTGACGGGGTGATGCGCGAGCTCGTCTTCGTCGGCTGCGTGTGCCTGTGCGCGGCGCTCGCCGCGCAGCAGCTCGGCGGCGGCGCGTCCGGGTTCGCGCGCGCCGAGCTCGCGGCGGCCGCCGTCGCGCTCGGCGCCGCCGCCGTGCTCGCGCTGCGGCGCGTGCGACACCGGCGCGTCGCCGCGTCCGGGGCGCACGCGAGCACGGCCGTCGCGGACGCCCTCCTCGCGCTCGTCGCCGCGGCCTGGCTCGGCGCGCTCGCCACCTCGGCCGCCGAGCTCTCGGGCGCGCGCGCCGACCTCACGTTCGAGCGGCGCTACGAGCTCGCCGACGCCACGCGGCACGCGCTCGCCGCGCTCGGAGCCGACCTCTCGATGACCGTCTACGCCGACCCGGGCGACCCGCGCATCCGGCGCACGCGCATGCTGCTCGAGGAGATGGCGCGCGTCGCCGGCGCGCGCGTCGAGGAGCGCGCGCTCGACGACGCGCTCGAGGACGTGGACCGGTTCGGCATCGCGCGCTCGAACGCGGTCGTGCTCGAGCGCGCGAACGCGCCGCGCGCGCAGCGCCACACGTGGGAGCTCGTCGAGCAGCCGACCGAGGGCCCCCTGTTCGAGGCGCTCGCACGGCTCGCGAACGCGGAGGCGACGCACCTCTACGCGCTCGTCGGCGAGGGCGAGGGCGACCTCGCGAGCACGGAGCCCGGCGGCTTCTCCGGGCTCGCGGAGGCGCTCGCGACCGAGGGCTACGACCTGCGCGTGCTTCCGAGCGCGTTCGCGCGCGACGTCCCGGACGACGCCGCGGCCGTGCTCGCGATCGCGCCCGAGCGCGCGCTCGCGCCGGCGGCGCTCGCCGCGCTGCGCGCCTACCTCGCGCGCGGCGGCCGCCTCGTCGCGTGGCTCGAGCCGGGCGCCGCGACCGGGCTCGACGCGCTGCTCGCCGAGTGGGGCATCGCGGCGCTCGACGGCGTCGTCGTCGACCCCGCGTCGGCCGACCTCGAGGGCGCGGCGCCGGGCCTCGCGCCCGTCGCGTTCCACTACGCCGAGCACCCCGTCACGCGCGGGCTCGACCGCAACCGCGTCACGTTCTTCCCCGGCGCGCGCGCGTTCGCGCTGCGCAAGCCCGACGTCGACGACCGGCTCGCGGCCGTCGTGACGACGAGCGGCGACGCGTGGGTCGCGCCGGACGTGTCCCTGCTGCGCGGCCGCGGCACGCGCGCGCCCGCCCCGCCGCCGGGCACGCGCACCGACTACCTCCCGCTCGTCGTCGCCGGCGAGTACGCGCGCGGCGGCGCGCGCGCGACGCGCATCGTCGCGTTCGGCGACGCCGACCTCGCGAGCAACCGCTACCTGCGCGCGCTCTACGACCTCGACCTGGTGATGAACGCCGTGCACTGGGCCGCGCAGCGGGAGGCGGCGATCGCGCTGCGCCCGAAGATCGCGGCGACGATCCAGTTCCCCGTGCCGATCCAGAACTCGCTGCGCGCGTTCTACGGCGTCGGCATGCTGGTGCCGCAGCTGCTGCTCGTCGCGGGCGGCCTCGTCTGGCTGCGCCGGCGAGGCGCCTGACGCCGCCGCGCTCGCGTCACTCCGGCGGCTGCGTCGCGAGCGCGATGCCCTTCGCGCCCGCGCGCTGTGCGGTGTCGAGGATGTCGACGGCCTGTCCGAGCAGCACGCTCTTGTCGCCGCGCAGGATCACGACTTTCGACTTCGCACCGGCGAGCGCCGTCTCGATCGCGCCGGCGAGCTCCCCCGGCTCGACGCGCCGGTCGTTCACGAGCAGCACGCCCGTGTCGTCGACCGCGACGGTCACGCCCTCGGGCGTCTCGTCGCTCTCGCTCGCGGTCGGGAGGTCGATGTTCTTGCTCTCGTCCTGCAGCACGGTCGTCGTCACCATGAAGATGATCAGCAGCACGAGGAAGATGTCGGTGAGCGGCGTGATGTTGATCTCGGCGACGATGCCGGGGCCGCCCTCGTCGACGTCGTCGCCCGTCGGGAGCGAGGAGGCGCCCATCAGTCGCGCCCGCCCGCGGCGCTCGACTCGACGTAGAGCAGCGCCTGCACGACGCGCTCCGACGCGCGCGCGAAGACCGCCGACAGCGCCTGCACGCGCACCTGCAGGTAGTTGAACAGCAGCAGCGCGACGATCGCGACGCCGAGGCCGGCCGCGGTCGCGACGAGGGCCTCGGCGATGCCGTTGGCGACGATCGCGAACCCGCCCGTGCCGTGCTCGGCCATGTCGGCGAACGCGCGGATGATGCCGACGACCGTGCCGAAGAGGCCGACGAACGGCGCCAGCGACCCGACGGTGCCGATCACCCAGATGCCGCGGCGAAGCCCGGCCGTGAGCTCGGCGCGCTCGGTCGCGAGGATGCGCGAGAGGTCGTCGAGGTCGACGTTCTCCCAGCGGAGCCCGGCGCGCAGCATGGCGCCGACGGGCGACGCGTCCTCCTCGCAGACCGCGCGCGCCCCGCCGAGGTCGCGCTCGACGAGCCGGTCGATCACGCGCGCCGCGACGTCGCGCGAGCGCGCGTCGAGGCCGCGGAACGTCCAGAGCCGCTCGAAGAAGATGGCGAGCGTCGCGATCGAGCCGACGAGGAGCGGGATGTTCGTCATCCAGCCCATCTTCATCAGCTCGAGCAGGTGCTCCGCGGTGAACATCGCGCCCGTCCCCCCGTCTCGCGCCGCCGCACCGGCTGCGCGCGCGGCCGGCGAGAGTACCCGACGCGTTCTCGGCGAACACCGCGCCGGGCGGCGCGCGGGTGGCGGGGTTGTGCGCGCTCGACCCCCTCTCTTACGTTTGGCGTTCGCGCCGAACGCGCGCGCGGCGCACGGGGTCGGAGTGGCCCGGGACGAGCGCCCGCGCCGCGGGGACGCGCACGGGCGCCGATCGGATCGCGGGGGGAACGGAGCGCGATGACGACGCCGGACGGAGCCCGCCCCGCCGCCGCGCCCTTCGCGCGCCGCCGCCGCTCGCGCCATCGCGCGCGCGCGGCGCGCCTTCGGCCCGGCGTTCGCCACCGCCGGGCCTGCCGGGCCCGCCGGGCCCGCCGGCTTCGCCGCCGCCGCCGCTCGCGCTCGCGCTGCGCGCGCCGGCCTCCCGCGGCCGGGCGCTCGCGTCGGGCTCGCTCTCGCTCGCGCTCCACGCGGGCCTCGTCGCGGCGCTGCTCGTCTCGGCGTGGACGGCGCCCGACGTGGTCGAGGAGATCATCCCCGTGCGCATCCTGCGCGACACGGCGCCGGTGCCCGAGCCCGCGCCGGCGCGGCGCGTCGTCGCGCCCCGCCGCACGCTCGCCGCGCCCGCGCGCCGCGTCGTCGCCGCACCGCGGCCCGCGGCGGCGGCGCCGTCCACCGTCGCACCGCGCGTCGCACCCGCGCCCTCGCCCGCCGCGACGATCGAGGCGGCCGCGGCGCCGCGCCCGGTGGCCGCGCCCGCACGGCTCGAGGCGCCGCGCGTCGTCGCGCCGCGCGCACTCGTCGCGACGAGCCCGCAGGCGGTCGCCGTCGCGCGCTTCGAGACGCCTAGCGTCGCGCCCGCCGAGAGGGTCGCACCCGTCGCCGCGACGTCGGGGCCGCGCGTCGTCGCGCCGACCGCGCCCGTCGCCGTCACCGCGCCGCGCGGCTTCGCCGACACCGCGCCCGCGAGCGACGTCGACTACGGGGCGCGCGCATCGGTCGAGGGCGTCGCGTCGGGCGAGGCGCTCGCGGGCGGCGCGAGCGCCGTCGCCATCGACGCGGGCACCGAGGACGCCGCGCACGGCACGGCGGTCGCGGCGCGCGCGGTCGACGCGGGCGGCGGCGGTGCGGGCGGCATCGGCACGGCGGCCGGTGGCATCCCGTGCAGCGAGCGCGCGTCCGTGCACGACTACATGACCGAGATCGAGTCGCGCGTGAAGGGCGAGTGGAAGCGCTTCGAGCTCCCGCCCGACCTGCCGCCGAACGCGAAGGTCGTGCTCTCGTTCGTGCTCGACGAGTCGGGCACGGCGCGCGACATCGAGGTGCGCTCGGCGCCGAGTGCCGCGCTCGGCGAGTCGTGCCGCCGCGCGCTCGTCGCGGCCTCGCCGTTCCCGCCGCTGCAGGGCAACGAGCGCTGCCTGGCGGGCCGCCGCCGCATCGCGACGTTCACCGTCCCCGTCGACGAGTCGTTCCGCCCGTGACGACGCCGGCCGTCGCGCGCGGGGGGCGCGCGCTCCTCGTCGCGTCCGCCGTGCTCGCGGCGCTCGCGGCGCCCGCGCGCGCGCTCGAGCCGCTCGAGTGCCCCGCGGTCGTCTTCCTGTACGACGACGCCGAGCAGGTGCGCGAGAAGCAGAGCGACACGAACGGCGACTGCGCGCTCGACGAGAAGATCGTCTACGAGGCCGGCGTTCCCGAGCGCGCCGAGAGCGACCGCGACCACGACGGACGCGTCGACGCGTGGCTCGCGCTCGCTCCCGACGGAACGACGGAGCGCGAGGACCTCGACGAGGACGGCGACGGCCGGGTCGATCGCCGCACGTCGCTCGCGAACGGCGTGCCCGCGACGCGCGAGGAGGACCTCGACGGCGACGGCCGCTTCGAGGTGCTCGTCGTGTACGAGGACGGCGCGCCGACGAGCCGCGAGGAGGACCGCAGCGGCGACGGCGCCCCCGACCACATCACCACGTACGAGGACGGCGTCGCCGTGCACGTCGACGAGGACCGCGACTTCGACGGCCGCATCGACCTGCGCGCCGAGCTCGGCCCGGGCGGCGAGACGCTGCGCGAGCAGCAGGACCGCGACGGCGACGGCCGCTTCGACCTCGAGATCGTCTTCCAGGACGGCGTGCGGGTGCGCGTCGAGGACGACTCGGACTCCGACGGGAAGGTCGACGTCGTCACGACGTACGAGGGCGGCGACACCATCCTGCTGCGCGAGACCGACGCCGACGGCGACGGCCGGTTCGAGACCGTCGCGACCTACGACGGCGGCGTCGAGCGCAAGCGCGAGCTCGACGCCAACGCCAACGGCTACCCCGAGCTCGTCGCGTGGCGCCTCCCGAACGGCGACCTCGAGCGCGAGGAGATCGACACGCGCGACCGCGGGCGCCCCGACGTCGTCCGCACGTACGAAGGCGGGAAGCTCGTCCGCGAGGAGCGCGACCAGGACCGCGACGGGCGCGTCGACTTCGTGGCCGAGATCGCGGGCGACGGCGCGCCGAAGGAGCAGCGGATCGACGCCAACGGCGACGGGCGACTCGACACGACCGTGTCGTTCGAGAACGGCGTGAAGCGGCGCCAGGAGGAGGACCGCGACGGAGACGGCCGCGTCGACGCGCGCTTCGCGTTCGACGCGCAGGAGCGCGTCGCGCTCGAGGAGATCGACGCCGACTCCGACGGCCACTTCGAGCTGCGCGCCGAGTACGAGGACGGCGCACTCGCACGGCGCACGACGACGAGCGCGCCGGGCGCCCCGCCCTCGCGCATCGAGCGCTTCGAGGCGGGCGCGCTCGCCGCCGTAGAGCTCGACGAGGACGGCGACGGGCGGATCGACACGTGGAATCGCTATGCGGCGAGCGAGGGCGGCGGCGAGCCGCGGCTCGCGCACCAGGAGCGCGACGCCGACGGCGACGGCGCGGTCGATCGCTGGATCGACCTCGACCCGGCGACCGGCGCGGCCGTCGCCTCCGAGCTCGACACGAACGGCGACGGCGAGGCCGACCGCTTCGAACGCAACGCGCCCGACGGCACGCCGCTCGAGCTGCGCGAGGACCGCGACGGCGACGGGCGCGTCGACCGCACCGTCGCCTTCGAAGCGGGCGTGCCCGCGCGCTTCGAGGAGGACGCCGACGGCGACGGGCGGCCCGAGGCGCGCGGGCGGCTCGCGGCCGACGGCGCGGCCACCGAGGTCGAGCGCGACACGACGGGCGACGGCCGATTCGACCTCCACACCTGGTTCGAAGCCGGCGCGCCGACGCGCGAGGAGCGCGACACCGACGCCGACGGGCGCGTCGACGCGACGACGACCTACCGCGCCGGCGTCCCCGCGCTCCAGGAGCTCGACACGACGGGCGACGGGCGCGTCGACACGCGCGTCGTCTACGACGCGGCGAGCGAGCGGCCCGTGCGCCAGGAGCGCGACACGAACGGCGACGGCGCCTTCGACGCCGTCGCGCACTTCGATCCGAACGCGGCCCCGGCCGCGGACGGCGAGCCCGTGCCGCTGCGCGACGAGCTCGACGCGAACGGCGACGGCAAGGCCGACCGCATCCAGCACTACGAGCAGGGCGTGCTCGTGCGACAGGCCGTCGACGACGACTTCGACGGCCGCTTCGAGACGACGACCGCCTACGACGCGAGCGGCGCGCCCGTGCGCACCGCCGTCGACCGCGACGGCGATGGCCGGCCCGAGGTGACGACGACCTTCGAGGCCGGAAGGCCCGCCGCGCAGGAGGAGGACCGCGACGGCGACGGGCGCGTCGACGTCGCGACGCGCTTCGACGCGCAGGGGCGGCCCGCCCGCATCGAGGAGGACGCCGACGGCGACGGGGTGCGCGAGACGGTGCAGGTGTTCGACGCGGGCGTGCTCGCGCGCCGCGAGCAGGACCGCAACGGCGACGGGCGCGCCGACCTCGTGCAGGAGTTCGCGAACGGCGAGCTCGCGCGCACGCGCGACGACGCGAACTTCGACGGCGAGTTCGAGAACGTCGCCGAGGTGACGGCGGGCGGCCTCCGCACGCAGGCGCAGGACACCGACGGCGACGGGCGCGCCGACGTCTGGGTCGAGAGCGACGCCGCCGGCACCGTGCTCGCACAGCGCGAGGACCGCAGCGGCGACGGAACACCCGACTTCACGGCGTTCTTCGCGAACGGGCGCGCAGCGCGCATCGAGGCCGACACGCAGGGCCACGGCTGCATCGACCTGCGCCAGACGCTCGACGCCGAGGGACGCGCGACCGCGGAGGAGACCGACACCGACGGCGACTGCCGCATCGACACCTGGAACGAGTTCTCGCCGAGCGGGAAGCTCCTGCGCCAGGCGCGCGACGGCTCGGGCGACGGCCGCCCCGACGCGCTCTCGCTCCTCGACGACGAGGGCCGCGTCGTCGTGCAGGAGCTCGCGACGAAGGGCGCGCCGCCGCCGAACGAGCGGATCGAGCTGCGCGCCGACGGCAGCGTGCTGCGCCACTGCGTCGACGGCGACGGCGACCGCCGCCTCGAGACCGAGGTCGTCTTCGACGGCGAGACGCTCGTGCTCGCGCGCGTCGACACCGACGGCGACGGTCGCGTCGACTCGCGCGAGCACTACGTGGGTGGCGTGCGCGCGCGCACCGAGGTGGACACGAACGGCGACGGCACGCCCGACGTGGTGCAGCACTGGAAGGGCGACGCGGTCGTGCGCCAGGACGAGGACGCGGACTACGACGGCGCGCTCGACCGCAGCTTCGTCGGCGACGCGCCGGCGCCGCTGCCGGCGGGCACGGCGCGCCTCGCGCCGTTCGAGAAGCTCGCGTGCGGACGCTTCCACGCGTTCTGGAAGGGTCGTTAGGCGCGGCGGGCGCGGGCGCGGCACGGCACCGCGCGTCGGTGCGTCCGCCGGGGAGGAGAGCCGGAGCGATGGCGAGGATCGGGCGACAGACGTTCGCGCTCGGCGCCGCGGGCGCGGCGGCGGACCGCGCGCTCGCGGAGCTCGCGCGCGCCGATGCGGGCCGCCGCCTCTGGCAGCGCGACGCGTCGCTGTGGACGGCATCGGGCGAGGAGCGCTGGCTCGGCTGGCTCGCGCTCGCCGAGGACTCGCCGGCCACGCGGGCGACGGTCGCCGCGTGCGAGCGCGTCGCCTCGCGCGCGCGCGAGCTCGGGCTCGCGCACACGCTGCTCATGGGAATGGGCGGCTCGAGCCTGTGCCCCGACGTGCTCGCGCGCTCCTTCCCCGCGGCCGCCGGGCACCCGTCGACCCTCGTGCTCGACTCGACCGTGCCCGCCGCGGTCGAGGCCGCCGCCGCGCGCATCGACCCCGCGCGCACCGCGTTCGTCGTCGCCTCGAAGTCGGGCGGCACGATCGAGCCGAACGCGTTCTGCGCCTTCTTCTGGGAGCGCGCGGTGCGCGCGCTCGGCGAGCGCGCGGCCGGCGAGCGCTTCGTCGCGATCACCGACCCGGGCTCGAGCCTCGAGCGGCTCGCGCGCGAGCGCGGCTTCGGCGCCGTCGTCGCGGGCCTCCCCGACGTCGGCGGCCGCTTCTCGGCGCTCTCCGCGTTCGGGCTCGTGCCGGCCGCGCTCCAGGGCCTCGACCTCGCGGACTGGCTCGCGCGGGCGCGCGCCATGGCGCGCGCGTGCGGGCCCGACGTCGCCGCCGACGCGAACCCCGGCCTGCGCCTCGGCGCGGCGATCGGCGCGCTCGCCGCCGCCGGCCGCGACAAGCTCACGCTCGCGATCTCGCCGGCGATCGCCTCGTTCGGCGGCTGGCTCGAGCAGCTCGTCGCCGAGTCGACGGGCAAGCGCGGGCGCGGCGTCGTGCCGATCGACGGCGAGCCGCTCCCCGCGCCCGACCGCGCGGGCGACGACCGCCTGTTCGTCGCCCTCCGCCTCGCGAGCGCACCCGACGCTGCGCAGGACGCCGCACTCGACGCCCTCGAGGCCGCCGGCCAGCCCGTCGTGCGCATCGAGCTCGACGACGCGCGCGACCTCGCCGGCGAGATCTTCCGCTTCGAGGTCGCGACCGCGATCGCGGGCGCCGTGCTCGGCGTCGACCCGTTCGACCAGCCCGACGTCGAGAGCGCGAAGGTCGAGGCGCGCGCGCTGATGGCCGCCTACGAGCGCGACGGCGCCCTTCCCTCGCCGGCGCCGCTCGTCCGCGACGGCGAGCTCGCGGCCTTCGCCGACCCCGCGCTCGGCGAGGTGCGCACCCTCGACGATGCGCTCGCGCGCCACCTCGCCCGCGCCGCGCGCGGCGACTACGTCGCGATCAACGCCTGGGTCGCGATGGACGCCGCCCACGGCGCGGCGCTCGCGCGCCTGCGCGACGCCGTCGCGCGCGCGACGCGCGTCCCCACGACGCTCGGCTACGGGCCGCGCTTCCTCCACTCGACGGGGCAGCTCCACAAGGGCGGGCCCGACCGCGCCGTCGTGCTGCAGGTCGGCGCCGCGTGCGCGCGCGACCTCGCCGTCCCCGGCGCCGCGTACTCGTTCGGCGTGCTCGCGCGCGCCCAGGCGCAGGGCGACTTCGCGGTGCTCGTCGAGCGCGGGCGCCGCGCGCTGCGCGTCGAGCTCCCCGGGCGGGAGTCGCCGAGCGGCGACATCGACGATCTCGCGCTACGCATCGCGCGCATCGCGGCGCGCACCTAGCGACGGCCGCCCACCCCCCACGGCGCGCGCCGCGCGCCCAGCGCCCGCGCCGCGCGGCGGCGGCGAGGCAAGGCGACCTGCACGATGAGCGACGGACCGGAGGGGAGCGCGCGCGCCGCGCTCGAGTTCGTGGAGGACGGACAGACGCTCGGGCTCGGCACGGGGCGCGCGGCGACGGCGTTCGTGCGCGCGCTCGGCGCGCGCGTGGCCGCGGGGCTGCGCGTGCGCGGCGTCCCGACGTCGGAGGCGACGGCCGCGGTCGCGCGCGAGGTCGGCATCCCGCTGCTCACCCTGGCCGAGGCCGGCCGCCTCGACACGACGTTCGACGGCGCCGACGAGGTCGACCCGCAGCTCGACGTGATCAAGGGCTACGGCGGCGCGCTCGTGCGCGAGAAGATCGTCGCCGCGTCCTCGGACCGGCTCGTCATCCTCGTCGGCGCCGAGAAGCTCGTCGGCACGCTCGGCGAGCGCGGCAAGCTGCCCGTCGAGGTGCTCGAGTTCGGACGCGCGCTGTGCGAGCGGCGGCTCGCCGAGCTCGGGTGCCCGGGCCTCCTGCGCACGAACGCCGACGGCTCGCCCTACCGCACCGACAACGGCAACCCGATCCTCGACGCGAAGGTCGGCGGCATCGACGACCCGGCCGCGTTCGAGGCCGCGATCCTCGCCATCCCGGGCGTCGTCGGCACGGGCCTCTTCGTCGGCATGGCCGACGCCGTCGTCGTGCAGGACGGCGACCGCGTCGAGGTGAGGCGACGCTAGGCGGCCGCGGGGCGCGGCGCGGCCCGGCCCGCTCTCGACGACGGCGCTAGCTCGCGGCCGCCGCGAGCCGCTCGCGGTCGCGCTCCTCGATCGCCGCGCGGATGCGCGCGTGCTCGGCCTCGGTGAGCCGGAAGCGCGTCAGCACGAGCGCGCCGAGCAGCGCGCCGATCGCGGGCATCACGCCGATCAGGACGCGCATGCCCAGGATGGCGCCCTCGGTCACCACCTCCGCGCCGTCCGAGCCCGTCGCGTGGAACACGACGCCGAGCGTCAGCGGGCCGAAGCCGTAGGCGACCTTCAGGAAGAAGTTGCGCGTCGCGAAGTACGCGCCCTCCTTGCGCTCGCCCGTCGCGAGCTCGTCCCAGTCGACGACGTCGCTCTGCACCGACGGCGCGAGCACCTGCCCGGCCGTCGCCCCGACGCTCAGGAACGCGACGAAGGCGCAGGCGATCCAGAAGTCGCCGGCCGACAGCGTCGCGAGTGCGAGGAAGGCGACCGCCTGCAGGCAGAGCGACGCCTGCCAGGCGCGCACCTTGCCGACCCGGCGCGACACGCGCAGCACGAGCGGGATGAGCGCGAGCCCCGGCACGACGTAGAAGGCGAGGAAGAACGGCAGGTAGGACGCCGCCTGCAGCACGTGGTCGGTGTAGTAGGCCGCGACCGACCCGATCGCGGCCGTGCCCGCCGTCTCGATCACGTACGTGAGGTACAGGAGCCGCGCGTGCGGGTTCGCGAAGACGTCGCGCATCGCGCGCACGAGGCGGCGCTCGGCGCGCGGCGCGAGCGCGGCGCGCTCGCGCACGCGCCCGACGCAGACGGCGATCGTCCCCGCCATGAGGAGCGCGACGCCGACGGCCATCGCGCGCGCCGCGGCGCGCGGGTCGTCGGCCCACTCGAGCACGCCGCTCGCGAGCACGCCCGCGAGCAGCGTCGCCGCGATCATGAAGCCCTGCTGGAAGGCGAAGACGCGGCTGCGCTCGTGATAGTCGGGGCTCAGCTCGGCGCCGAGCGAGTAGTACGGGACGCTGAAGATCGTGATCGCCGTGTAGAAGACGAGGATCGCGGCGGCCATCCAGGCCGTGAGCGCCGAGCCCTCGAGCGCAGCCGGCGGCGACCAGATCATCGCGATGCCGACGGCGATCGGGAGCACGGAGGCGACGAGCCAGGGACGCCTGCGCCCGAAGCGCGAGCGCGTGCGGTCGGACAGGTTGCCGACGATCGGGTCCGACACGGCGTCCCACACGCGCGCGCCGAGCAGGATGGCGCCGATCGCGACCGGCGCGACGTGCAGCACCTCGGTCGCGAACTTCATCAGCAGGAGCGCGTTCAGCAGGAACGAGATCCCGAGGCCGAACGACGGCAGCGCGAACGCGACGATCTCGGACGCGGCGAGACGCGGCCCCACCGGCGCGGGCGCGCCAGCATCGACGTGCGGTGCGGGCATGGGGACGGGCCGACCTCCGCGCGCGGGGCGCCGCGCCGGCCGACCCTACGCAAGCCGCGCGGCGCGGGGAAGCGCGATCGCGCGCCGCCCGCGCGGTGCGCGCTCGGGCGGACGTGAACGAGGGGGCGACTAGTGACGGCCGCGATCGGAGGAGCGCGTACCGGCGCGGGTGCGGGCGCCGGTGCGCGCGACGCGGCCGCGCCGCGAGGGCGCGCGGACGACGCGCTGCGCGGGTCGCCCGATGCCGAGCGGATCGCGCGCGCGAAGCGCGCGCGCGCGGTCGCGGGGCGCGGCGCGGCGGAGCGGCTCGGCGTCGTCGCGCGCTCGGGCGCGATGCTGCGCGCGCTCGGTCTCGCCGAGCGCGCCGCGCGCTCGAGCGCGACGGTGCTGCTCGCGGGCGAGACCGGCGCGGGCAAGGAGGTGCTCGCGCGCGCGGTCCACGCGCTCGGCCCGCGCGCGCGCGGGCCCTTCGTCGCCGTCAGCTGCGCGGCCTTCCCCGACACGCTGCTCGAGAGCGAGCTCTTCGGCCACGTGCGCGGCGCGTTCACGGGCGCCGACCGCGACCGGCGCGGCCTCTTCGAGGAGGCGTCCGGCGGAACGCTCTTCCTCGACGAGGTGGGCGAGACCTCGCCGCTGCTGCAGGCGAAGCTCCTGCGCGTGCTGCAGGAGCGCGAGGTGCGCCCGGTCGGGAGCGCGCAGTCGCGGCGCATCGACGTGCGCGTCGTCGCCGCGACGCACCGCGACCTGCAGCGCGAGATCGCGCGCGGCGGCTTCCGCGTAGACCTCTACTACCGGCTCGCCGTCCTCCGCATCGACGTGCCACCGCTGCGCGAGCGCTCGCGCGACGTCGTGCCGCTCGCCCTGCACTTCCTCGCGCTCCACGGCGCGCGCGAGGGCGTCGAGGGCTGCACGCTCGGCGAGGCCGCGACGGCGCGCCTGCTCGCGCACCCCTGGCCCGGCAACGTGCGCGAGCTCGAGAACGCGATCTGGCGCGCGCTCGCGCTCGCCGAGCCGGGCGACGAGCTCGCGCTCGAGGAGCTCGACGCCGCGAGCGCGTCCAGCGCCGCGCGCGATGCCGCCGATGCGCGCGAGCCCACCGCTGCGCGCGACGACGATGCGCGCGACGACGACGCGCCGCGGGGCGCGCGCGACACGCTCTCCCCCACCGCGCCAGCGACCCTCGCGGAGCAGCTCGCGCGCTGCGAGGCCCGCTGCATCCGCGACGCGCTCGCCCGTCACGGCGGCGTGCGCGCGGCCGCCGCGCGCGAGCTCGGCGTCACGCGCGAGGGGCTGCACAAGAAGATGAAGCGGCTCGGGGTCGGGTGATGCCGCACGCACCGACGCCTCCGGCCGCTCCCACGCGGGCACAGCCGGAGACGGCGAACTCGCGCGCTTCGCGCGGAGGCGCGCGAGCACGGCCATCGCATCGCGCGTCCACCTCGCGACGAGCGCGGCATGCGCCCGGTGCGTCGCCGGACGTCCTGCCGCCTCGTCTCGTCGAGGGTCGCGCGCTCGACGCGACGCCGCGCTCGCGTGCGGAGGGGGTCCCGACACCGGCGCGGCGGGCGACCGCGTCGCGGATGCCGCCGGCCGCGCGGCGCGGCGACGACGCGCGCGTCGAAGCGCCGCGCGCACGCCGGCGCCTTCCCCGCCGGCGGGGCGCGATTCGTGGTAGAAGCGATCGGTGCCGCGGAAGGCGTTCGTCGACGGGCGCGCCGCCTGGCGGAGCCCAGCGTCGGGAGACGATCGAGCATGAGCGAGCGCGAGTCCGACTCGGCGTTCGGCCTGCGGCTCCGCGCGTGGCGCCGGGCGCGGGGCTTCTCGCAGCTCGACCTCTCGATCGAATCCGGCATCTCGCCGCGCCACCTGAGCTTCCTCGAGACGGGACGCTGTGGTCCGAGCCGGGAGACGGTCGTCTCGCTGTGCACGGTGCTCGGCCTGCCCGGGGTCGAAACGCGGCGCATGCTGATCCTCGCAGGTCTCTCGGCCGACTGGGGCGAGCCGCGGATCGCTCCCGCGGACGGCTGCCAGCGGCTCGCGCGCATGGGCCACCTGCTCGCCGCCCACGACCCGTTGCCCGCGCTCCTGACCGCGCCCGACTGGAGCATCGCGACGCTGAATCGCTCGTGCGACGCACTGCTGCGGCGCTGCGATCGCCTCGCGGGCGGCGACGGCTCGCGCGCCTACGAGATCCCCCTGCTCGTCTCGGACGCCGCGCGCCTGCCGCGCGTCGTGGCCAACTGGGAGTCGGTCGTCCTCGACATCACCGTCGGCATCTACTCGAGCGAGCCCGACCCGGACACGACGATCCACACCTCGGAGATGCTCGCGACGCTCGGACAGCGGGGGGACGGCGTGCTCGCGACCGCGGCGACGTCCTGGGAGCCCCGACTCCAGGTGCGCGACGATGGACACGAGTTCGAGCTCGACCTCGTCGTGATGCCGTTCGCCGGTGCGTGGTCGGGCTACGCGCTCACGCTCGGAGTCGCGAGCGACGCGACGGAGACCTCCGCGTTCGCGTACTTCCGCGATCGGATCGACGACGAGCGGGCGCGCGCCTCCTCGGCCTAGCGCGCCGGCGGCCCAGCGCGCCGGCGGCCCAGGCCTAGCGTTTGGCGAGGTCGTCGAGGAACGCGTTCGTGAACACGCGATGCGGGTCGAGCGCGTCGAGCCGCGTGATGGCATCGTCCCAGTCCTGCCCCGGCGGCCGGCCGATGCGCAGCGACTCCGGCACGATGTCGTCGATCATGGCGGCGCTGGTCCACGGGCCCGCGCTCGTGTAGCCCCACCCCTTCGACCACTCGACGCGCACCGCCGCGTAGTTCCCCGAGTAGTTCTGGTACATCCACGCCTCGAGCTCGGCGTAGAAGGCGCCCGCGTCGGGCGTCCCGGGCACGGTCAACAGGTCGAGCCACACCGCGACGTCCCACTCGGGGTGGTCGGTGCGCTCGACGAGCGCCGACAGCGCCGGCGGCTGCGGGCTCGCGTGCTGGACCTCGCCGGGCTCGTCGAGCCCGGTGACGCGGATCTCCATCGGCCCGTTGATCGGGTACTTGCCCTGCGCCATGTAGGACGAGAGCTGCTGCTGGTATCGCTGCACGAACTCGTGCACCACGCGTTGGATGTCCGCGCGCCGTGTCAGGATCGCGTAGCCGTTCGCATTGACACGCAGCGTCGTCGGCTTGATGTACAGCAGCAGGTTCTTCGACGCGCCCCACAGGTCGAAGCCCCACGTGAGCACGATGCCGCTCGCGACGATGTCGTAGTTGAGCTGACCGAACGCGGGAGTCAGCCACGGGCTCCCCGTCAGGATCTGCTCCAGGAGCGCAGACGCGTCACTCGTGATGTTGTCGGAGAACGGATAGTTGTAGGGAGCGGTGACCTTCTTCGAGAACAGGGGCTTCGTCTTCCTGACGGTCCACACCTTGAGCCAGGGCTTCTGCGTGAACGGGAACCAGATCGCCTCGACGCGTCCCGACGACGCGACGTAGCTCGCGAACGTCCGCCCTCCCGAGCCCTGCGGCGCGAACATCTCGCTCGCCGGGATGTCGATCCAGCTCTGGCAGCGGAGGTTGTGGTTCGCTTCGACCTGGAGCGTCACCTCCGTGACGATCGTGCGGCCGAGCGATGCGAGCAGCGCGCGCGCGTCGGGACTCCCGCGATCGACGTTGCGAACGACGTACTGGCTCGCCGCGCCATCCCACACGACCGCGCGCAGCGAGAGCACGCGGTTGCTGAACGACCCGTACGTCTGGCCCGTCTTGCGCGACTCGCCGTTCGCGGGCACCGCCGTTCCGTGCCCGTCGATCGCGAGGACGCCGCCGACCGTGAGATCGCCCGGAGCCGGACAGGACGTGATGCCGTAGCCGCGGCCCTCGAGGAACGCGAGCAGGCTCTCCATCGAGGCACCGGCCTGGACCGTCACCGTCGGCGGCGACGTCGACGAGACGGACATCGACGCGAAGTGCGACGTCATGTCGAGCAGCACGACGCGCGTGTTGCACGTGGTGTCGCTCGTGACGTGGATGGGCGACCAGTTGTGCATGAAGCCGCGCGCGCGCAACGTGAAGCCCTGGCTCGCGGCCCAGTTCGCGAGCTGCGCCACTTGCGCGGGTGTCGAGGGCTCGCACGTCCAGAGATCGTCGATCGCGATCTCGCCGCTCCAGTTCTCGAAGGCCTGCTGATAGAGCGGGATGCCCGACGGGAAGCCCGGCGGGACGGCGCATCCCGACCCGGCATTCGCCGCTCGCACGCGGAAGACCGGTGTCCAGACGGCGGCGGCGGCGCACGCCGCCGTCGACGCGAGAAAACGCCGACGCGACAGAGGCGCCCCCTCGCGCGGCTCGTCGCCGCGCGTCGCGGCCGCGGTGGGTGCGCCTCCGGTCGGGATCGTGGTGGTGCGGTCGGCTTCGGCCTCGCTCGTGCGCGCATCTTCGATCATCGCTCGCCTCCTTCGTCGCAGGGGACCCGAGCCTGACCGCGCGGCGCGGCCAACGCGATTACCAGGCTGGTAGGCGGGACGGGTTCGGGAGGGCGTCCGTCGCGTCGCGGTTGATCCGGCCCGCATCGGTCGGCCAGGATGCCGGCGGCGCAGTGCGCGAAGGCCCATGCCCGCCCGTGCACACCGCTTCGCTCCGCGCCGAGAGGGGAACGCGTGATCACGATCCACCACTCCCCGCAGTCGCGCTCGATGCGCGTCGTCTGGCTCTGCGAGGAGCTCGGGCTCGACTACCGGCTCGAGCGCGTCGAGATGTTCAGCGACGCGATGAAGCGACCCGCCTATCTCGCGATCCACCCGCTCGGCAAGGTGCCTGCGATCGAGGACGACGGCTTCGCGCTGTGGGAGACGAGCGCGATCCTGCAGTACCTCGATTCGAGGTACGGCGGCGGCGCGCTGATCCCGCCGCGCGACACGCGCGAGGGCGCGCTCGCGATCCAGTGGATGGAGTACGGCGAGAACCCGCTCACCGTGATCATGGGCGAGATCGCCGCGCATTCGGGGCCGATGCCGGAAGAGCGCCGCATTCCCGCGCTCGTCGACCGCGGCCGCGCGATCGCGCCGTCGCTCGTCGACGTCGTCGAGCGCGGGCTCGGCGACCGGCCGTGGATCGGCGGCGACGCATTCGGCGCGGCGGACATCATGCTCGCCTTCGGGCTCGGCATCGCGGCGCACCTCGGGTACGTGACCGCCGCGACGCCGCGCGTGCGCGCCTTCCTCGCGCGCGCGACGGCGCGGCCGGCCTGGTCGCGCGCCGCCGCCGCCTGACCGCACCCGCGAGCCTGCCGGCGAGCCCGCCCGCACCGCCGCCACCGCGGGCCGCGGCCGGCATCCGAGCCCGCGGCGCGCGCGGCACGCCCCGCCTCGCGCACCGCCTCCGCGCCCGATCGCGCGTGCGTTCGGGCGGCGTTCCCGCCAAGCTACGCGCTCGCCCGCAGCGCCCGCGCACCGCGCACCGAAGGAGACACCGCATGGCCGACGCCCCCGAGTACACGCCGCCGCGCATCTGGACCTGGGACAAGGAGAGCGGCGGCCGCTTCGCGAAGATCAACCGGCCGATCGCCGGGCCGACGCACGAGAAGGAGCTGCCCGTCGGGAAGCACCCGCTCCAGCTCTACTCGCTCGGCACGCCGAACGGCGTGAAGGTGACGGTGCTGCTCGAGGAGCTGCTCGCGGCGGGTCACGCCGGCGCCGAGTACGACGCGTGGCTCATCAACATCGGCGAGGGCGACCAGTTCGGGAGCGGCTTCGTCGCGGTCAACCCGAACTCGAAGATCCCCGCCCTCCTCGACCGCAGCGGGCCGCAGCCCATCCGCGTCTTCGAATCCGGCGCGATCCTGCTCTACCTCGCCGAGAAGTTCGGCGCGTTCCTGCCGCGCGACGCCGCGCGGCGCGCCGAGTGCCTGTCGTGGCTCTTCTGGCAGATGGGCTCGACGCCCTACCTCGGCGGCGGCTTCGGCCACTTCTACGCCTATGCGCCGACGAAGATCGAGTACGCGATCGACCGCTTCGCGATGGAGGCGAAGCGCCAGCTCGACGTGCTCGACCGGCGGCTCGCCGAGAGCGAGTACGTCGCGGGCGACGACTACACGATCGCCGACATGGCGATCTGGCCCTGGTACGGCGCGCTCGCGAAGGGACAGGTCTACGAGGCGGGCGAGTTCCTGCAGGTGGACTCGTACACGAACGTGCAGCGCTGGACCGACCAGGTCGCGAAGCGCCCGGCCGTCGAGCGCGGGCGCCGCGTGAACCGGCCCTGGGGCGAGCACCCGGTCGGCGAGCGCCACGACGCGAGCGACCTCGACGTGAAGCCGGCCTAGCGGCCAGCGCCTAGCGCCCGAGCGCGGCCGCCGGGCGCGACGCGCGCAGCTCGAGCGCGTCGAGCGCGCGACACGTCGCGAGCATCCCGGCGGCCATGCCGACGCCCATCGCCGCGAAGCTCGCGACGACGCGCAGCGCCGGGTCGGCGACCGGCGCCGAAGCGAGCAGCCCGGCCGCGCCGAGCATGCCGGCCAGCATGCCGACCGGGCAGAGCGCGACGTGCGCGGCCCAGCGCGCCCGCGCCGACGGCGATGCCTCGAGGTGCGCGCGCGCGGGCCGCACGGCGACGAGCGCGGGGATGCACGCCGCGAGCATGCCCGCGTGCATCCAGCGCGCCCCCGCCACGAGCCCGCGCCCGACGACCGAGTCGGCGCAGCCGCACAGGCAGAGGCCCTCGCGCACGAGCGGGCCGAAGCCGAAGTCGGCCATCCAGCCGAGCAGCATGCCGAGGTTGCCGAGCGCGAGCATCGCGACCGTGCAGAGGCCGGCGTAGCCGCCCGGCGCCGCGAGCGCGCGCGCGACGAGCCCCGCCGCGAGCGTCGCGGCCGCGACGAGCGCGACGGCGAGCGGCGCGTCCGCCGCCACGAGGTAGGCGAGGAGCGGACCCTGCACCCAGGTGGCCCCGACGGCGACGCCGCGGAAGCTCGGCGAGAGCCCGGCGACGCACGCGCGCCCGGTGACCGACGGCGGTTCGTGCTGCATGCCCGCGCGCGGAGTGCAGGAAGCGCGCCAGCGAGCGCGCAGCGCGAGGTCGCGCTGCGCGCGTCGCCGCGCGCGGGCCGCGCAGGGAGGTGCGCCCGCACGCCGCGCCCGCGAGACGCGCCGCCCCAGACGCGCCGCCCCAGACGCGCACGCGTGGCCTCGCGCCGGGCGCGTTGTGCGCGCGTGCGGCGAGCGACTAGGATCGGGTGCCCCGCCATCCCGCCCATCCATCGAGGAGGAGCCCCGTGCAGGATCGACTTCAGTTCTACATCGACGGACGCTGGGTCGACCCGGTCGAGGCGCGCACGCTCGACGTGATCGATCCCTCGACCGAGCAGCCCATCGCGAAGGTCGCGCTCGGGAGCGCGAAGGACGTCGACGCCGCGGCCCAGGCCGCGCGCAAGGCCTTCGACGGCTTCGCGCGCACGACGCGCGAGGAGCGCATCGCGCTGCTCGAGGCCGTCGTCGCCTCCTACCAGAAGCGCTACGACGAGCTCGCCGAGACGATCTCGCGCGAGATGGGCGCGCCGGCGTGGCTCTCGAAGGCGGCGCAGGCCGGCACCGGCATGGCGCACCTCACGAAGGCGATCGAGGTGCTGCGCGGCTATGCGTTCGAGGAGGCGCTCGGCACGACGATGATCCTGCGCGAGCCGGTCGGCGTGTGCGGGCTCATCACGCCGTGGAACTGGCCCGTCAACCAGATCATGTGCAAGGTCGCGCCGGCGCTCGCCGCCGGCTGCACGATGGTGCTGAAGCCGACGGAGGTCGCGCCGCTCAACGCCGCGATCATCGCCGAGATCCTGCACGACGCGGGCGTCCCGGCCGGCGTCTTCAACCTCGTGAACGGCGACGGCCCGACGGTCGGCGCCGCCATCTCCGCGCACCCCGAGATCGACATGGTCTCGTTCACCGGCTCGACGCGCGCGGGCATCGAGGTCGCGCGCGCGGCCGCCCCGACCGTGAAGCGCGTGACGCAGGAGCTCGGCGGCAAGTCGGCGAACATCGTGCTCGACGACGCCGACTTCGCGGCCGCGATCGGCGGCGGCACGTTCAGCTGCGTGATGAACAGCGGCCAGTCGTGCAACTCGCCGACGCGCATGCTGGTGCCCGCCTCGCGCCACGACGAGGCGGTCGCGATCGCGAAGGCGACGGCCGAGTCGCTCGTCGTCGGCGACCCGTTCGCCGAGGGCACGCGCCTCGGCCCGGTCGTGAGCGAGGCGCAGTGGAACAAGATCCAGCGCCTCATCCAGGCCGGCATCGACGAGGGCGCGACGCTCGTCACGGGCGGGCCCGGCCGCCCCGACGGCCTCGCGCGCGGCTACTACGTGCGCCCGACCGTCTTCGCGAACGTGCGCAACGACATGACCATCGCGCGCGAGGAGATCTTCGGGCCGGTGCTGTCGATCCTCCCGTACCGGGACGAGGAGGAGGCGGTCGCGATCGCGAACGAGACGTCGTACGGCCTCGCCGGCTACGTGCAGTCCGGGAGCCTCGACCGCGCGCGCGCGATCGCGCGCCGCATCCGCGCCGGCCAGATCTCGCTCAACGGCACGACGCCCGACTTCGGCGCGCCCTTCGGCGGCTACAAGCAGTCGGGCAACGGGCGCGAGTGGGGCGTCTTCGGCTTCGAGGAGTTCCTCGAGGTGAAGGCCGTCCTCGGCTGGGGCCCGAGCGCCTAACGAGCCGCGGCGCCTTCGCGGCGCCGCGGCCGCCACCCCGCCGGCGCGCGTCGCTCAGTGCGGCGCGCGCCGGTCTCCTTCGGCGCCCTCGCCGCCCGGCGTGCCGACGGTGCGCCGGCCGAGCAGGTTCAGCTTGAAGCGCCGGATCGTCTCCGGCGCGATGCGGTCGCCCTCGCCGTCGATGAAGTAGAGCGCGTCCTTCGGGCACTGCACGACGCACGCGCCGCAGCGCACGCAGCGCTCGTCGTGCGCGAGCACGGCCTTGCGCGCCGCGTCGTCGCGCTCGAAGCACGCCTCGGGACAGACTTCCCAGCAGCGGAAGATCCCGGCGCAGCGTTCGGTGTCGAGCTCGATCTTCCAGCTGCGGGAGTCGAAGTGGCTCCCGCCCTCGAGCGGCGTGCTGCCCGCGTAGTCGAAGGTGAGGAGCGCGGTGAGGAGCGGCGGCGCGGCGAGCGCGGCCGCGAGCGCGCCCGCTCCGCCGCCCGCCGCCGCCACGAGCGCGACCGCGACGGCGGTCGCCGCCGCGCCGAGCGCGAGCGGCGCGCGCGCGGGGATGCGATCGAGCAGTGTGAAGGTCGCGAGGGAGAGCGCCGCACAGAGCGCGGCCAGCGGCAGCGCCCACGCGGGCCGCAGCGCGAGCGCGGCGCCCCCGACGACGAGCGCCGACGGCGCGCCCCACGCGACCGCCATCTCGAGCCGGTCGCGAGGCCCGAACGCGACGCGCCGCATCGCGTCCGTCTTCTCGCCGCCCGCGGCGAGGTAGGCGGGCAGGTCCTCCGCGCGCACGGGCCCGAAGCGCACGCGCCAGTGCGCGCGGCGATGCACGTCGAGGCCCTCGACGCCCGTCGCCGCGAGCTGCGGCAGCACGAGCTCGCGGTGGTCGACGCGCTCGGCGATGCCCGACGTGCGCAGCGCGCTCACGACCTGGTGCGTCGTCAGGTGGCCGCCCGCCGCGGCGCACCACACGTTGATGCCCTTCGCCGGCGCCACGAGCAGCCACGCGTCGAGCCCGCGGAGCGCGCGCTCGACGCGGCGCACGGTGAGGTCGTAGTTCGCGGTGAGCAGCACGGGGCTGCGCCGACCCGGGTTGCCGATCGCGCGCAGCCCGGGCTCGGTCGGCCACGGGAGCATGCGGAAGACCGTCTGCAGCACGTCCTTCGCGAACGCGATCACGGCGCGGGCTCCGCGCAGTAGAGCGCGAGCGTGTCGGCGAGCCACCGGCGCTCGCCGCGCACGACGAGCCGCGCGGCCTCGATCTCGCCGCGCAGGTCGCCGAGCACGCGCGACACGCTGCCGACGAGCACCCAGGCGACGAGTGCCTGCGGCGCGCGCGCGACGAGCTGGAGCGCGCGGAGCGGCCCGCGCGCGCGCACCTCGTCCGCGACGACGACGCGCCCGCCGGGCGCGAGGCGCGCACGCGCCGCCGCGAGCGCGTAGCGGCGCTCGTCGCGCGACATCTCGGACAGCGAGAGCGAGAACACGACGGCGTCGTACGCGCCGGGCGGGAGCGCGTCGATCTCGGACGCGGTGCGCTCGAGCCACTCGACGCCCGCGCCCTCGCCGACGCGCGCGCGCGCCCGCTCCATCATCTCGGCGCTCGCGTCGAGCGCGGTGACGACGGCGCCCCGCGCCAGCAGCCGCTCGGTGACCGCGCCCGTCCCGCATCCCACCTCGAGCACGCGCGCGCCCGGCGCGGGCGCGGCCGCCTCGGCCACCGCAGCGTGCAGCGCGTCGACGCGACCGAACGTGAGGGCGCGCATGCCCGCGTCGTAGCGGGCGGGCGTGCCCTCGAGCCAGCGCATGAAGGCGAGCGTGCTCACGGCGCGATCGCCCGCTCCGCGATGCGGCGCAGCGCCGCGCGGAGGCGTTCGGGGTCGAGGGCGCGCCGGTCGAAGTAGTGCTGCACGAGCAGGCCGTCGATCGCGCCGATCAGCGCCGCCGCGACCATCGGGGCGTCGAGGTCGGGGGCGACCTCGCCGGTCGCCTTGCCTTCCTCGAGCACGCGCGCGACGTCGCTCCGCACGTCGCGGAAGAAGCGCCGGAAGCGCGGGCCGTCGAGCTGGCGCAGGTCGAGGAAGAAGCGGCCGAGCGCGGCCCAGGCGTCGAAGAGCTCCACGCACGCGTCGATCAGCGCGTCGAGGCGCGCGCGCACGCTGCCCTCGGCCCGCAGGTGCGCGCGGAAGAGCGCGCGCTCGCCGTCGAGCGTCTCGGCGACGAGGTCGCGCAGCAGCGACTGCTTGTCCGGGTAGTAGTGATAGAGGCTCGAGCGGCCCATGCCGGCGACGCGCGCGACGTGCTCGAGCCCGGTGCCGGCGATGCCGTTGCGCGCGAACGCCCGCCGCGCCGCGGCGCGGATCTCCGATTTCAGGGCCCCGGCGTCGACCTGCTTCGGCATCCGGCCTCCCGCTTCGCTCTCCGGCCTTCGCTCTCCGGCCTTCGCTCTCCGGCCTCGGGTCTCCGGAGGCGGCGCCATTCTCGACGGCTTCGTCGATATCGACAGTATTGTCGAAATAGAGCGGCGCGTCCAGCCGGCCGCGCGCGCGCACGACGTCATTGATTCCGGCGCCCCGGATCGCGCAGGATCGGCGCGCGCCTGCTCCACCCGTCACCCGAGGCTCCATGACCGCCCTGCCCGACTGCATCCGCACGTCGCTCGACGACGACGGCGTCCTGCTCGTCACGCTCGACCGCCCCGCCAGGAAGAACGCCTTCCACGACGAGCAGTGGGACGGCCTCGCCGCGTGTCTCGGCGGTGCGCGCGAGGACGCGCGCGTGGCCGCGGTCGTGCTCACCGGCGAGGGCGGCCACTTCTCGTCGGGCGTCGACCTGTCGTCGTTCGCGGGCGGGCGACCGGCCCCGCGCAGCGACGGGTTCGCGAGCGCATTCCACGCCTGCGAGCACGCGGTGCTCGCGTTCGACAAGCCGCTGCTCGCGGCCGTCTGCGGCGTCGCCGTCGGCGGCGGGGCGACGATCGCGATCGCGTGCGACATCACCTACGTCGGCGAGAGCCTCCGCATGCGGCTCCCGTTCGCGAACCTCGGCCTCGTGCCCGAGATCGCGAGCAGCTACACGCTGCAGACGATCGTCGGCCGCCAGCGCGCGGCCGAGCTGATGTTCACCGCGGAGTGGATCGACGCCGCGCGCGCCGTCGAGCTCGGCCTCGCGGCGCGGCGCCTCCCCGACGACGAGGTCCTCCCCGCCGCGCTCGCGAAGGCGCGCGAGATCGCGCAGTGGCCCGTGTCGGCGCTGCGCGCGATCAAGCGCACGCTGATGGCCGCGCACCGCGACGGCATCGAGCGCGCGCTCGCCATCGAGCACGACGAGATGGCGAAGCAGGCGGGGTCGCCCGAGAACGTCGAGGCCGTGACCGCGTTCATGCAGAAGCGCGCCCCCGACTTCAAGCAGTTCCGGACGAAGCCGTGAGCGACCGCACGCCCGTCCTCGTCGGCATCGGGCTCTCGGATCTGCCGAAGGCCCCGCACCTCTCGGCGCTCGAGCACCACGCGCTCGCGGCGCGCCGCGCGCTCGAGGACGCGGGCGTCGCGAAGCGCGACGTCGACGGCTTCTGCACCGCGGGGAGCATGTCGGGCGACACGCCCGTCGAGATCGCGGAGTACCTCGGCATCGAGCACCGCGTCATCGACGGCACGATGGTCGGCGGCTCGTCGTTCGAGTTCCACGTGCAGCACGCCGCCGCCCTGCTGCGCGACGGCGCGTGCGAGACCGTGCTGATCACCGACGGCTCGGACTACCTCTCGCGCATGGGCCGCACGCTCGGCACCGGCGGCTTCCGGCGCTCGGACCGCGTCGCGGGCCCGTCGCAGTTCGAGGCGCCGTACGGCAACTCGCTCGTCGGCGCCTACGCGATGGTCGCGCGCCGCCATATGCACGAGTACGGCACGACGTCCGCGCAGCTCGCCGAGATCGCCGTCGGCGTGCGCGAGTTCGCGTCGTACAACCCGGCCGCGATGTACCGCGACCCGATCACGGTCGACGACGTGCTCGCCTCGCGCCCGATCGCCGACCCGCTCCACAAGCTCGACTGCTGCGTGGTGAGCGACGGCGGCGGCGCGGTCGTGATGACGACGGCCGAGCGCGCGCGCGACCTGCCCCGCAAGCCCGTGTACGTGCTCTCCGCCGCGAACGGGCGCACGCACTGGAACATCTCGCAGATGCCCGACTTCACGCGTTCGGCCGCGGCGGCGTTCGCGCCCGAGCTGTTCGCGCGCGCCGGGCTCGCTCCGGCCGACATCGACACGCTGCAGCTGTACGACAGCTTCACGATCACGGTGCTCGTGATGCTCGAGGATCTCGGCTTCTGCGCGAAGGGCGAAGGCGGCGCGTTCGTCGCGGAGGGCCACCTGCGCAAGGGCGGCCGCTTCCCGATGAACACCGACGGCGGCGGGCTCTCGGCCTGCCACCCCGGCATGCGCGGCATCTTCCTGCTGATCGAGGCCGTGCGGCAGCTGCGCGGCGACGCCGGCCCCGTGCAGGTGCCCGGCGCGCGCACCGCGCTCTGCTGCGGCTCGGGCGGGTGGCTCTCGGCGATCGGCGGCGTGATCCTCGGCAACGAGGCGCCGTAGGCGCCGGCGCGCGCTCGCGGCCCGCGACGGAGACGGGAGGTTCCCATGGCCTTCGAGGTGGAGCGCGACGTCGCGTGGACGAAGCCCGTCCCCGCGCCCGACGCGACGAGCGCCGAGTTCTGGCGCGGCGCGGCGCGCGGCGAGCTGCGCATCCAGCGCTGCCCGCGCTGCGGACATCGCCAGCACTATCCGCGCGCGCTGTGCACGGCCTGCGGCGCCGTCCCCGAGTTCGAGACCGCGCGCGGCACGGGCCGCGTCCACACGTTCACCGTGATCCGCCAGTACGGCATGCCGCCCTTCGCGAAGGAGCTCCCCTACGTCGTCGCGATGATCGAGCTCGACGAGGGCGTGCGCCTGATGGCGAACGTGACCGGGTGCGCGGTCGACGACGTGCACGTCGGCATGCGCGTCGAGGCCTACGCCGTCGCGATCGACGACGAGCTCGCCGTCCCGTACTTCCGCCCCGCGCGCGACGGCGACGGGACGCAGGCCTCGGGCGGCGCGGCCGCGCCGGGCGCGGGACGCTAGGCGTGCGCGCGCTCTCGGCGTGGACGCACGTCGCCGCGGTGCTCGGCGCGACGGGCATCGCGCTCGGCGCCTTCGGCGCGCACGCGCTGCGCGCGCGGCTCGAGGCACGCCAGCTCGAGGTCTGGGGCACGGCCGTCGACTACCACCTGCTGCACGCCGTCGCGCTGCTCGCGCTCGCGCTCTACGCGAGCGCCACCGGGCGCCCCGTCGCCGCGCCGGCCGCGCTGTGGACGGCGGGCGTCGCGCTCTTCTCGGGCTCGCTCTACGCGCTCGCGCTCGGCGCGCCGCGCTGGCTCGGGCCCGTGACGCCGCTCGGCGGCCTCTGCCTCGTCGCCGGCTGGGTCGCGCTGCTCGCGCTCGCGCGCGATCCGGGCGGCGCGCCGCGGTAGGATCGGCCCGCCACGAAGGCGGCGCGCCCACCGCGCGTGTCGGCGCCCCGCGCCGGCGCCGCGCGCGGCGCGCCGCCCGACGAACGAGGAGCTGCCGCATGCCGACGCCGATGGAGCGCGCGCCCGCGCCCGACCTCGCCTACGTCCCGATCCCGAAGGAGCGCTACACGAGCGCCGCGTTCGCCGAGCTCGAGTGGGAGCACATGTGGACGAAGGTGTGGCTGTGTGCGGGGCGCGCGTCCGACGCCCCGTCGCCCGGCGACTACTTCACGTTCGAGATCGGCCCCGAGTCGCTGCTCGTCGTGCGCCAGCGCGACGGCTCGCTCGCCGCCCGCCACAACGTCTGCATGCACCGCGGCAACCGCCTGCGCGAGCCGGGGCGCGGACACGCCGAGCGCTTCCACTGCCTGTTCCACGGCTGGGAGTACGGCATCGACGGCGCGCTCGAGAAGGCGCTCGACGCGCACTGCTTCCCACAGGGCGTCGACGCGGCGCAGCTGTCGCTGCGGCCCGTGCGCTGCGAGACGTGGGCCGGCTTCGTGTTCGTCTGCCTCGACCCGGACGCGCCGCCGCTGCGCGACTACCTCGGCGTCGTGCCCGGGCACCTCGACCCCTACGGCTTCGAGCGCTGGAAGGTCGCCTACGACTGCACGATCGAGATCGAGTGCAACTGGAAGACGTGCGTCGACGCCTTCAACGAGGCGTACCACCTGTCGGCGACGCACGCCTGGACGACCGAGTTCAGCGACGACGTCAACACGCTCTACGACTGCTACGACCACCACACGCGCATGATCTTCCCGGAGGTGCAGGCGAGCCCGCGCCACCCGGGCGCGGGCACCGTCACGCCCGCGATCAAGGAGATGTTCCTCGCGCGCGTCGGCGTCGACCCGAAGACGTTCACCGGCGGGCCCGCGGAGGCGCGCGCCGCCTACGCGGAGGCGATCCGGAAGATCGCGCCGACGCTCGGCGCCGACGTGTCCGAGCTCAACGAGTCGCAGCTCTGCGACGACTTCCACTACACGGTGTTCCCGAACATGACCTTCAACACCCACTCGCTCTTCACGTGGGTGTTCACGCACCGCCCGCACCCCGACGACCCGAACCGCATGTACTTCGACTTCCTCAGCCTGATGAACGCGCCGGGCGTCGACGTGCCGCGCCCCGAGAAGGAGCACTACTCGACGGCCAACGGCGACACGCTCGACGGGAAGTGCGACGGCGGCGGGCTGATCGACGAGGACCTGTACAACCTGCCGCGCATCCAGGCGGGCATGCGCTCGGCCGCGTTCCGCGCGCTGCACCTGTGCACGCAGGAGGTCCGCATCCTCCACCACCACGACACGCTCATGGGCTACATCGAGCGCGGGCGGGCCCGGGCGGCGCGTGGCTGACCCGGAGCGCTGGGTCGAGCTGCCGGGCGACGTTCCACCGCCCGGCGAGAGCCGCGTGGTGGAGATCGAGGGGCGGCGGCTCCTCGTCGCGAACGCCGGGGGCACGCCCTACGCCGTGCTCGACCAGTGCCCGCACGTGCGCGTCTCGCTCGCGGGTGGCGTCGTGCGCGGCACGACCTACGAGTGCCCGCTGCACGGCGGGCGCTTCGACCTGCGCAACGGCGCGCCGCTCGCGCTCCCGATCCGCAAGCCGGCGACGTGCTTCGCGGTGCGGCGCGCGGGCGACCGCTGGCAGGTGGCGCTGCCGGCGCCCGCCTAGCCTCCGACGACGAGCGCCGGGGAGGTCGTGGACGCGGGCGGCGCACGGAAGCGCGCGCCGCCCGCGCGCGACTCACGGAAGCGGCGGGCCGCCGGGCGGGCCGCCCGGCATCGGCGGGTTCACGGGCGGGTTCGGCGGCGCCGGCGGCGTCACCGCGGCCGCGCACTGGGCCGGCGAGTCGCACGGCAGGCGCGGGTCGCCGCCGAACGGGTCGACGCTCGTCGCGAGCGTCGTCGTCGGCCCGAGGCCGAGCGCGACCGGCGGCAGCGGCCGCCCGAGCATCGCGACCGGGCTCGTCGCCGGGTCGAAGCCGTCGAGCTGCGCGAGCAGCTCGAGCGGGTCGTGCCCGGCCTTCGCGGGGTAGAGCGGCTCGCCCGCCTTCGCGACCGCGCAGTCGCCCGGCCCGGGCGTCAGCGCCTCGCCGCCGCGCGCGGCCGTCACCGGCCCCTCGGTCGGGCAGATCATCGAGACGAGCCCGCCCTTCTCGGCGAACGCGAACGCGTCGGTGTCGCCGCCGGCGTTCGCCGCGAGGAGCGCGCCCGCGCCGAGCCGCGCCGGCGCGCCGTCGCCCGAGTCGAGCACGCGCGCGCGGCCGGTCGCGACCTGTACCTCGGGCGCGCCGTTCGCGGCGCGCCCGATCGTCGCGGTCGTGCCCTCGTCGAGCCCGACGTAGTGGCTGCCCGCGAGCAGCCCGACGCCCGCGCCGGCCGACGTCGCGACCGTGTCGCCGTCGCGCACGACGCCGTCGTAGCCGAGCGGCCGCGCCGCCTCGCCGGGCGACTGCACCGACACCGCGCCGCGGATGCCCACGACGCGGGCCACCTCGGCGCCGTCCGCCGCGAGCGCCTGCTGCGCGAGCACGATCAGCGCCCCGATCAACACCAGAACGAAGGAGACGACACC
The DNA here is from genome assembly GCA_041389495.1 of Myxococcota bacterium. Taxonomy (NCBI): domain Bacteria; kingdom Pseudomonadati; phylum Myxococcota; species Myxococcota bacterium. The sequence goes on along the minus strand of JAWKRT010000001.1, from coordinate 1,958,868 downwards.
CGTCCGATCGACCTGCATTGGGATCCTCCCTTCACGCTTCCATGGCCCCGCAGCGCCGCGCGCTACGGGAGCCGGACCGTCACGTACGCACCGACGACGTGGCGGTCGTAGTCGAAGTAGCCCGCGTTCGAACGCGAGTGCGTGTACGAATAACGAGTGGACACCGCGACCTGCTCGGTGACGGCCTTCTCGAGCGAGGCGCCGGCCGTCCAGATGCGGTCGCGCCGGTCGGCCGCGGACGCCGCCGGGATCGCGAAGAGCGCCGGCGGGTCGGTGAACGAGCTCGGGTAGCGGTGCGCGTGGAACGCGAACGCGCCCTCGACGTCGAGCAGCAGGCTCCACGGCAGGACGGCCGAGCCGCCGACGTGGGCGCGGTGGCTGTCGTGGTCCCACTCGCGGCCGTCCGCCCAGTAGCGCGAGTAGGTGTAGCCCGCGCGCGCCGTCGCACCGAGCGCGCCGAGCGGGACGCTGTGCTCGACGCCCGTCGAGACGCGCTCGCCGTCGCGGTCCTGGTAGGCGATCACCGCCGGCGCCGCCGCGGGCAGCGCGTGGATCGCGCGGCGGCTGAACAGGTACTCCTCGTTCGCGCCCTCGACGAAGACCTCGGTCGTGCCCGGGCCCGCCCAGTCGTGGAGCAGCGACACCCGCCCGCTGTGCACCGCGAGGAACGGGTCGTAGTCGATCCACGCGTATCCGAAGTCGTACCGGAAGCGCAGCAGCGTGTCGGCGCCGAGCTCGCGGTCGAGCCACGCGCCGATCGTCGGGTAGTGGAGGTCGAAGTCGCTCTGGTCGAAGTGCGCCCAGCCCGTGTACGAGCCCGTGACGCCGCCCGACCAGCCCTCGGCCTCGAGCAGGCGCACGCCCCACCCGAGCAGCGCCACCGCGCGGAAGTCGTCCTCGTCGCGCTGCGTGTCGCCGGTGGCGCGCAGCACGACGTTGTCGTCGTACTCGACGCCGAGCGTCAGCGCGGCCCACCACGGGTCGGTCCCTGTCTCCGTGCGCAGCGCCTGCTGCGCCTGCTCGGCCCACGGGCCGTCGGGGTCGAGGTCGCGCACGCGCGCGAGCGCGGAGCGCGCGCGTTCGCGCTCGCGCTCCGCGTGCCACGCGAGCGCCGCGTAGTACGAGGCGACGGGCTCGACCTTGTCCGGGTCCGCCCGGCGCGCGCGCTCGAGCGCGAGCGCCGCCTCGCGCGTCTGCGAGCTGCGCAGCAGCACGAGACCGCGGTAGAGCTCGAGCTCGGCCTCGCGCTGCGTGTGGCCGGCGGCGGCGTCGAGCGCGGCGCGCGCGCCCGCGAGATCGTCCGTGTGATAGAGCGCGATGCCGAGCATCAGGTCGGTGTCGGCGAGCGTCGCGTCCGCGTCGCGCGCGGCGCGCAGCGATGCGGCCGCGCCCGCGAAGTCGCGCAGCTCGATCTGGCACTGGCCGCGAAGCCGCAGGTGGGCCGCCGAGGCGCGCGCCTCGGCGGGCGCGCCGTCGAGCAGCGCGATCGCCTCGTCGCACTTCCCCGCATTGGCGAGGCGCTCGGCGCGCAGCTGGAGAACGGTCGCGCGGTCGTCGGCGCGCGACGCGGGCGCCGCCAGCATCGCGGCGGCGAGCACCGCGACGAGCGCGCCGCACGCGCGCACCGCCCGGGCTCGCTCGCCCGGGCGCGAGAGGGCGCCGCCGTGCATCGTCATGCGCTCCGGCGCGCGCGCCCGAGCCAGGAGAGACCGCCGAGGCCGAACGTCAGCAGCAGCGACGTCGACGGCTCCGGCACCACGTTGAAGGCCGAGTTCACGAGCAATTTGGGCGTTCCTCCCGCCAGCTGCTGCGCGTCGACCTCGTACGTGAACGTCACCGGCTGGCTGAAGTCGGCGATCTCGAACCCGAGGTAGAAGTAGTCCGTCGAGCCCACGCTGTACTGCACGACCTTGGCGACGGCGGGGTCGACGATGATGCGGATCTGGGTCGGGTCGTACGAGGCGGAGACGCTCGGGTCGAACATCGCAACGCCCGAGAAGAAGAGCAACGCGGGGCCGGACAGACCCGAGTTGTTCGTGAGATTCCACGTCACGTCCGACGCGAACGGCCCGGCGCCGAGCGGCAGCGACATGTTGCACGTTCCGATCGGGTCGCTCTGCAGGCGCAGGCACTGCACCTCCGCGATCTCGATCGCGAGGCCCGGCATCGCGCCGGCCGACATCCAGTCCGCGAACGCGATCGTGTGCGTCGGCGTGAGCATCAGCGACGTGTTGTCGAAGCCCGTGCTGCCGGCCGCATCCGAGCGGAACGACACCGTGGTCGCGCGCGCGACGTCGGGCGCGACGAGCCCGACGGCGAGCGCGACGAGGCAGGCGAGCGCCGTGCCCGTCGAGAGTGAGAGCGATCGCGAGAACGAGAGCCGCGAGAGCATCCGAATCCGCATTTCCACCACTCCGGCGAGCGCGCCGCACGCGTTCGTCGCCGCCGCTCGGGGAGCGCGCGGAGACGTCGCGCACGTGCGCGGAGCCGCCGCGCAGGGCGGCCCGTTCGCTGCTGGGTGGTCCGGCGGGGGCGATTGTGTTCGAGAATTCCGCACTGCGCGGACCGCGCACCCAGAAACCCCAGCGATTCCAGAAGCCTGGGCGTTCGTCTCTCGAAGGAGCTGGAGGCAGGGGACGCGCGGGAGATCGGCACCTTCTTCCGCTGCCGGCCCGCGCGCGCCGCGCGCCGCGACGGCCCGCGCGCGATCTACTCGACGCGCAGCCGCGCGGGCCGCGCGAAGCCCCGGTGGAGCTCGCCGTCGGCGCGCTCGATCGCCGGCCCGAGGCCGCCGCGCAGGTGCAGCCACACGATCAGCCGCAGCAGGTCGGCGTCGGACGCGCGCACGCAGCCGCTCGACACGGGCTTGCCGAGCACGTCGGGGTCGCCGCCGCCGTGCAGGGCGATCGAGCCGCCCTCGGCGAACGGGATCTTCGCGACGCCCATCGGCGAGCCGAGCGAGGCGTCCTCGGGCTCGGCGCCGTTCGCGAGCGCCGCCGCGCCGGGGGTCCACGTCGGCCGCAGGATCACGCGCCCGAGCTTGAACGAGCCGCGCGGGGTCGGGTGCGCGGGCGAGCCGACGGCGACGCGGATCTCGTCCGCCTCCTCGCCCGTGCGCGCATCGCGCACGCGAAGGCGCTGCTCGGCGAGGTCGAGCTCGAACGCGAAGCCCGGGTCGCGCGCGAACGCGGGGGCCGCGCCGAGCGCGAGGCCGACGGCGAGCGCGAGCGCGGCGACTGCGCGCACGCCCGGCCGCGCGCGCGACGAGCGCGCGCCCCGCGAGCCGGCGGCGAACACGAACGGGCGGAGCGCGAAGGCGGGCACCGCGCGAGGGTAGCGGCGGCCGCGCGCGCTCACGGCGCGCGCTCGAGCAGCACGCCCCGGAACGGGTCGCCCTCCGGAAACCCCGGGAGCGACGGGAAGTCGGGCCCGGGCGGTGCCGCGTCGAGGCGCGCGAGCCGCACTCCGGCCGCGCGCGCCGCCGCCTCGCACGCGTCCCCGAGCGACGGCCCGCGGCGCGCGCGGTCGTTGCGGCACACGAGCAGCCGGCCGCCCGGCTCGAGATGCTCGAGTGCCTTCTCGACGAGTGGCTGCAAGTCCTTGCGAATGGACCAGTGTTTGCGCCCAGCGGCTGCCGCGGTCGGCGGGTCGAGGACGATTCCGCGGAAGCGCTCGCGCGCGCCGAGCACCTCGAGGAAGCGGCGCCCGTCGCGGCGCGCGGCGACGTGGCGGCGCGCGTCGACGCCGCGCGCGCGGTTGCGCGCGAGGTTGTCGTCGAGCCAGCGCAGGTAGCGCGCCGAGAGGTCGACGCTCGTCACCTCGGCCGCGCCCGCCGCGAGCAGCGCCACGCTGAACGCGCCGGTGTGCGCGAAGAGGTTGAGCCAGCGCCCCCCGCCCGTCGCGCGCGCGAAGCGCGCGAGGCGCTCGCGGTTGTCGCGCTGGTCGAGGAAGAGCCCGACGCCGGGCATCGCGCGCGTCGGGTCGGCGAGGCCCGGCTCGACGCCGAAGGCGAGCCCGCGCTCGCGCACCTCGAACCGCCCTTCCCCGTCGCGCGCGAGCCACGCGGCGTCGCCGCGCACGACGCTCGCCTGCACGAGCGCGGCGCCGCGCGCCGCGGCCGGCGCGCGCACGTGGACGACCTCGATCGCGACGCACGCGCAGCCGAGCTCGGCCTCGAGCCGCTCGGCCGCGCGCGCGAGCGCGACGCGCGCGATCCCGAGCCCGGCCCGCCCGACGACGAGCGCGCGCAGCGCCGGCCCGAGCCGGTCGATCGCGAGCCCGGGAAGCGCGTCCGCCTCGCCGTGCACGAGGCGCACGGCGTCGGTCGCGTCGCGTCCGCCGCCGGGGGCGCGTCGCGTCGCCGGGCTCGTCCGCGTCCCGCGATCCGTCCGCGCGGCCGCGGTCGCCCGCGCGGGCGGGAACGCGAGCGCGCCGCGGCGCGCGATCGCCGCGTCGACGCGCTGCTCGATCGACGCCCCGGCCGCGCCGCGCGGCAGGCAGCGCGCCACGCACGTCCCGTCGCCGTCGGCGAGGGCGAGTGCAATCGCGCGGTCGCCCCGCTCGCGGTCGCGCAGCTCGACGAGCGCGCCCGGGCGATGGGCGAGCGCGTCGTCGCAGCCCGGATCGCGCAGCACCCAGGGATGGCCGCGCGCGAGCGCGCGCGCCGCGGCGTGCGAGATGCGCAGTGGCACGGGCGGCGCGCCGCGCTCGGAGGCCGGCGCGCCGAGCCCGGCCGCCGCGCGCGCGAGCGCCGGCGCGATCGCGGGCACCCGGGCCACGCTTCCGTCCGCGCCGATCGCCGCGCGCCGCCACTGCGCGCGGTGCGCACCGCCGCGCGCGAGCGCCGCGCCGCCCGGCGACCCGGGCGCGTCGTCGTCGACCAGCACGCCACCGGCCAGCCGGTCGCCCACGACGGGCATCCCGAGCGCGGCGAGCGCATCGAGCACGTCGCGCACCGAGATCGGGAGAGCGTCGGCGCGGGCTCCCGGTGCGGCGGCCCGGTCCGGCGCAGCCCGCTCTTCCGGCTCGATGCGGAGCCAGGCGAGACCGCCGCCCTCGCGCTCGACGGCGAACGCGATCCGCCGCGATGCACCGGGGCGCCGTCCCGCTCGCGGCCGCGGCCCGCGGCGCGCGGCGCGCGCGGGACTGCGAGCGACCCGCGCGGCCAGGGCGGCGTCGCGACGAGCGCGAGCAGCGCCGCGCGCTCCGCCGCGCGCGGCGCGCCGCCCGACGCGAAGGCGATCTCGTCGCGCTCGCCCGACGCGAGTGCGTCGCGCTCGCCGCGCGCGAGCGCGACGCGCACCTCGGCGCCCGGCGGAACGAGCTCGTCGCTCGCGCGGAGGACGCGCTCGACGCCGCCCTCGAGCCGCGCGGCGCCACCGGCGGCGAGGCGCGCGCGCGCGCAGCGGGCGTCCACTCGGCGAGCGCGCGCGAGGAGCGCGCCGGCCGACGTCCCGGGCGCACTCGCCGGCGCGCGGAAGCAGAGCCTCTCGGGCCACTGCGCGGACGCGCGCCCGCGCTCGCGCCCGTCGCCCTCGCGCCGCTCGCCTTCGCGCCCCGCGCGATCGCGCCCGCCCTCGCGCCGCTCGCCTTCGCGCCCCGCGCGATCGCGCCCGTCGCTTTCTCGCCCGTCGGCGCCGTCGCGGCGCTCGCCGCCCGACCGCGCTTCGGCGCGCGGGCGGCCGACGGGCCGGCCACCGCTCGCTCCGCGCCGCGCGTTCCTCTGCTTGCGCCTCGCCGCCACGGCCGCGTTGTATCGCGCGCGGGCGACCTTGTCCCCGCCGCCTACACTCGCGCGCCATGTCCGAGAACGCCGGATCCACGACGGCGCCGCGCGCCGACGGCGCGCTCGGCATCGCCGCGCAGCGCGCGCTCCGCGGCCTGTGCGAGCGCGGCCGCGACGCGTGGCTCGCGGGCGAGCCGCTCGCGCGCGAGCGCGACCGGGCCGACGGCCTCGGCGCGGACGACGGCCCGGCCGCGGGCCGCGCCCTGCCCTCGGCGCTGGCGCTCACCGACGCGTCGCCCCAGGAAGTGCTCGAGCACTTCCCGCGCGGCGTCCCGATCGCGACGGCCCCCGGCGTCGTCGTCGCGGTCGCGCTGTCGGGCGAGACGGGGCGCGACCGGCCGCTCGGCACGCTCGACGTGCACTGCGGCGTCGCGCTCGGGCCCGACGCGCTCGCGCGCGCGGCGTTCACCGCGCACGCCGTCGCGCTCGACGCCGCGACCGGGCGCGCGATCGACCCGTTCGGGGGCGAACGCGATCGGCGCGCGCGCGTGCTGCGGTGCGCGGGCGATGCGCGCGCGGCCCTCGCCGCGTCGCCGTGCGCCGCGCTGCGCGCGCTGCGGCTCGTCGGCGAGGACGGCTACGCGGCCGACGAGGCGCTCGAGAAGGCGCTCGCCGAGGCGGCACCGCGTTTCTCGCTCGCGCAGCGCGCGCACGGGCGCGGCGAGCTCGCGCGCATGCTCACGGGGCGCTTCGCGGGCCGCGCGCTCGCGCTGGCCGAGCGGACGGGCCTCGCCGCGCGCATCGCGCCGACGCGGCCCGGCGCGGCCGCGTGGATCGACGCGCTCCCGCGCGCGCTCGAGCCGCGCCTCGCCGCGTGGCTCGAGGGCGACGCGGCCGCCTGGCTGCGCGACTGGCGCTTCGGCATCGAGCGCTCGCAGCGCGTGCTCGACTGGATCGCCCACCACCCGCTCGAGCGCGCCGTCGACCCGCGGCGCGACGCGCAGGTGGCGCGCCTCGAGCGCCGCCTCGGGAGCGACGGCCTCGCGGTCGCGTTCGCGCTGCGGCGCGCCGAGCTCGCGAGCGGCGTCGTGCCCGAGGCGAACGCCGCGCGCGCGCGCGCGGCGCTCGGCGCGCTCGAGGCGGCGCTCGCGCGCGTGGCCGCCGCGCGCGCCCGCACCGCACAGCGCAGGGCGCTCGCGCTCTCGGGCGAGGAGGTGATGGAGGCGCTCGGCTGCGGGCCCGGGCGCCGCGTCGGCGAGGCGCTCCGCCACCTCGGCGCCTTCACCGCCGCCGACCCCTCGCGCAACACGCCCGAGCGCCTGCGCGCCGAGCTCGCCGCCTGGGACGCCGCGTCCGCGCGCGCGGCCGACGGGCGACGTTAGGCGAGCGCCCGGGCGGCCGCGTGCAGGAGCTCTTCGAGGCCATCCGCGCGGCGTGCGGCGCGAACGCGTGGTCGCGCGGCGTCGAGCTCGCGCGCGCGGGCTGCGTGGCCGGCGACGCGGGCCGCGACGGCGACGGCAGCGACGAGCTGCGCCTCTCCGTGCGCGTCCCCGGACACACCGTCGCGGCGAGCGTCGCGCTCTACCCCGACGACGAGGACTGGGACTGCGACTGCGGGAGCCAGGCGGACGCCTGCGAGCACGCCGCCGCGGCGGTGATCGCCGTGCGGCGCGCGCGGCAGCGCGGCGAGCCGCTCGCCGCCGCGAGCGCGGCGCCGCCGCCCGGGCGCCTGCGCTACCGCCTCGCGCGCGCGCCCGGCGGCGGGCTCGAGCTCGAGCGCGAGATCGCGACCCCCGCCGACGGCGGCGAGCGCGTGCACCGCCTCGAGAGCACGCTCGACGCGCTCGCGAAGGGGCGCGTCGAAGGGCCGCCGTTCGCGGCGACGCAGGCCGACGTGGCCGTCGAGCTCGCGCTCGGCGCGCGCCGGCGCGGCGCGCTCGACGAGCCGTCGCTGCGCAGGCTCGTCGAGCCGCTGTCGCGCTGCGAGGACGTGCGGCTCGACGGCGCGCCCGTGCGCTTCGACCCCGAGCCCGTGCGTCCGCTCGTCGTCGTCGAGGACGCGGGCCCGGGCTTCCGCGCGCGGCTCGCCGAGCCGGCCGGCATCGACGAGCGCTTCCGCGTCGGCCTCGTGCGCTGCGGCGACGTGCTGCGCCCGGTCGGCGCGGCGGGGCTCACGGGACGCGAGCTGCACGACCTCGGGCCGGGCCTCGCGTTCGCCGCCGACGATGCGCTGCGCCTCGCGACCGAGGTGATCCCGTCGCTCGCGGAGCGCATCGAGGTCGACGTGCGCACGCGGCGCCTGCCGCGCACGACGGACGTCGCCACCCCGCGCGTGCGCGTCGAGACCGAGCGGCGCGGCGACGCGCTCTCGGCGCTCGCGACGCTCGTCTACGGCGACCCGCCCGTCGCGCGCGTCGACGCGGGGAAGCTCGTGGCGCTCGGCGGGAGCGCGGTTCCCGTGCGCGACCTCGAGGCCGAGCGCGTCGCGGCCGAGCGCGTCGCGCGCGAGCTCGGGCTCGCGCCCGGGCGGCGCGTCGAGCTGGCCGGCGAGGACGCGATCGAGCTCGCCGGGAGGCTCGCGACGTGGCGAGGCGCGGTCGCGGGCCGCGCGCACGAGGCGTTCCACCGGACGGCGCCGCTCGAGGCGCGGATCGCCGTCGACGGCGGGCGCTTCGACGTCGCGTTCGTCGCGGGCGGCGGCGACGACGACGGAGGCGAGCGAGGTGCGGGCGCCGCGCGCGGCGGCGCGCGGAGCGCGGACGCGCGCGCGGTGATCGACGCGTGGCAGCGCGGCGAGTCGCTCGTCGCGCTCGCCGGCGGCGGCTTCGCGCCGCTGCCGCGCGACTTCCTCGCGCGCCACGGCGCGCGCGTCGCCGACCTGCTCGCCGCGCGCGACGCGCGCGGCGAGGTGGCCGCCTGCGCGCTGCCCGACCTCGCGCGCCTGTGCGCCGACCTCGACCTCCCGCCGCCGCCCGCCTTCGAGCGCCTGCGCCCGCTCGTCGACGACTTCCGCGGCATCCCGCCGGCGGCGCTCCCCGCCGACCTCGCGGCCGAGCTGCGCGCCTATCAACGCGCGGGCGTCGACTGGCTCGCGTTCCTGCGCGACGCCGGGCTCGGCGCGCTCCTCGCCGACGACATGGGCCTCGGCAAGACGCTGCAGACGCTCTGCGCGCTGCGCGGCCGCGCGCTCGTCGTCGCGCCGACGAGCGTGCTCGGCAACTGGCGCGACGAGGCGGCGCGCTTCCGGCCCGGGCTGCGCGTCGCGCTCTACCACGGGCCGGCGCGCGCGCTCGACCCGGCGGCCGACGTCACGCTCACGAGCTACGCGCTGCTGCGGCTCGACGCCGACGCGCTCGCCGCCGTGGCGTGGGACGCGGTCGTGCTCGACGAGGCGCAGCAGATCAAGAACCCGGAGAGCCAGGCCGCGCAGGCCGCGTTCCGCCTGCGCGCGCAGCAGCGCGTCGCGCTCACGGGCACGCCGGTCGAGAACCGCCTCGAGGAGCTGTGGAGCCTGCTCCACTTCCTGAACCCGGGCCTGCTCGGCGGGCGCGCCGACTTCCGCGAGCGCGTCGCGCGGCCGGTCGCGAACGGCGACGCGGAGGCGGCGGCGCGGCTGCGCGAGCGCATCGCGCCGTTCGTGCTGCGGCGACTCAAGCGCGACGTCGCGCGCGAGCTGCCGCCGCGCACGGACGTGGTGCTGCGCTTCGCGCTCTCCGACGAGGAGCGCGCCGTGTACGACGCCGTGCGCGCGGCCGGCCTCGCCGCGGCGCTCGACGCGCTGCGCGCCGGCGGCAGCCTGATGCCCGCGCTCGAGGTGCTGCTGCGCCTGCGCCAGGCGGCGTGCGACGCGGCGCTCGTCCCGGGCGTCGGCGCGCCGCCCGCGTCGTCGAAGCTCGAGCTGCTCGTCGCGCGGCTCGAGGAGGCGCGCGACGACGATCACCGCGCGCTCGTGTTCTCGCAGTGGACGTCGCTGCTCGATCGCATCGCGGCCGCGCTCGACGCCGCTGGCATCCCGTGGGTTCGCCTCGACGGCGCGACGCGCGACCGCGACGCCGTGGTCGCGCGCTTCCAGGCGGGCGAGGTGCCGGTGATGCTCGTGTCGCTGCGCGCCGGCGGGACGGGGCTCAACCTCACCGCCGCCGACCACGTCTTCCTCGTCGACCCGTGGTGGAACCCGGCCGTCGAGCAGCAGGCGGCCGACCGCGCGCACCGCATCGGACAGACGCGCCCGGTCGTCGTGCACCGGCTCGTCGCACAGGACACGGTCGAGGAGCGCATCCTCGCGCTGCACGAGAGCAAGCGCGCGCTCGCACTGGCCGCGCTCGGCGAGGGCGGCGACGACGCCACCGCAGCGGGGCTGACGCGCGAGGACCTGCTGGCGCTCCTCGACTGAGCGCGGCGCGCGCGTGCGGCGCGCCGCTCAGACCTCGTCGGTCCCGAAGATCGTGCGCTCGAAGTGGTCGGCCGTCTCGGCGAGGTAGCGGAGCACGGCCTCGATCTCCTCGCGGTCCGGGTCGTCGGCCATCAGCGTGTCGACGAGGACGAGCTGGTCGCCGCGCAGCGCGAGCGCGCCGTGCGGAAGGCCGTAGTTGAGGCGCAGGGCGGTGTTGAGGTGGAGCGGGTCGATGTGCTCGGTCGGCCCGATCCCCGAGGCGAGACGCACGAGCGGCTCGTCGTCGAACTCGAACGCGTCGAGCGTCACGATCTGGCGGCGGCCGCCGTCGATCGGCACCTCGATCTCGTCGCGCGTCCGCTTCCAGCCCTGCTCGTCGCACACGGCGTCGATGGCCCGCTCGAACTCCTTCGACAGCGCGTCGCTCATGGCCGCTCCTCGGTGCGCGCGTCGGGCGCGCGGGAGCGCGCAGGCTATCAGCAGCGCGCGCGCAGCGCGACGCGCCGGTGCGCGGGCGCGTCACCTGCCCGGGCGGCCCGTCCACTCACGCGGCGACGATGCTCCGCGCGGAAGCGGAAGCCCCGACGTCGCCCCGGTGCGGGCGGCCGCGCGGGTGCGGCGGAGGGACAGGAGTCGGAGATGGGCATGTTCGCCGAGTCGCCGTTCGCGCTGAACGGCTTCGAGCTCAACATCCAGGACGCGCTGACCGCGATCGACCGCGTGCTGCGCGACGGGCAGGTGGCCGACAGCACGCGCGTGATGCTCGAGGCGGCCCGCCGCGCGCTGCGCGACGAGACCGACTAGCGCGCCCGCCCGGGCGCGAGCGCGGCCGCGGCCGCGCGCTACGCGTCGCCGTCCGCGTCGCCGTCCGTCATGAGCGGAACGAGCAGCCGGTAGTAGGCCTCGGGCGCCCACACGATCTCGAGCCCGATGCCGCCCGCGCCGGCCGAGACGAGCTCGCGCCGCACCACCTGCGTGCGCGCGAGCACTGCGCGCAGCTCCATGTCGTCGAAGCCCGCGCCCTGCAGCACGACGCGCAGCTCGGTGCCGGCGGGCGGCGTCGTCCCGGTTCCCGTGCGCACGAAGAGCCCGCGCGGCGACACGTCGACGACGACGCCGTTCGTCTTGCGCCCCTCCGCGTGGAGCTCGCACGTGAGCCGGTGGCGCAGACGCTCGAAGCGCCGCCGCTCCTGCTCGGACTCGCCCCGCCGCGCCGCCATCGGCCCTCCTCGTCGCCGCCCGCGTCGCGCGCGAGCGCTCGGCGCCCCGCCTCGCGCGCAGGGACCCGGGCCCCATCGGCCGATGCGCCCCGCGCCTCGAGCACCGGGACGGGTAGACTGCGGCCTCCGCGCGCCGCCGTCCGACATCCACGGCCGCCGCTGCGCGGGGAAGGAGTGCACGAGGGAATGGCGCTGCGAATCGGCGTGATCGGCGCGGGCGTGATGGGGAGCGGGATCGCGCAGACGACCGCGACGTTCGGCTTCGAGACGGTCTGCTGCGACGTCGCGCCGGCGGCGCTCGAGAAGGCGCGCGAGAGCGTCGCGACCGGGCGGTTCGGGCTCGAGCGCGCCGTCGAGCGCGGCAAGCTCACGCGCGAGCAGGCGGAGGCCGCACACGCGCGGCTCACCTTCACCGGCGAGTTCGAGGCCGCCGCGAGCTGCGACCTCGTCCTCGAGTGCGTGCCCGAGCGCCTCGACCTCAAGGTGCGCACGCTGCGCCAGCTCGACGAAGCGGCGCCCGAGCGCGCCGTGCTCGCGTCGAACACGTCGGGCTTCCCGATCGCGGCGCTCGCCGCGGCGACCGGCCGGCCCGACCGCGTGATCGGCTGGCACTGGGCGTCGCCGCCCGTCGTCATGAAGTTCGCCGAGATCGTCGTCACCGACGCCACGAGCGAGGAGACGCGCCGCATCGTGTGCGAGACGGCGGAGGCCTGCGGCAAGCACCCCGTCGTCGTGAAGGACGCCCCGATGGCGTGGGGCTTCGTCGCGAACCGCATCTACGCGGCGATGCTGCGCGAGGCGGCGCGCGTCGTCGAGGAAGGCGTCGCGACGCACGAGCAGGTCAACCAGCTGATGGTCGAATGCTATGCGTGGCCCGTCGGCCCCTTCGCGATGGTGAAGGGCGCCGGCAGCGGCTGGCAGTAGCGGGCGCTCCGTGACGACGGCGGGCCCCGAGGCGATCGGCGCGACGCTCGACGACGTGCGCGGCTGGATCGACGCCGCGTCGCGCGTCGTCGCGCTGACGGGCGCGGGCATCTCGACCGAGTCCGGCATTCCCGACTTCCGCGGCAGGAACGGACTCTGGACGAAGAACCCGGCCGCGGAGAAGATGGCGACGATCCAGCACTACATGGCCGACGCGGAGGTGCGGCGCGCGGCCTGGCGCCACCGCGCCGACCCCGCGAACTGGCGCGCCGAGCCGAACGCCGGCCACGCCGCGCTCGTCGAGCTCGAGCGCCGCGGCAAGCTGCACACGCTGATCACGCAGAACGTCGACGGCCTGCACCAGAAGGCCGGCACGGCACCCGAGCGCGTCGTCGAGATCCACGGGACGATGCGCGAATCCGTGTGCATGACGTGCGGCGACCGCGGACCGATCGAGCGCGTCGTCGAGCGCGTGCGCGCGGGCGACGACGACCCGGCCTGCGAGCGCTGCGGCGGCATCCTCAAGTCGGCGACGATCTCGTTCGGCCAGTCGCTCGTCGAGCGCGACCTCGAGCGTGCCTTCGCCGCGGCCGAGCGCTGCGACCTGCTGCTCGCCATCGGGTCGACGCTCGCCGTCTACCCGATCGCCGGCGTCGTGCCGACGGCGCGCGCGGCGGGCGCGCGCATCGTGATCGTGAACGGCGACCCGACGGAGATGGACGCGATCGCCGACGCGATCGTGCGCGGTGCGATCGGCGAGGTGCTGCCGCGCCTCGTGACGCCGCTCGCCGCCGACCGGGCGCGCGCGGGCTGAGCGCGCGCCGGTGGAGCGCGCGCGGGCGCGCGCTCAGGCCACGCCCGCGAACGCGCTCCGCAAGGCCTCGCGCCCGTCGCGCTCGACGAGGTCGCCGTGCGTCACGACGATGCGTTCCGGGTCGAATGCCAGCAGGCGGTCGAGGCTCGCGCGCAGGGCGCGCCGATCCCGGATCATCGAGCGCGCGAGGCGGCTCGGCCCGAAGCGATCCCAGGCGCCGGCGACGCGCAGGAAGAGCTTCGTGCGCGCGTTCGCGGCGCGCCGCACGTGGAAGCACAGGTCGGTGAGCACGAGCGTCCGCGACGCGGGGTGGAAGAAGACGGTCTCGTCCATCCGCGGCATGCCGTCGACGTGCACCTGCTCGAGCACGCCGGCCCAGCGCGGCGCGGGCGTCGCCGCGAGCGGAGCCAGCCCGAGTGCGGGGTACTTCGCGCACACGGCCTTCGCCGCGTGGCGCTCGGCGTCCGGGAAGGCGGCGACGGCGGCGGCGAGGAACAGGTGGTGGAAGGCGTTCGGCGCCACGATCGCGCGCACGGGCCCGCGCGCGCGCAGCGCCGCCACGTCGTCGTCGCCGAGCGGGCCGGGTGCGAGCAGCGCGAGCGCGCCGTCCGCGAGCCGCACGACCGTCGTGCGCGTCCCCATCTCGATGCCGCCCGGCATCGCGAGCGGGTGGTCGATCGTCCACAGTCCGGCGTCGTCGCCGGCGATCGGTCGCAGCACGTCGGCCCCTCCCCTCCGTTCGCCCGCGCCGCGCGCGGCGTTCAGCGCGCGCGCGGCACGCCGATGCACGCGATGCCCGGCACGGGCGACGGCGGCAGCGCGATCTTCCGGATCTCCCAGTCGTAGCGGTCCGCGCCGTCGACGGCGTCGATCAGCGCGCGCAGCTCGCCCTCGTCGTACACGCGCAGGCACGAGACGACGCCGTCCCACAGCACGAGCAGCGGAATCGCCGGCACGACCCACGCGAGCGCGAGCCAGCTCCAGCGGAACGGGCGCAGGAGCGGAACCGACAGCGCGGCGGCGAGCGCGGCGAAGGGCATCGACGCGAGGAACAGCGGGTGGCGCGACACGCCCTCGAAGACGGCGATCGCCTCGCCCGCGTCGACGGCGCTCTGCAGCACGCCGCGCGCCGCGTCGGGCGGGAAGTGGTGGAAGGCGTTGAAGAGCGTGCGCACGCCGCGAAGACGCGGGGGAACGCGCGTCGCGTCGACCGGCTCGCGCTCGCCGTCGATCGCGAGCGCGACGGCGCCCCCGTCGGGCGCGGCCTCGTCGCGCGCGCGCGCCGCGAGCCACGCGAATGCCGCGGCGTTCGGGTGCAGGTCGGTCAGCGTGACGTGCACGGGGCGCCCCGCGCGCGCGAGCTCGCGCGCGACCGCGCACACCGGCCCGCCGCTGCCCGAGCCGAGGTCGACGATGCGCGAGCCGCCGCTGCGCTCGAGAACCTCGCGCAGCACGGGCGCGAGCGCGCGCTCCTGGTGCGAGACCTCCTGCGAGAAGCGCAGATAGGCGGTGCCGGCGTCGCGCAGGACGGCCGGGAGCCAGGGCTGATCCTCGAGCTCGACGAGCTGCCGCCGGCGCACGGCGCGCAGTATGGCCGAGCGCCCGCGGCGCGACGTGCAGCGGTTCGCTGCGCGCGGCCGGCGCGGGCAGCCCCGGGGCGCGCGGCGCGCGCCTAGCGAGCGCGGAGCGGAGTCGCGCGCTCGACCGCGACGAGCAGCGAGCGCGGGCCGTGCGCGCCGGTGACGAGCGCCTGCTCGATGTCGGCCGTCTTCGACGGGCCGGCGACGAAGCCGCGCCAGCAGGCGCCCCCCGCGGCTGCCGACTGCGCGCGCGCGCCGGCGTCGGCGCCGGCATCGGCGTCGGCGTCGGCGTCGGCGTCGGCGTCCAGGAGGTCCTCGATCGGCGCGATCGCCGCGAGCCGCGCGTACGCCGCGTGCATGTCCGCGACGAGGTCGTCCGCGCGGACGACGAGCACGAGGTGCTGGCAGAGGAGGAGCGCCCCGCGCAGTGCGCGTCCGCGCTCCGCGAGCGCGACCGCGCCGTTCTCGGCGACGCCGAACGCGCCGCGCACGACCGCGACGTCGACGTCGGCGAACGCGTGCGGGGCGGCGGCGCGCGCGAGGGCCTCGAGCCGCGCGCCGGGTGCGAGCGCGGCCGCGAGCACCGCGTGCTCTCCGCGCGCACCGGCGAGGGCGACGCCCGCGGCGACGACCCGCCGCGCATCGCGCAGCGGCGCGTGCGCCGCGAGCGCGCGCGCGAGCGCCGCCTCCGCTCCTCCGCCGTCGACCGCGACGCACGCACCGCCCGCGGCGCGCACCGCGTCCGCGAAGGCGTCGACCGCGGCCTCCGCCGCTCGCGCGGTGTTCGGGTCGCGCGCGTCGGCGCGGTCGAAGCGCGCGAGGTCGGGCCGCGCGACCGCCGGCGCCGCGTGCGCGCGCACGGCGGCGAGCACGCGCGCGCGCGCGTCGCCCCGCGCAGCCGGTTCGCGGCCTGCGCGCGTCACGGTCGTCGCCCTCGTCCGTCGCCCGTCCGCTCGGCGCGCGCGCCCGTGCCGCGCTCGCGCTGCCACCAGCTCCGGAACGACGCGCGCGGAAGGTCGGGGAGCGCGCGGTGGCGCGTCCAGGCATCGCGCCCGACGAGCGCGCGGGGGAGGCGCGCGACGAGCGGACGCGCCGCGCGCCGCAGCCAGTCGAGCAGGCGCGGGCGCGCGAGCATCCACGCGCCGGCGCGCGCGCCGAGCCGCTTCGCCGACGGCGCCGAGCGCGCTTGCGCGATCTCGGCGCGGAGGACGAGCAGCTGGCTCGGGAGGTCGATCTTCACCGGGCACACGTCCGCGCACGAGCCACACAGGCTGCACGCGCCGGGCAGGCTCGCGTGCGCGCGCGCGTCGCGCGCCGGGCCGAGCACCGACCCGATCGGCCCGGGCACCGGCGTCGCGTAGCTGTGGCCGCCGCTGCGCCGGTACACGGGACACGTGTTGAGGCACGCGCCGCAGCGGATGCAGGAGAGCGCGCTCGCGAGCTCGGGGCGCGCGGCGAGCGCGCTGCGTCCGTCGTCGACGAGCACCACGTGCAGCTCGCCGCCGGGCGCCGGGCCGCGGAAGTGCGACGTGTACACGGTGAGCGCCTGGCCCGTCGCCGAGCGCGCGAGCAGGCGCAGGAAGACGCCGAGGTCGCGCTCGCGCTCGACGAGCTTCTCGATGCCGACGCACGCGATGTGGAGCGGCGGCAGCGCGGTGCCGAGATCGGCGTTGCCCTCGTTCGTGCAGACGACGATCTCGCCCGTCTCGGCGACCGCGAAGTTCGCGCCCGTGATGCCCGCGTCGGCGCCGAGGAAGGCGTCGCGCAGGTGGGCGCGCGCGAGCGCGACGAGGCGCTCGGGGTCGCGCTCGCCGGCGGGGCCGCCGAGTGCGCGGTGGAAGAGCTCGCCCACCTCCTCGCGGCGCAGGTGGATCGCCGGCATCACGATGTGGCTCGGCGGCTCGCGCCGCAGCTGCACGATGCGCTCGCCGAGATCGGTGTCGACGACCTCGATGCCCGCCGCCTCGAGGAACGGGTTGAGCCCGCACTCCTCCGTGAGCATCGACTTGCTCTTCACGACGCGCCGCGCGCCGCGCGCGCGCAGGAGCCCGAGCACCGTCTCGCACAGCTCGCGCGCATCGGCCGCCCAGTGGACGTGCGCGCCGCTCGCGACCGCGCGCGCCTCGAACGCCTCGAGGTGCGCGCCCCAGTCCGCGCGGACGGCGGCCTTGAGCGCGGCCGCGGCGTCGCGCAGCGCCTCCCACTCCGGGACGCTCGCCGCCGCCGCGTCGCGCCGCTTCCGCACGCCGTACACGGCGGCGTCGTGCCAGGTGACGCGGGCCGCGTCGCGCGCGAACGCGCGCGCGCGCGCAGGGTGGCCGGCGTCCGCCGCGCCGGGGCCCGGCGCCGTCACGCGCCCTCCCCGCTCCGCGCCGCGCGCGCGGCGCGCGGCGCACGGCCGAGCACGCCGTCGCGGAGCACCTCGGCGACGTGCGCGAACGCGAGGGGTGCCGCGCCTCGCGTCGCCGCCGCGCGCGCCGCCAGACCGCGCAGGTGGAGCAGACACGACGCGTCGGTCGACGCGACGACGTCGGGCGCGGTGCGGCCGAGGTCGGCGAGACGGTCGGACCCCATGCGCGCGGAGACCGCGTCCTCGGCGACCGCGAACGTCCCGCCGAAGCCGCAGCACTCGTCCGCGCGCTCCTGCGGCGCGAGCGCGAGCCCGTCGAGCCGCTCGAGCAGCGCGCGCGCGCGATCGACGGGCGGCGCGGCGTCCATGCGCTCGCTCGCGGGGCCGAGGCGGAGCTCGCGCAATGCGTGGCAGCCGCGGTGGAGCGCGACGCGGGCCGCATAACGTCCGCGCACATGGTCGGCGCCGAGCACGTCGACGAGCCACTCGCACAGCTCGCGCGTGCGCTCGGCGAGCCCGTCGAGGAGCGCGCGCTCGCGCGCGTCGCGCGCGAGCGCGGGCGCGTGGCGACGCACCATCGCCGCGCAGCTCGCCGACGGCGCCACGACGTGGTCCACCTCGCACGCGGCGAAGGCCCGCGCGAGGCCGAGGGCGAGCGGGCGGGCGTCGTCGCGGCAGCCGAGGTTCGCGAGCGGCTGTCCGCAGCACGCCTGCGCGAGCGGGAAGACGACGTCGACGCCGAGCGCCTCGAGCAGCTCGACGGTCGCGATGCCGACCTCGGGCGCGAGCTGGTCGACGTAGCAGGGGATGAAGAGCGCGACGCGCATGGACGGACGAGCCTACTCCTCCCGCCGCGCGGGAGCGACGACGCGCTCAGCTCTCGAGCCGTTCGCGCAGCCGCACGCGCGTCCACGCGAGCAGGCCCGCCGTCGCGGCGAGGACGTAGGCCACGTCCCAGAGCGCGATCGGGCGGAAGCTCCCCTCGAACGCCATGTGCGCGAGCCGCACCGGGTGGAGCAGCGGCGTCGCCTCGGCCACCCAGAGCCACGCGCCCGAGAGCCGCTCCTCGATCGGGAAGAAGACGCCGGAGAACAGGAAGAGCGGCGTCAGGAAGAGCGTGAAGTAGAAGCTGAAGAGATCGATCGTCGGGATGCGCAGCGTGAACGCGAAGCCGAGCGCGCCGAAGAGCAGCCCGGTCAGCGGGATCACGCCGAGCATCGCGAGCGAGTGCGGGAGGGGCGCGAGGCCGAACGCGATCGTCACGAAGTAGAAGATCCCCCCGTAGAGCATCACGCGCGTCATCGCCCAGAGCAGCTCGCCGGCGAGCACGTCGTCCGCCTCGATCGGCGCGGTGAGCATGAGGTCGTACGTCTTCTCGAACTCGAGCCGCACGAACGTGTTGTACGTGACCTCGAAGCTCGCGCCGTTCATCGCCGCCACGCACACGAGCCCGGGCGCCAGGAACTCGGCGTACGAGCGGCCTCCCATCTCCGTGATGTACGCGCCGACGCCGATGCCGAGCGACGCGAGGTAGAAGACCGGCTCGAAGAAGTTCGGCAGCAGGTTCCACTTCCAGCTCTGCGCGTACATGGCGAGGCTGCGGCGCCAGACGGCGAGCGCGTGTCGGGGCGAGAGGCTCACGCGCTCACTCCGCGTCCGCCTCGAGCGTCGTTCCCGTGACGCGCAGGAAGACGTCCTCGAGGTTCGCGGGCCGCACGACGAGCGGCCGACGATCGCCGCCGTCGTGCGCGCGCAGCCACTCGGCGACGGCCGCCGCGTCGTCGGCGAAGAGCATCGAGCGCGACTCGACCCGCAGCGAGGCGCGCACGCCCGGGGCGTCGCGCTCGAAGCGCGCGGCCTCGTCGGCACTCGTCTCGAGCTCGACCACCTCGCGCGCGAGCTCGCGCTCGATCAGCGCGCGCGGCGCGCCCTCCGCGACGGCGCGCCCGTGCGAGAGGATCGCGACGCGGTCGCAGAGCCGCTCGGCCTCGTCCATGTAGTGCGTGGTCAGGAGCACGGTCGTGCCGGACGCGCGCAGGCGCCGCACGCGCGCCCAGAGCGCGAGGCGCACGGCCGGGTCGAGCCCGGTCGTCGGCTCGTCGAGGATCAGGAGCTCCGGCGAGCCCATCAGCGACAGGCCGATCGCGACGCGGCGCTGGTAGCCGCCCGACAGATGGCGCACGGCGAGCCCCGCGTGCGAGCGCAGCTCGAGGAAGCCCATCAGCTCGTCGACGCGCTGCGAGAGGGCGGGCTCGCGCAGCAGGTGGTAGCGCCCGAAGACGCGCAGGTTCTCCTCGGCGGAGAGCGTCTCGATCAGCACGTTCTCCTGGAGCGTGACGCCGAGGCGCGCGCGGATGGCGCGCCGTTCGCGCTGCGCGTCGAGGCCGAAGACGCGCAGCGCGCCGCGGCTCGGGCGCGTGACGCCGTAGATCATCCGCAGCGTCGTGGTCTTGCCGGCGCCGTTCGGACCGAGCAGCCCGAAGCACTCGCCCGCGCGGATGCGCAGCGACAGCGCGTCGACCGCGACGCGCGCGCCGAAGCGCTTGCCGACGGCGTCGAGCTCGACGACGACGTCCTCGGCGACGGAGGTCGCGGCGCCGGGCGCGGCGGCGGAGGAAGGCGCAGCGGCGGACGACATGCGCGCACACTAGCAAGGCGACGTGTGCGGCGAGCCGTTGCCACCCGCCCGGGTCGGCGGTATCGAGCGCGACGCGATCCGGCTCCCGGCGCCGACGCAGACGGCGGGCGCCCGCGGCCGACACCGACGGCCGACACCGACGGCCGACACCGACGGGAGGGTGCGACGTGATCCTCGACATCGAGCGCACGTGGGACGGCGGCGCGGCGCTCCCCGGCGAGCGCGTGCGCATCGCGCTCTCCCGGAGCGCGCGCGGCGCGCGCGACGACTGGCGCATCGAGGTCGACGCGCCGTTCCACGGCGACCCGGCGCCGGCCTCGCCGCCCGGCCCGACGCCGCGGCTCTTCGAGCACGAGGTCGTCGAGGTCTTCCTGCTCGCCCCGCCCGACACCTACCTCGAGGTCGAGCTCGGCCCGCACGGCCACCACCTCGTGCTCGCGCTCGAGGGCGTGCGCAACGCCGTCCGAGAGGAGCTCGCGATCGCGTACGCGGTGGCGCGCGAGGGCGCGCGCTGGCGCGGGGTCGCCGTCGTTCCCGGGTCGCTCGTGCCCGCCGGCGTGTCGCACCTGAACGCCTTCGCGATCCACGGCGCCGGCGCGGCGCGGCGCCATCTCGCCTGGCGGCCGGCCGCGGGGCGCGCGCCGGACTTCCACCGGCTCGACGTCTTCGCTCCGTTCGACGCAGAGGCGCTGCGCGTCGGGTGAACGTGCACGCCGCGGGCGCGGCGGGCGCGCACGCGCGAGCGCGGGTGATAGGCTCGGCGTCCGCACCGCGAGGGCGAGCGCGACGCACGCGCCACGGCCCCGCGACGCAGGGGGGACGGCGTGCGCATCCTGGTGACCGGCGCGACCGGCATGGTCGGCAGCCACGCGTGTGCCGCGCTCGCGCGCGCGGGCCACACGCTCCGCATCCTGGCGCGCGACGACGCGAAGGCGCGGCGCGTGCTCGGCGCACTCGGCCTCGACGCGCGCGCGCTCGACGTCGCACCCGGCGACGTCACCGATCGCGCGAGCGTCGCGCGCGCGATGGGCGGCTGCGACGCCCTCCTCCACGCGGCCGGCCTGCTCACCTTCGACCGCGACGACCACGAGCGCATGATCGCGACGAACGTCGGCGGCACGCGCACCGTGCTCGAGGAGGGCACGCGCGCGGGCTCGACCCGCTCGTCCACGTCTCGAGCCTGTCGGCGCTGTGGGAGCCGGGTGTCGAGGTCGCGACCGAGGACTCGCCCGTCGCCGCGCCGCGCGACCCGTACAGCCGCTCGAAGGCCGACGCCGAGCGCGTCGCCCGCGCGCTCCAGGAGCGCGGTGCGCCCGTCGTCTGCGTGTACCCGAGCGCCGTGTGGGGCCCGGACAATCCGACGCTCGGGAACCAGATCACGACCATCTTCGCGATGGTCCAGTGGAACTACTACCTGTCGGTCGAGGGCGGCATGCCGATCGTCGACGCGCGCGACCTCGCGCAGGCGATCGCGCGCGCGATGGAGCCCGGACGCGGCGCGCGGCGCTACATGCTCGCCGGCCACTTCCTGACGCACGACGAGATGCGCGAGCTGGTCTCGGATCTGCGCGGCGCCGCGCTGTGGCGCGTGCCCTGCCCGGGCGCCGCGCTGCGCTTCGCGGGCCGCGTCGGCGACTGGCTGCGCCGCTTCACGCCGATCGACCCGGGAGCCGTGACGGAGGAGTCGATGATGCTCGCGACGCGCGGCATCCGCGGCGACGACGCGAAGACGCTCTCCGCGCTCGGCCTCGCGCTGCGGCCGATCCGCGAGACCGTCGAGGCGCAGATGCGCTGGATGTACGAGAACGGGCACCTGTCGGCGCGCGACGTCGGCCGGCTGGCCGACGCCGCGCGCGCGAGCGGAGCGACGCCGACTACTTGAAGTCGATGACCGAGCGGATCACCTCGCCCGCCTGCATGGCGCGGAAGGCGTCGTTGATGTCCTCGATCTGGATGCGGCGCGTGATCATGCCCTCGAGGTCGAGCTTCCCGGCCTTCCACAGGCGCAGCAGCTTCGGCATGAACGTGCGGACCTGCGCGCTGCCGTACATCGAGCCGCGCAGCGTCTTGTCGGCGAAGAAGAACTCGAAGGCGCTGAACTGGATCATCTGCTCCATGCGCCCGACGCCGACGATGCAGGCGACGCCGCCGCGGCGCGCCGCGTCGTAGGTCGCGCGGATCGTCGCGGGGTTGCCGATGCACTCGAGGGCGTAGTCGAAGCCCTCGCCGCCCGTGATCTCGTTGTTGAGGCCGGCGAAGTCGTCGGGCTTGCACACGTGCGTCGCGCCGAACTTGCGGGCCATCTCGAGCTTGCTGTCCATCAGGTCGACCGCGAGGATCTCGGCCGCGCCGGCGATGCGCGCGCCCTGGATCGCCGAGATGCCGACGCCGCCCGCGCCGAACACGACGACCGACGAGCCGGGCGTCACGCCCGCGCTGTTGATCGCCGCACCGACGCCGGTCGTCACGCCGCAGCCGATCAGCGACGCGATGTCGAGCGGGATGTCGTCGTCGATCTTCACGACCGCCGAGTCGGGCAGGATCATCTCCTCGGCGAACGTGCCGCAGCCCGCCATGCCGGCGACCGGGTTCCCGTCGATGCGGAAGTGCGGCGCCATCATGCGACCCATGTCCATGCACAGGTAGGACTGGCCGCGCAGACAGGCCTTGCACTTCCGGCACGCGGGCGTGAACGACACGATCACCTTGTCGCCCGCCTTCACGTCGGAGACGCCCGGGCCGACCTCGAGCACCGTGCCCGCGCCCTCGTGACCGAGCACGCACGGCGGCGGCTGCGGGATCGTCCCGTTCTGCGCCGACACGTCGGAGTGGCAGACGCCGCTCGAGCCGACCTTGATGTGGACCTCGCCCGGGCCGAGATCGGCGAGGCCGACGTCGTCGCGGACGATCAGATCCTGGTTCAGCGCGGGGAGGATGGCGGCCTTCATGGGCGTTCCTTTCGTGAGCGTCGCGGGCGTGTCGCGCGCTCGGTCGGGTGAGAGGACGGAAGCGGCGGCGCGAGGCCGCGGATCCTAGACGAAAGCGGCGCGGCGCGTCAGCGTGCGGCGCGGCTCAGGCGGACGGGCCCGCCGGCGCCGTCGGCGTGAAGGTGACGGGCATCTCCTCGATGCCCACGATGAAGTTGTTGCAGCGCATCGGGAGCTCGGCCCCGGGCGCGATCTGCATGTCCGGAAGGCGGCGCAGCAGCTCCTCGAACATGATCCGCAGCTCGAGGCGCGCGAGGCTCGCGCCGAGGCAGAAGTGCGTTCCGTACCCGCCGAAGGCGACGTGCGGGTTCGGCGTGCGCAGCGCCCGGAACTCGCCGGGGGCCTCGAAGGCGCCGTCGTCGCGATTGCCCGAGTGGTAGAGCAGGAGGAGGCGGTCGCCCTCCCGCACCTTCTGCCCGCACAGCTCGGTGTCGCGCGTCGCCGTGCGGTTCATGTTCTTGATGGGCGACACCCAGCGCAGCATCTCCTCGACGGCCGTCGGGATGCGCGCCGGGTCCTCGAGCAGGAGACGGCGCTCGGCCGGGTGATCGATCAGCGCCTTCATGCCCTCGACGATCACGTGGCGCGTCGTCTCGTCGCCGCCGACGAGGATCAGGAGGCTCTCCTGTCGCAGCGCCTCGTCGTCGAGCCGCTCGCCGTCGATCTCGGCGTGGACGAGCACGCTGATCAGATCGTCCTGCTCCGGCCGGCCGCGGCGGTCCTCGATGACGCCCTGCGCGTAGGCCATCCACTCGGCGCCCGCCTGCATCGACCGCTCGCGCACCTGCGGGTCGTCGTTCCCGCTCGCGCTGACGAGGTCGTCGGACCAGCGCAGCAGGCGGTCGCGATCCTCGGGGCGCACACCCAGCATGTCGCCGATGATCGCCATCGGCAGCGGCGCCGCGATGTCGCGCACGAACTCGCACGAGCCCTTCTCGCACACGGCGTCGATCAGCTCGGTGCAGATGCGGCGGATCTTGGCGGCGTGGTCCTGCACGCGGCGGGGCGTGAAGCCGCGATTCACGAGGTTGCGTCGCCGCTTGTGCTGCGGATCGTCGAAGTTGATCATCGACGGGATCCACGAGTCGCGGTCGGGGCGCGAGCTCTTCCCCGAGCAGAAGAGCGACGGCGACTTCGACACGGTCTGGATGTCCGCGTGGCGGGCGACGCCCCAGATCTCGCCGACCGGGTCCCAGTAGAGCGGCGCGTTCTCGCGCATCCAGGCGTAGTCGTCGAGCGGAACGCCCTGGTACCAGCGCCCGTCGAGCAGGCGGACCGAGTCCTTCGTCGGGTGGTCGGACATCGAAGCGCCTAACGACCGCCGCCGGGCACCGTCACCGTGTCCGTGTCGCGGCCGGAGCGCAGCACGGTGCCCGGGAACGCGCCGGTGTGCTCGCGCCCGCGCACGATCTCGACGCCGTTCACGAGCACGTGGTCGATGCCGACGGCGTCGGCGTACAGGCGCCCCGCACCGGCCGGGAGATCCTCGCGCACGTACGTCGGGCCCGTGTCGACGGTGGCCGGGTCGAAGACGACGACGTCGGCGAACCAGCCCTCCGCGAGGCGGCCGCGCTCCTTCAGGCCGTAGAGCCGCGCCGGCACGTCGGTCAGCTGCCGGACCGCCTCCTCGAGCGGGATCGCGCCGTGCTTGCGCACGCCGTTGCCCAGCACCTGCGTCGAGAACGCGAAGGTGTCGATCATGTCGAGGTGCGCGCCCGCGTCGGACGCGCCGATCACCGTGCGGTCGTCCGCCCAGGCCTGCCCGCGCAGCCGCCAGGTCTCGGCGTCGTCGAGCCCGGTGGGCGGCATGAACGAGGTCTTGAGGCCGTCGGCGATCGCGATGTCGCAGAGCGTGTCGAACGGCGTCGTGCCGCGCTCGGCCGCCACCTCGCCCACCGTCCGGCCCGCGCAGCCCGCGTTCTCCGGGCTCATCACCTGGTCGATCCGCATCGCGCCCCAGTTCGCGGCGATGCCCCTCATGATGCCCGAGTCCTCGGAGCCGGCGCGCTCGTCGAGCCACTTGCGATAGGCCGGGTCGCGCAGCTTCTCGATCCGCTCCTCGACGGGCAGCCGGAAGAACGAGTCCCAGTCCGCGAGCGCGTCGAACACGAAGCCCGAGTGGAGATTGATGCGGATCGTCATCGTCTGCGGAACGGTCAGCGCGACGATCTCGGCGCCGCGCGCGCGCGCGTAGTCGGACGTCTCGAGCTGGGCCTTCGTGAGGTCGGTGTTGCCGCTGCTCACCGCCATCACGTTCCAGTTCACCGGCCGGTTCGCGGCGAGCGACACGTCGACCATGAGCTCGCGCGAGGCGTCGCTGTGCGGGCCGACGCCGGGGAGGAACTCGACCGTCGTCCCGGGGTGGTCGCGGCAGACGCGCGCGAGCTCGACGTGCTCCTCGCGCGCCGCGTGCCGCGAGGGCACGGGGTTGCCCTCGCCGTCGTTGTGCGTGGGCGAGATGGTCGACGAGAAGCCCATGCCGCCCTCGGCGAGCGAGCGCGCGAGCAGCGCCTTCATCGAGGCGAGCTCCTCCGCGGTCGCCTCGCTGCCGACGGCGCGCTCGCCCATCACGACGCGCCGCAGCGCCGAGTGCCCGACCATGAATCCCGCGTTCACCGCGATGCGACCTTCGAGCCGGTCGAGGTACTCGCCGAAGGCCTGCCAGTCCCAGGGCACGCCCTTCTCGAGGCTCTCGAGCGGCATGCCCTCGACGCGCGCGAGCATGCGCATGAGGTAGCCGCCCGCGTCGGGGGAGAGCGGCGCGATGCTGAAGCCGCAGTTGCCGCCGAAGATCGTCGTGACGCCGTGGAAGGGCGACGGCGAGAGCGTGCCGTCCCAGAACACCTGCGCGTCGTAGTGCGTGTGGACGTCGATGAAGCCCGGCGCGACCACTCGGCCCGTCGCGTCGATCTCCTGCGCACCGCGCTCGGCCACGTCGCCGATCGCGACGATGCGGTCGCCGCGAATGCCGACGTCGGCGCGGCGCGCGGGCGCTCCCGTTCCGTCGACGACCGTTCCGCCCCGAATCACGACATCGAGCATGGCGCTGCCTCCGCGGGCCCCGGGAGATGGGGAAAGGGCGCGGCGCCGCGCAGCGGCGCCGGACGCCCCCGATATACGCGGGCGGCTCGGGAAGGTCAATCGCGGGGGCGCGGTGCGGGCGGGAGCGACGCCGCGCGTCCGCTCAGAAGCGCATGCGCAGGCCGGCGATCGCGCCGACGCCCTCGAAGATGCCGGCGCCCATCTCGACGTCCGTCGCGTCGATCACCTGGAACGCCGCGGCCGCGCGGCCCTCGGCGAAGAGCACCGCGTCGCGCGCGACCGGAAGCTGGATCCCGAGGAAGCTCACTCCCCCCATGCGGATACCGAAGTTGTCGACACGCATCTGCTGGATCACCGACTCGACCATGTCGTCGTCGAGACGCATCACGTCGACGCCGAGGCCCGTCCCCACGTAGGGCGAGACGCGGTCGGGCCACGGCACGAACAGGAGCACGGTGCGGATGTTGTAGGACTTGACCTGGATGCCGGGAAGCCCGGCGAGCATCGTCGAGTACTTGCTCAGCTCGATCTCGGCCCCGATCTCGAGCCGGTCGCCGAAGGCGCTCACGAGAGAGCGGCCGAGGAACTTGTAGCGGTGGCCGATGTCGTCGTCGCTCGGCGCGAACGCGCCGCGGACGCCGATCGACGGCAGCGAGAGATCGCCGGCAGTGGCGACGGACGGGAGCAGGACACCGAGCAGGAGCCCGGTCGAGGCGAGCGTTGCAGCGACGAGTGCGCGCGTTCCGCGTCTCATGTCGCGCCTCCCCGCGCCGGCTGCGAGGCGGAGATGCCTCGGCCGACGGCTCGGGGGGCGTTTCGGAGTGGAATACCGCGACCTTGTGCCTCGAGCGCGACGGCCGGGGCACGTTTCGATGACGCGCGCAGCCGACGCGCAGCCGCGCCGCGCGCGCGGCGCGCCCCGCGCGCACGCGAGGCCAGCCGCTATGCTGCGCCCCCCGTCGAGGAGCCCGCGTTGCACGTCGCCGCCGCCGGACATCCCTGCCACACGCGCCTGCTCGAGATCGAGCTCGTCGCGGCCGCGGAAGGGAGGCTGCTCGCGCGCGGCGCCATCGTCGACGTCCGCAAGTGCGGCTTCGTCCCGATGCTCTCGGACATCCAGAACGCCGGCTTCGTGCACCACATGCGCATCGAGCTCGACGTCGACGCCGCCACGCGCCGCGTCGACGACATGCGCGTCGAGCAGCCGTACGTCGCGGTCGAGCCCTCGCCGCGCACGGACGGCGAGTGCTGCCGCGACCCGCGCGAGCGCCTGCTCGCGCTGGCGGGCGAGCGGCTCGCGCCCGGCTTCGAGAAGCGCGCGAGCGCGCTCTTCGGCGGCGGGCTCGGCTGCACGCACCTGCTGACGCTCGCGCAGACGCTCGGCCGCGCCCTGCCCTCCGCGATCGACGCCGAGCAGCGCGCGCGCGGCGCGGACGGCGCGGCCCGCGCCGCGGGCGAGCGCATCTTCAAGCGCACCGTCGTCGTCGACGGGCTCGCGGCGGCCGACGGCGCGAGCCTCGAGCTCGTCCTCCAGCAGGGCGATCTCGCGACGGCGCCGCTCGCGGTCGTCGACGCGCCGCTCGACCGCTTCGGCGCGCAGCACGACGTGCGCGTGCACGCGCGCGTCGAGATGGGCGGCATGAAGCTCGCGGCAGTGCGCTGCGCCGAGCGCGCGCGCACGCGCGCCGATTTCGGGACGGCGCGGGCCGGTGCGTGGAGCGAGCGCGACGACGAGGTCGCGGCGCTCGCGGGCGAGCGCATCATGCCGGGCCTCGGCTCGCGCCTGTTCGCGCTCTACGCGGAGCGGCCCGAGCGGCGGCACGTGCTCGATGCGCTGCTCCACCTCGGGCCGGGCTTCCTGCAGTGCATCGCGGCGCTGTGGGACGGGCCGACCTCCGCGGGCGGCGCGGGCGGCGGCGAGGGCATCGCGACCGTCGGCGGCATGCCCGACGCCTGTTACATGTGGCGCGCGGGCGGCGGGCTCGAGCGCAGGCGCACCGCGTACATCGCCGAGCGCGAGGCCGTGCGGCGCGCCGGCCCGCCGGGCGCCGGAGGGGGAAGCGGCGAGTGATCGAGTACGACCCGTGCTCCGAGGCCGTCTTCGACGACCCCTATCCCTTCTACGCGCAGCTGCGCGCCGAGGCTCCGATCTTCCGGCACCCGCGCTATCGGCCGTGGTTCCTGTCGCGCTTCGACGACGTGCTCGCGGCGCTCCTCGACGTGAAGTCGTTCACCGTGACCGAGGGAACGACGTCGATGGAGCTGCTCTTCCACCCCGACCCGGACGGCGGCGAGGAGACGTACTTCGACCGCTCCGATCTGCCCATGGAGATCGGCGCGGTCGCGACGCTCGACCCGCCCGTGCACACGCGCGTGCGCGCGGCGCTGAGCCCGCCCTTCAAGCCCGCGGCGGCCGAGCGCCTCGAGCCGTTCGCGCGCGAGATCGTGCGCGGCTGCATCGCGCGCGCGCGCGAGCGCGGCGGGCTCGACGCCGTCGCCGACTTCGCGGGCCACCTGAGCGTGCGCGTCGCGTGCCGCGTGCTCGGCGTGCCGATCGACGACGCCGACTTCTACGTGCGCTGCATCAACACGCTCTTCGAGCGGGACGCGGGCACGCCGGGCGTGACGCCGCGCGGCCGCGACGCCTCGATGGAGCTGCACGTCTACCTGATCCAGCGCATCCAGGAGTGGCGCGCGAAGGGCACGCGCCTCGGCGGGCTCGCCGACGCCATCCTCTACGGCGACTTCGAGGGCCGCAGGCTCAACGACCTCGAGGCGTCCTTCCACCTCTCGATGGTGCTCATCGGGGGCACCGAGACGCTGCCGAAGGCGGCGTCGGCCGCGATCTACCGGCTCTGGCAGCACCCCGAGCAGCGCGCGCGCGTCGCCGCCGACCCGTCGCTCGCACCGCAGGCCTTCCACGAGGCGCTCCGCTACGACATGCCGACGCAGATGCTCGGGCGCGTCGCGACGCGCGAGGTCGAGTTCCACGGGCAGACGGTGGAGCCCGGCGAGGCGGTGATGTTCCTGTGGGCGTCGGCGAACCGCGACGAGCGCGCGTTCGACCGCGCGGACGCCTTCGACGTCGGCCGCGGCCTTCCGCGCATCCTGTCGTTCGGACAGGGCACGCACATGTGCCTCGGCATGCACATCGCGCGCATGGAGGGCCGCGTCCTGCTCGAGGAGCTGCTCGCCGCGTTCCCCGAGTACGACGTCGTCGAGGCCGACGCCGTGCGCCTGCGCTCGGAGTTCTTCCGCGGCTTCGGCGCGCTCCCGCTCCGCGTCGCCTAGCCCGCGCCTACTTCTCCCACTCCCAGACGAGCGTGAGCCCGTAGGTGCGCGGGTCGGTGTACGTGTTGACGGCGATGCCCTCGCCGCCGAACGCCCCGAGCAGGCTGAAGCCGAACTCCTTGTAGTCCTCGTCCGTGATGTTGCGCATCCAGGCCATCGTGCGCAGGCGCCCGGTCGCGCAGGGCAGCTCGATGTCCGAGACCTGCAGCATCGCGTTGAGGGTCCAGAAGGGCTTCGTCTGGTCGATGGCCGCGCTCGGCGTATCGCTGAAGATCACCTCGTCCGACCACGACCAGTCGACGCGCGCCATCACCGTGCCCCAGCTGAAGGCGGGCAGCGTGTAGCTCCCGCCGACCGTCACGGAGTGCTCGGGCGTCTGCGCGAAGCCGCGCACGTTGG
Organism: Myxococcota bacterium; assembly: GCA_041389495.1. Taxonomy (NCBI): domain Bacteria; kingdom Pseudomonadati; phylum Myxococcota; species Myxococcota bacterium. The sequence continues at coordinate 1,929,505 of JAWKRT010000001.1, read as the reverse complement.
TGACGTCGCCGAGCACGGGGTCGATGAAGTTCCGGTACTCGGGGTGCGTGTAGCCGTAGCTCGCCTGCACCTCGGCCCCGTCGAACACCTGCGCGAGGACGTCGATCTCGGCCCCCCAGATGCGCGCCTCGGCCGCGTTCTGCACGAGCGTCGTCGCGCCGCCCGTGCCGGGGTCGAAGACGGAGACCTGGATGTCCTCGTAGTCGTAGTAGAACCAGGTCGCGTTCAGGCGCACGCGGCGGCGGAAGAAGTCGCCGCGGAAGCCGAGCTCGTGGGAGAGGAGCTTCTCCGGGCTGTACGGCGTGCCGAAGTTCGCGGGGTTGACGTTGCGCGCGTTGAAGCCGCCCGCCAGGAAGCCCGTGTTCGCCTTGTAGTACGCCATCAGGTCGTCGGTGAACTGCACCTGCACGCGCGCGAGCCACGACCAGTTGTCCCAGGTGTCCTTCGGCTTCGCGACGTTGGGCGTGCCACCGATGCCCGTGTCGATCAGCGTGCCGGCCGCCGAGTTCACGTTGAGGACGTCGATCTCGACGTCCTCGTTCGTGTAGCGGACGCCGCCGCTCAGCGTGATCCGGTCGCCCCACACGGGGAGCGTGAGGTCGCCCTGCGCGTAGCCGGCGAACGACTCCTTCTCGAACTTGTGCAGGAAGTCGACGGTGAAGCCGCTGCCCGCGAAGAACGGGTCCTGGAGGAAGTCCTGGTCGTTGATCGCGCGGCCGTTCTCGTTGAAGTAGTAGAAGCCGGCCACGTACTGGAACAGGCCCTGCGCCGTGTCGCCGTTCACCTGCAGCTCCTGCGAGAACTGCTCGTGGTCGACCTTGATCCCCGACTCGAAGAACTGGAAGCCCGTGCCATCGATGTCGGCGGCCTCGTCGTTCTCCTTCGTCCGATAGGCCGAGATCGACTTCACCGTCACGTCGCCGACGACGGGCAGCGTCGGCAGCTCGAGCGTGCCGGTCAGCGCGTGCCCCTGGATGTCGAGCTTGCTCTCGAGCGGCCGCGGGTTCGCGCCGTCGAAGGCCCCGTAGTTCGCGGCGACGACCTCGGCGCGGCGGCTCGTCAGGAAGGGCGAGAGCAGGAAGGGCGTGCCCGCGCCGCTCACCGCCGAGAGCTGGTACGCCGTCGGCTCCTCGTCGACGTGCGTGCGGTCGTAGATGTAGTCGAAGGTCAGGCGATCGGTGGGCACCCACTGCGTGCGGTGGTGGAGCGCCCAGCGGTCGACGTCGTCGAGGTTCGTCGCGCCGGAGCCCGGCGCGGTCGTGCCGGCGAACGCGGTCGGCGCGACCGTCAGGTTGTCCGCCACGTCGACGAAGCCGTCGCGGTTGCGGTATGCGAAGGTCGTGCGCGTGTTCACGTGGCCGAGCCCGCCGAAGGGGATCAGCGCGTCGCCGCCGTCGCCGAGCAGCGGCACGTTCCACACCGTGCGCTCGTCGAAGAGATCGAAGTTGCCGTACGAGAAGTCGTTGCGGACGGAGAGGACGTCGCTCGGCGCCTTCGTGCGCACCTTCACGGCGCCGCCGTTCGTGTTGCGCCCGTAGAGCGTGCCCTGCGGACCGCGCAGCACCTCGATCGCCTCGAGGTCGAGGTAGTCGATGAGCACGCCCACCATGTTGGACATGTAGACGTCGTCGACGTAGAGGCCGACGACCGGCTCGCGCGAGATGATGGGGTCGCCCTTGATCGCGCCGCGGATGTTGATCGCGAAGCCCGTGTTGCCGCCGGGATTCGTGTGGATCTTGAGATTGGGGACGTAGTCCGAGATGCCCTTCACGTCGACGATGCCGCGGTCGTCGAGCATCGTCTCGCTGAACATCGCGACGGAGCCGCCGGTCTTCTGGAGGTCCTTCTCCGTCTTCTCCGCGGTCACGAGCAGCGTCTCGAGGCCGCCGTCGAGCGCGGCCTCCTCGTCCTCGTCCTCGGAAGCTGCGGTGCCCGGCGCGATGACCGCGACGAGCAGCGCGATCGCGATCGGTCGAACCTTCGAGCCACGCTCGACCCGGCGGAGTGCACTCCGGCTCATCCCGTCCCCTCCCCCTGCGCACCGGTGGGTGCGCGAAGTCCGGGCCGCCATCGGCGGAACGCCGGGGGGAGTTGCGCGGAAAGTGCGTGTGCCCGGGAGCGGGTCAGATGCGCGCCGACGCGTGCGTCCGCACCTCGGGTCATCGCCCGAGTCGCGCGCGCCGCGCGCCGCGCGCGGCGTGGCCCGGAACGCGTCAGCGCTTGCGGTGGCGGAGGTCGCGCGGGAGGCCGAGCCCGCGCTCGGCGATGATGTTGCGCTGGATGTTCGACGCGCCGCCCGCGATCGCGACGGCCATGCCGCTCATGTAGCGCGCGTTCCACGCGCCCGCGGTCGCCGGTCCCGTCGCGATGTACTCGCCGTCGACCGGCGCGACGAGCGCGTCCGCGCCGAGCAGGTCGTGGGCGAGCTCGCCGATGCGCTTGCGCAGGTTCGTGCCGTAGAGCTTGGCCATGAGCGTCGGCAGCACGACCTTCGCAGCCTCGCCGCGCGCGCTCGCGGTCAGCACGCGCTTGCCCGTCCACTCCTGGGAGGCGAGGTAGCCCTCGATCTCCGCGAGGCGCGCGCGCACGATCGGATCCTCGATCGCGGGACGCCCGCGCCGGCGCACCGCCCGCGCGAGCGCGACGACGCCGTCGAACAGGTGCCGCAGCGCGCGCGGGTCGCCGATCATGTTGCGCTCGTGCACGAGCGTCGCGCGCGACACCTGCCAGCCCTGGCCGCGCTCGCCGACGATCCAGTCGCGCGGCGTGCGCACCCCGTCGAGGAACACCTCGTTGAAGAGCTCGCCGCCCGTCATCTCGCGCAGCGGCCGGATCGTCACGCCCGGCGCGCGCATGTCGAGCAGCAGGTAGGAGATGCCCGCGTGCTTCGGCGCGTCGGGCTCGGTGCGGAAGAGGCCGAACATGTAGTGCGCCTTGTCCGCGCCCGACGTCCAGATCTTGTGCCCGTGGATCACCCACTCGTCGCCGACGAGCTCGGCGCGGCTCGTGAGCGAGGCGAGGTCGCTGCCCGCGCCGGGCTCCGAGTAGCCCTGGCACCAGACGTCCTCGCCCGTGAGCGCGCGCCGCACGAAGCGCCGCTTCTGCTCCTCCGTGCCGAGGTCGACGAGCGTCGGCGCGAGCATGCCCGCGCCCTGCGTGAACAGCGGCCCCGGCGCCCCGGCGGCCGCGTACTCCTCCTGGATGATGCGATCGCGCAGCACGTCGGCCGGCGCGCCCGCCCCGCCGTACGCCTTCGGGATGTGGCGGTACACGTAGCCCGCGTCGATGCCGCGCTGGCGGAAGAGCGACTCCCGCTCGGCGGCGGGAAGCGCCGCCTCCGCGCCGCCGAGCGGCCAGCCCGCGAGGAAGGCGCGCAGCTCGGCGCGGAAGGCGTCGTACTCGGGCCCGTACCGGAGATCCATGCTCGCCTCGTCCCTCCGCGCGATCGCGGTCGCGCGCCACGCGCGGCGCGCCCGCCGACCGGAACGCCTACCAGCCCGACAGCTCCGCGAAGCGCAGCCGGTGCTCCTCGGGCGCGCCGAGGAAGGCGCGGTCGAACTGGATGCGCTTGAAGCCCATGTGGACGTCGCACTCCCACGTGAAGCCGATGCCGCCGTGGAGCTCGACGCACTCGCGCGCGACCTGCATCGCGCGATCCGTCACGTGCGCCTTCGCGAGCGCCGCGGCGCGCGGCGCCTCGTCGGGCAGCTGGTCGACGGCGTGCGCCGCGTACCACCACAGCGCGCGCGTCGGCTCGACGTCGAGCGCGCAGTCGGCGATCTGGTGCTTCACGGCCTGGAACTGCGTGAGCGGCGTGTCGAACTGCTCGCGCGTTCCGCAGTAGTCGATGGTCGTGCGCAGCAGCGACCAGGCGGCGCCGAACGCGTCGGCCGCGCACAGCACGAGCGCCGCGTCGCGCACGCCGGGTGCCGCGTCGGCCCCGTGCGCGAGCGGCTCGCAGGGCGCGCCGTCGAAGGCGAGCGCGTGCACGCGCCGCGTGCGGTCGACGCTCTCGACGGCCGTCGCGGCGACGCCCGCGCCGCGCGCTTCGACGAGCGCGAGCCCGCCGCCGCGCGTCCCGACGACCACGACGTCGGCCACGTCCGCGCACGGAACCGCGAGCTTCGCGCCGCGCAGGCGGTCGCCCGCGGCGTCGCAGGTCCAGTCGCCGGGCTGCCAGACGCCGTCCGCCTCGCCGAACGCGACGGTCGCGATCGCGTCGCCCGTCGCGAGCCGCGGCAGCCACGCGGCCTGCTGGGCGGGGCTTCCGGCGCGCGCGATCGCGAGCGCGGCGACGACGTGCCCGAAGAACGGCCCCGGGAGCCCGCCCTCGCCGAGCGCCTCGGCGACGAGCGCGAGATCGAGCACCTCGAGCCCCGCGCCGCCGTGCGGCTCGGGAATCGCGAGCCCGACGGCGCCGAGCTCGGAGAGACCGCGCCACAGTGCGGGGACGTGCTCGCTCGGCGCATCGAAGATCTCGTGCTGCCGCGTCGGCGGACACTCGTTGGCGACGAAGCTGCGCACGGTCGCCTGCAGCATCTCCTGCTCGTCGGAGAGTCCGAAGTCCACGCGCGCGCCGCTCCGTTCCGTGGGTCGCGCGCCGGGGCGGCGCGCGGAGCGCGCAGTCTACCCGGTGCGCGCGCGGCGACCAGCGCCGAACGTCGATGCGCGCGCGATCAGTTCGCGGACGCTCGCGGTGCGGCGTACCACACGGGCGAGGTCCAGGCGCGCTCCTGCACGGTCTTCGGGAAGCGCGCGTCGCAGCACCCTTCGAGCCCGGGCTCGACGGACGACGGGTCGCTGCAGTCGACGCCCGCGCGCGCGCAGACCCAGCCGTTCCAGCGGCACGTCGGCACCTCGACCACGCGCGCGTAGTAGAGCGCGTGGCGCGCCGGGTCGAACCCCGGGTCGCGCCACACCGCGCACAGCGCGTCGGAGCCCGCCTCGCGCGGCGCGCACGTCGCGAGATCGACGGCGCCGTCGGGGGCGGCGACGCGCGCGCCCGCGACGTCGAAGACGCGCGTGTGCGCGCGGCCGTCCTCCTCCCACGCCTTCACGATCTGGATGCGCTCGAGGCCCGCGCCGGGCTCGCCCTCGACGCCCGCGTCGCGCAGCGCGGCGACCGCGATGCGCGGCGCGTCCGCGCCGGGCGGTCGCGCCGGCAGATCGCCGCCCATCGGAACGCCCTCCGCATAGCCTCGCTGCGCGAGCGCGTCGCCCGCGCACACGTCCTCGTCGAACGACCAGCCCGCGAAGAGCCGCACCGTCATGCGCGGGCCGCTCGTCGCATAGGCCTCGCGCCGCCGCATCGCCTCGAAGAGCGCGTCGCGCGAGTTCTCCTCGGCCCAGAGCACGGCGAGGCCGCCGGGGTTGTACCAGAGCGAGTCGGGCATCGGCGGCGTCTCGAGCCGGTGCGTCGTCGTGCCGGCGGCGTGCCCGACGAAGTCGCGCTCGTTCACGAGGCCCGGCGCCGCGAGGTGCGTGTCGGTCGAGCCGACGAGCCCGAACGCGAACGGGTTGGCGCCGAGCGCGCGCGCGAGCACGAGCCCTTCGGCGAGCGCCTCGCGCGCGTACGACATGGGCGGGATCGGCGTCCCGCCGAGCAGGCTCGTCGACTCCTCGCCGAGCTTCGCGAACGGGAGCTTCTCGTAGGCGCAGAGCTCGTCCTCGGCGTTCGCCGCGCACTCCGAATCGCCCTTGTGCTGCGTCACCTCGACGAGCCGCTCGAGCCGCGCGCGGCGCAGCGCGTCCTCGCGACGCAGCGGCGCGCCGTCCTCGCGCGTCGTGCGGAAGAGCAGCCCGTTGCTGACGTTCGAGTTGTGCGGGATCGCGACGACGTCGCAGCCGTCGCCGCGCTCGAGGCACTCGCTCTCGAGCGCGGCCCACAGGCCCTCCGCGGTCGGCGTCTCGATCGAGTTCGTCGGCGCGGCCGGGTGGCGCGCGTTGCGGAACACGACGTTGCGGTGGACGTTCTGGCCGTCCGGCATGCCCGTCCACTCGTAGCCGACGAAGCTCGTGAACGCGCACGCCGACGTGCGGTCGTAGGCGTCCTCGGCGGCGGCGACGATCTCGCTCCACGGCCCGCGCGCCTGCTCGCGGCACGTCGCGCCCGCCTCGCCGCACATCGAGTAGCGCGGCTGCCCGACGGCCTGGTAGACGCGGCTGTTCACGACCATGTACGCGAGCTTCGGGAAGGCGCGGTTCACGCGGCACAGCAGGCCGTCGTAGCCCGGCGCCCCGGGCGTGCTGCACATGTGCGTCTCGCCGAGCAGCTCGGCGTGGTCGGTCACGACGGCGAAGTCGAGCGGGCGGCGCAGGCGGATCGTCTGCGCGGGGCGGTCGTAGGCGTCGAACGGCTGCATGCCGAGCGGCTCGCCCTTCGCGAAGCGGTAGGCGTCCGCCGGGCGGCCGCGCGTGCCCTGCCCCCAGGCGTCGAACGAGAGCGCCGTGTGCACGTGCGTGTCACCGAAGAAGGGGCGACGCAGCGGCTCGTGCGCGGCGCACGGAGCGCGCTCCTCCGTGCGCTCGAACGCGCGCGCCGCACCCGACGCGAGCAGCGCGGCGATCGTCGCGAGCCCCGCGGCCGCGACCCGCGCAGCGGCCGCGCCGCCGGCGCGTGCGCTCACCGGAAGAGCTCCGGGAGCCGCGCGTGCGCGCTCGAGGCGTGGAAGGGCGTCGTGTACGCGTGCCCGTAGCTCGCGAGCGCGACGAGCAGCGTCGCGGCGATGACCGTCACGTGGTCGCGGAGCCGGGACGGCAGCCGCGCGAGCACGAGCCGCGTCGCGAGCCACGCGCCGAGCGCGACCGCGAGGCTCGCCGCGATCGCGTGCCCGCCGAGGAGCACGAGCAGCGTGTCGATCACGCCGCCCCCGCCCTCCTCGACGCGCAGCACCGCGAGGACGGCGGCGAGCTGCGCGTAGCGGACCGCGGGCACGAACGCGTCGAACCCGAGCATCGGGAACGGCACGCTCAGGAACCCGGCGACGAACAGCACGAAGCCGCAGAGGCGCAGCGGCACCGGAGGCTAGGCCGCGGCGGGCGCCGGGCGCGTGCCGCGCACGAGCTTCCCGGGCCGCGCGCCCGTCGGCACGCCGTCGCGCATCACGATCGCACCGCTCTTCATCGTGAACACGTAGCCGCGCGCGTTCTGCAGCAGCCGACGGCCGCCGGCCGGCAGGTCGTGCACCACCGACGGGCGCTCGAGCGCGAGCGCGTCGAGGTCGATCAGGTTCAGGTCCGCGAGCTTGCCGGGCTCGATCGTGCCGCGGTCGAGCAGCCCGTAGAGCGCGGCCGTCTCGCTCGTCTGGATCTTCACGGCCCACTCGAGCGGCACGCGCGGCCCGCGCACGCGGTCGCGCACCCAGTGCGTGAGCAGGAACGTCGGGATCGACGCGTCGCAGATCATCCCGCAGTGCGCGCCGCCGTCGGACAGGCCGAGCCGCGACGCCGGGTGGTGCAGCATCTCGTAGATCGCGTCGCAGCTCCCGTGCGAGTAGTTGTAGAGCGGCATCAGCAGCAGCGCGCGCCCGTCGTCGGCGAGCATCGCGTCGTACATCACCTCGTCGGGGTCGCGCCCTTCGCGCGCGGCGCGCGCGGCGATCGTGAGCTCGGGGCCGGGCTCGTAGTTCGGCGGGTTCCCGATCTCGAAGTACTTCGCGAAGTTCTGGAACTGCGCGGCGATCGGGTCGGACGGCGCGGGGCGCTCGGCGAGGATGGCGCGCCGCACGGCCGGCTCGCGCAGCCGCGCGAGCTTCTCCTCGAACGGCAGCGCCTCGAGCGCTTGATAGGCGGGCCGCATCGAGTAGGGGCTGAACACCTGGAAGCCCGCGAGGATGCCGAAGGGGCGCCCCGCGACCTGCCCCGTCACGTCGGCGCCGACGGCCCGCCCGCGCTCGGCGACGTCGAGGATGCGGAGGTAGTCGTCGGGCGCGGTGTCGACCTGCAGGTGCGCGAAGCTCACGGGCCGCCCGATCTCGGCCGAGAGCCGCACGAACATCTCGACCTCCTTCGTGCGCGCGGGGACGTCCTCGCCGCCCGCGCCCGCGGCCGCGGCCTCGAACAGGCCCTTGCCGAGCTTGCGCATCTCGTGGCCGATCGCGAAGAGCTCCTCCTCGGCGGCGAACGTGCCGGGCACCGGCTCGCCGTCGCGCGCGCGGTGGCCGGTCGTGCGCGAGGTCGAGAAGCCGAGCGCGCCGGCCTCGATCGCCTCGCGCACGATCGCCGCCATCGCGTCGATGTCGCGCTTCGTCGCGAGCTCGTTGCGCGCGCCGCGCTCGCCCATCACGTAGGCGCGCACCGCGCCGTGCGGCACCTGCGTCGCGACGTCGAGGATGCGCTCGTGCGTCTCGAGCGCGTCGAGGTACTCGGGGAACGACTCCCACGCCCACTGGATGCCCTCGGCGAGTGCGGTGCCGGGGATGTCCTCGACGCCCTCCATGAGCTGGATCAGCCAGTCGTGGCGGTCGGGCGCGGCCGGCGCGAAGCCGACGCCGCAGTTGCCCATCACGACGGTCGTGACGCCGTGCTCGCCCGACGGAGAGAGGATGGGGTCCCAGGTCGCCTGGCCGTCGTAGTGGCTGTGGATGTCGACCCAGCCCGGCGTGAGCGCGCAGCCGCGCGCGTCGATCGTCTCGCGCGCCTCCGCCGCCGCGAGCTCGCCCGGACGTCCGACCGCGGCGATGCGCCCGTCGCGGATCGCGACCTCGCCCGGGAAGCGGTCGCGCCCCGTTCCGTCGACCACGATCGCGTTGCGGATCAGGATGTCGTACACGGCAGGCTCCCTCTCGTGCGCGTCGCGAGCGGCGCCGCCGCCCTCGACGCGCGACCTAGCCTCGCGGCCAGTCCACGTAGATCGGCGACGACCAGGCCTTCGGCTCGGCCGGCGCCAGACAGTCGTCGCTCGCGTTGCCGTCGAGCCCGCACAGGTCGACGCCCGTGCACGCGCCCTCGGCGTCGCGCGCGCAGCGCACGCCGCCCGCGTTGATCGTCGGCGTGGGCTCCTCGATCGCGCGCACGTAGTACACGGCGTCGCGCCGGCCGCGCACGTAGTCGGGGTCGGTGAAGACGACCGAGCAGCCCGCGTCGTCGGGCTCGCACTCGAACACGCGCCACGGGTCCTCGATCAGCGGCGCGACGGGCTCGTCCGGCGTCGCCTGCGGCCGCACGCGCACGACCTCGATGCGCGTGATGCGGCGCCGCTCGTCGCTCGGGAAGTAGCACTCGCCCCCGCACACGCGCGCGACGCCGTCTTCGCCGAGCGCCTCGAACGCCTCGTCGGGACAGCCGGGCTCCTGCTCGAACGAGCCGACGGCGCGCGCCTGGAAGATCGGCGGCGCGTCGAGCTCGACCGCGCCCCCCATCGGGAGCGCGCGCCCGCGCGAGCCGGGCGCGTTCAGCAGCTCGAACCAGAGGAGGATGCGCGGGCCCGTGGTGCCGTAGACCTCGCGCCGCTCGAACGCCTCCCAGATCGCGTCGCGATCGCGCCCGTCGGCGTGCACGGCGACGAGGCCACCCGTCATGAAGTAGGACGCCTGGCGCTCCATCTCGAAGAGCTGGAAGCCGCGCAGCGACGTCGTCGCGCGGTCGAACGGCACTGCGCGCGACGCGCGCGCCGTCTCGGGACGGCGGAACACGCCGGCGAGCAGGCCTTCCGGGCGCGGGTTCGAGCGCGATTCGGTGAAGGCCTCGCGCCGCACCTCCTTGAAGCCGGTGCCGGGGCGCGCCTTGTGGTTGTCGCTCGACGCGATGAAGCCCATGCGCGCGCGCAGCGGCGGTGCGGCCGGCGCACCGCCCGCCGGCGCGGGCTCGAAGTGCGAGAGCGCGAGGACGTACTGCGCGGCGCCGCCCGGACGGTAGTTGAAGGCCGGCACGCTGCAGTCGCGGCACTGGCCGGCGTCGAGCCACTCGCTCGGGTCGTAGCCCGGCACCGTGAGGTGCGCCTGGCCGCCCGCGTCGGCCGCGAGCTGGCGCGCCTCGGCCGCGCGCGCGTCGCACTCGGAGGCGTCGCCGCCGTCCTCCATGCAGCGCTCGCGCACGATCTCGCCGGCGCGCTGGCAGCGCGGGAGGTAGTCCGGCCTCGCTTCGGGGCAGCGCACGCTCCCGTCGGCCTGCACGTCGACCTCGCGCCACGTCCGGTACTCCTCCGAGTTGCCGTGGCCCGAGTAGATCTCGATCAGCGTCTGGCGCGCCGGATCGTGCTGCGCGGGCGTGATCTGCTTCTTCCAGTCCGACGCCGCGGGCGTGTACATGCCCCACGTCGTGCCGTGCGGGATCACGATCGAGTCGACGCCCCAGTCGTCGAGCTTCGCGAACAGCTCGTGCGGGTCGGCCGCCGTCTCGATGCAGCCCGGCGGCTGCTCGCGCACCGGCGTCGCCGGGTCGCAGAGCGCGGCGTCGGCGCGCTCCGCGAAGTAGCGCGCGACGTCGTCGTAGCGATCGTGGCCGCCGAAGAGCGAGAGCGCGCCGCGCCGCCACACGCTCGGCGCCATCTCGAGGTTCAGCTCGGCGACCGTGCGCGCCGCGATCGGGCGCGACGGGATCGCGTCGTCGTCGAGCCCGCGCAGCACGACGTTCTTGTGGCCCCAGTGGTCCTCCGGCGTCGTGCCGACCTGCGTCCACTCCCAGCCGAGGAAGGCGACCGTGTCGGGGCTCGCCGGGTCGCCCGCGATCGCGTTGCACGCGCGGATCGACTCGACCGTCTCGCGCCAGTTGCGGCGCGTGATGGCGGCCGCGTGATCGTTGATCGACCAGAAGTCGAGGGCCGAGCAGTGGCGGGCGAAGTCGCACGCGTCGGCCTGCGGGTGCGTGCCCTCCCCGCCCAGCATCGGGACGCTCGTCATGAACGCGTCGAACGAGACGGTCGTGTGGACGTGGAGGTCGCCGAACAGGATCTGCTTCGGCTGCGCGACGCCGATTCCGCGCGCCGCGTCGAACGACGCCCGGCCGCGCGCCTCGACGAGCGCGGGCGCGACGCGCCCGCCGCGGATCGTTCCCGGCCCTTCGTGGCTGCCGAACCAGCCCTCGCCGGCGACGACGAACAGCGCGAGCACGACGACCGCGCCGACGACCGCGATGCCGAGCCCCCACCGAAGCACCGAACGCAGCACGCGAGGCCCCCCGCCCCGGGTTGGCGTGGGGCGCGCGCGCACTCTATCACTCGCGCCGCAGCGCGACCGCCCGCGCGCGGCGCTTCAGCGCGCGGTCGCGGAGCGGACGACGTCCACGGCCTGCTGCACGCGGGCCTGGTCGGCCGCGCGCACCGCGGCGACCTCGGCCGCGACGCCGCCGATCATGGGCAGCGCCTCGGCGTCCGCGTTGCGCCGCCCCTTGCGCAGGACGACGGACGGCGCGCGCGGCTCGACCGCGACGAGCTCGATGGGGCGATCGACCCAGTCGAGCCGCATGATCATCTCGGCGGCCGCGTCGCGGCTCGCCGCGACGAGCAGGTCGCCACCGGCGACGAAGGCGTCCTCGGTCTCGCCCGCGATGCGCGCGTCGTCGACGCCCGCGCGCGCGATCGCGACGCGATCGCGCCCGGCGACGAGCACGACGAGCAGCGGCTCGCGCACCGCCGCGCCCGGGAGGGCTCCCGCGAGCAGGTCGAGCCACGACCGCTCCGCGCCGGCCGCGCCGCCGCCGTCGTCGGCCGCCGCGAGCGCGTCGAGGCCGGCGCCGCCTCCGGCGAGCAGCTCCTCCACGTCGCCGGTCACGACGCGCGCGCCGTCGGTCGCGTAGATCCGCTCGACGGCGCTCGCGCCGCCGCCACGCGGCGCCGGCAGGCCGTACCACGCCACGGCGATCGCGGCCGGAACGAGCATTCCGAGCATCAGGAGGTTCGAGCGCATGGGGACGCGCATCGCCGCGCCGCGGGCCGCGCTTGAGGGCCCGGCGATCGCCGGCGCGTGCGCGTGCGACTAACGAGGAAGGTCGAGCAGCGATCCGACCTCGTCGGGGCGCGCGACGCGGCGCCCGGCCGCGCGCACGCGCGCGGCCGCCTCGCGCACGAGCTCGACGTTCGACGCGCGATGGGCTCCGGCGTAGTCCTCGAGCCCGACCCGCAGGTGCCCGCCGCGCTCGAGCGCGCGCTCGGCGACGCCGCCGTCGAGCGTGTTTCCCGAGACGACCGCCACCGACCACGGGATCGCGAGCCCCTCCGCCTCGAGCATGTCGACGTAGGTGTCGACGCTCGCCGGCGTCGCGGGCAGGCCGAACAGGAGATCGGTCCGCCCCGCGCCGCGGTAGCTCGCCGCGCCGCCGAGGTAGAAGCGGAGGAACGCGCCGCGCGGCATGCGCCCCGCCTTCGCGTACGCCATCGCCGCGCGCAGGAACCCCGGCTCGAAGATCGCCATGCCGGGCCCGAGGCCGAGCCGTTCGCAGAGCGCGAGCTTGTACGCGATGTCGCCGAACGAGTTCGCGTAGACGATGCCCATCGGCGACGGGACGCCGTCGTCGTCGGTCGGCCCGAGGTTGAGCGAGCCCGGGTCGACGAAGCCCATGCGCAGGCGCATCGCCTCGGCGAGGAACGGGATGTGGCTCGTCTTCTCCTCGATCGCCGCCGCGAACACGAGCGTCGGGTAGAGCACGACGTCGGGGTGGCGCTCCAGCACGGGGCGGAAGTGCGCGAGGTAGAGCTCCGCGCCCTCGCGGCCGCCCTTCGTGATGTCGGGCGCGTGCGTGTGCACGATCGACGCGCCGGCCTCGATGCACGCGAGCGCATCCTCGACGAGGCGCTCCTGTGTCTGCGGCGCGTTCGCGTTCACTTCCGGGCGGGTCGCGCCGTTGAGCGCGACCTCGATCACGACGGGCGCGTCGGAAGAGCGTGCGGCCATGGAGCCTCCTCGTCCCCGGCGCGCGTCGCCGCGCGGCGGCGGTGCGGCCTAGCGAAGGGCCTCGGGCGCGGGCGCGACGCCGACGATCGCGACCACGCACAGCCGATCCTCGTGCCCCGCGTCGCGCAGCTCGACCCGCGCGACCGCGGTGTCGGCGGTCGCGCGCAGGATCTCGACCGCGGAGCGGATCGGCCCGACCTTCGACATCGCGAGGTAGTGCGCGGCGACGTCGCACGCGACGAGCGGGCGCCCCGCGTGCGCGCGCGCCGCCATCTCCGCCGCCTTCGCGGCGAGCCCGACGACGACGCCCCCCTGCATCGCGCGCAGGCTGTTGCGTTGATAGTCCGCGACCGGGCAGTCGAGCACGCCCGCCCGCGCGTCGACCTCGCGGACGCCGAGCTGCGCGTACCAGGGCGCCTCGAAGCCGTCGCCCGCGCCGCCGAACTCCGTGCGCGCCGGCGGCTCGGCCAGGAAGCGCGGCGTGTCGTCGCGGCGCAGGACGCGCGTGAAGCCGAGGTGCGCGAGCGCGACGGGACGCGCATCGCCCTCCGCCGCGATCCGCGCCTCGAGCACCATCGTGTTGCGGCCGGCGCGCAGCACGCGGCTCGTGCCGACGAGCACGCCTCCGCGCACGCCGCCCGCGAGGTGGGCCGTGATGTCGGACGTGACGGCCCAGTCGGGCTGCGCGGCCGCGACCGCGTCGCCCCCGCCGAGCATGTCGAGCAGCGTCGTCGCGACGCCGAGGTCGAGCGTGCCGGCGTCGGAGAGCAGCTCGGGCACGAGGGGCACGCGCATCTCGCGCACGCCGTCGCGGCGCTCGAACACGACGCGCAGGTCGCGCATGAAGTGGCGCGCGGGCGGATAGCTCGGGGGCGTCGCTTCGCGATCCGACACGCCTAGCGCCCCCGGAAGACCGGCTCGCGCCGCTCGACGAAGGAGGCCACGCCCTCGCGCGCGTCGTCGGTGCGCGACAGGCGCGCCTGCTCGCGCGCGAGCGCGCTCGCGCAGGCGTCCTCGCCCTCCTTCGCGTACAGGAGCGAGCTCGCCTTCGTCGCCTGCACGGCGAGCGGCGCGAGCGCCGCGATGCGCTCGGCCAGCTCGATCGCGCGCGCGCGCTGCGCGCCGGCCGGCACGACCTCCTGCACGAGCCCGCAGCGCAGTGCCTCCGCGGCGTCGAACTCGTCGACGAGCAGCAGGTGGTACATCGCGTTGCCCCACCCGCCGCGCTCGACGAAGCGCATCGTCGCGCCGCCGCTCGCCATGATCCCGCGCTTCGGCTCGAGCTGGCTGAAGCGGCAGTCGTCGGCCGCGATCGCGACGTCGCCCGCGAGCATGAGCTCGATGCCGAGCGTGTACGTGATGCCCTGCACGGCGGTCACGATGGGCTTGCGGCAGCGGCGGCCGAGCGCGACCGGATCGACGCGGCGGCTCGCGGGCTCGCGCGCGCCGGGCGCGCCCGCGTCGCCTCTCGCGAAGCGCTCCTGCCAGAGCGGGAGGTCGAGGCCGGCGGTGAAGTGGTCGCCGTGCGCGAACACGACGCCCGCGCGCAGCGCGTCGTCCTCGTCGAGCCGCGTGAGCGCGTCGGCGAGCGCGTCGTACATCGCGGGCGTGAAGCCGTTGCGCTTGGCCACGCGGTCGATGCCGACGAGCAGCAGCGGCCCGCGCACCTCGGTGGTGATGCGCCCCTCCGGCGGCGCCGGAGCGGAGGCGTCGGGAGCGTCCATCGCGCGCCGGCTCAGTAGGCGACGTCGAGCTTGGTGTGGTCCCAGCTCACGATCTTCACGGGCTCGATCACCGCGGCGACGCGCTTCTTCGCGCCGTGCTGGGCCGCGAGCTCGAGCGTCTTCTCGTCCATCTCGTGGTTGCGCGCCAGCACGAGCTTCATGCACTTCACGACCTCGGCCGGGTCGGTCACGAGCGACGCGCGCCCCTTGATCTGCACGCCCTTCAGCTGGTTGTACTCCGTGCCCGACTCGAGCAGGCACGTGAGGCGCGGATCGCGCCGCAGGTTCACCGCCTTCTGCGATTTCTCGAAGGTCTCGATCACGATCTTCCCGTCGAGGATGCCGTACCACATCGCCACGAGGTGCGGGGTGCCGTCCTTGTCGATGGTCGCGAGCTGCAGCGTCTTCTGCCCCTCGATGAAGGCGGCGACCTCGGCGTCGCTCATGCGGATCATGTCTCGTCGGCTGGGCATCGGTTCCTCCGGGTGACGGGTGACGGGGCGGCTCCGCGCGCGCGGGCGGCCCGGTGCGGGGCGCGCGCCTAACGAGGGCTCGCGCGGAAGCGGAAGCCCGCGTCGGTGCGGACGAGTCGGCCCGAGCACGGGTCGGCGTAGTGCGTCCCGATCACGAGCAGGTCGCCGTCCGCGTGCTCGGCGAGCAGGCGCCGGCGCGTCGCCGCGGCCTGCGCGCTGTCGCTGTCGGCGGCCATCTTCCAGTCGACCTCGGCCCACTGGATCGGGTGGTGGGTGAGGTCGCCCGTGATCATCGCGCGCGCACCGCGCGACGCGACGTGCACGGCGACGTGGCCCGGCGTGTGGCCGGGCGTGGGCTCGAGCCAGACCTCGTCGGTCACGCGGTGCGGCACCTCGACGAGCTCCGCGAGGCCGGCCTCCACGACGGGCTCGACGGCGTCCCCGAACGTCGCCGCGAAGCCCGCGTCCTCGGCGCCCTTCCAGTGCTCGTACTCGACGCGCGCGAACAGGTAGCGGGCGTTCGGGAAGGTCGGGATCCAGCGGCCGCTGCCGTCGGGCGCGCGCATCGTGTTCGAGCCCACGTGGTCGAAGTGGAGGTGCGTGCACAGGACGACGTCGATCTCGTCGCGCGCGAAGCCCGCGGCGGCGAGGTCGCGCACGAACGCGTCGCCCATGGCGAGGTCGGGGAATGCGGGCACCTCGCGGTCGCCCATGCAGGTGTCGACGAGGATGCGCCGGCCGCACGACTCGACCACGAAGCCCTGGATGGCGAGCGGGAAATGGCCGTCGGCGTCGAGGAAGTGCGGCGCGAGCCACGACGCGTGACGCGCGACGGCCTCGGGCGTCGCCTCCGCGAAGAAGCCCGCCGGCGGCACCGGCGCCACGCTCTCGAGGATGCGCGTGATCGTCGCGTCGCCGATGCGCCACGTCCGCCGACCCGCTCGCTCGTCGCCGCGTTCCGCGCGCTCCACACCGCTCCTCTTCGCCCCGGAGCCCGAGGTCGTTCGCACCGCGCGGCCGGCATCGGCGCGCGTTCGTCCGCTCGCTCGCCGCCGCAAAGGGGGCGACAAGGGCGGCGCGCACTCTATCACGCGCGCGCGCGCGCTCCGTCCGGGCGATCGGCGCCGCTGTGATAGATTCGCGTCCCGTCGCGAGGAGGAGAGGCATGCGCGAGCCCGGTCTCCCAGGCGATCCGACACCCCTTGCATCGCAGAGTCCGCCACCCGCTCGGAGCGCCTCGCTCGTCCTCCTGCTCGCGTGCGCCGCGCTCGGCTGCGCCGCGGACGGCGACCCGACGCACGGCGCGATGCGCCTCGACCTGCGCAGGACGCCCGACGGCCTCGTCGAGTACGAGCGACCGCTCCGCGGCACGCTCTACCTCGCTCCGTCGCACGGCATCTCGCTCCACCACGCCTACCTGCTCTCGCAGGTCGTGCTGAGCTACGAGAGCGACTCGCTGCGCCTGTTCGACAGCGAGGAGCAGCGCATTCGCGAGCACGTCGCCGAGGGCTTCACGCAGCGCCTGCGCGACCGCGGCGTGCGCGTCGTCGACGAGGCGGGCCCGTGCACGCTGTCGATGGGCATCGGCGTCGTCGACATCGCCGTGCATCCCGGCACCGAGAACACGCAGTCGACCAACATGCTCGCGTCGTGGGGCGCGCTCACCCTCGTCGTCGACCTGCGCGATGCCGCGACGGGCGAGCCGCTCGCGCGCTACGGGCGGCGCCTCGCGCTGCCGGGCGGCATCCAGTGGCAGGACGGGCACCCGCCGTGGAAGGACGTGCAGCGCGTGCTCGACAAGCTGCTCGGCGACACGCGGCGCGTGATGACGGACCTCGTGCCGACGACGGGCGTCCCCGACCCGGCGTGTGCGCCCCCCGCCGCGGCGCCGCCCGAACGCGACGCGCCCGCGGCGACCGCGCCGGCCGCAGCCGCGAGCCGCGCGCGCGCGTGACACCGGCCCCGATCGACGTCGAGCTCGCCGGCTTCGACGGCACCCGCCTTCGCGGCGAGCTCCACCGGCCGCGCGGCGACGCGCCGTTCCCGGCCGTCGTGATGACGCACGGGTTCTCGGCGACCGCGGCGATGGGGCTCGCCCCGTTCGCGCGCGCGCTGTGCGACGCCGGCATCGCGGTGCTGGTCTACGACCACCGCAACCTCGGGCGCAGCGATGGCGAGCCGCGCGGCGAGATCAACCCCTGGGCACAGATGCGCGACCAGCGGCGCGCGCTCGACTGGCTCGCCGCGCGCGAGGACGTCGACGCCGCACGCCTCGGCGTCTGGGGAACGAGCTTCAGCGGCGGCGAGGCGCTGATCCTCGCGGCGTGCGACCGGCGCGTGCGCGCCGTCGTCGCGAACGTGCCGTTCGCGGCGCTCGCGCCGTCGTACCCCGACGCCGACGCGCGCTTCGCGGCGACCCGCGACGCGCTGCTCGACGAGAGCGACGACGCCCTCTCCGTCCGCGCGCGCGTGCGCACGGGGCCGATCGCCGTCGTCGTCGAGCCCGGCCGCGAGATGCGCGCCTATCTTCCGCAGCCCGAGTCGACCGAGTGGTTCCTCGCGAGCGGCGCGCGCGCCGGCGCGGGCTGGCGCAACGAGGTCGACGTCGTGAACGCGTTCGGGACCGACCCCTCGTTCGACCCCGGCCCGTGCGTCGAGCACGTCGCGCCGACGCCGGTGCTGTTCGTGGTGGCGAGCGAGGACCGCCTCGCCGCGACCGCGCTCGCACTCGCCGCCTTCGAGCGGGCGCGCGAGCCGAAGCGGCTCGTCGTGATCGAGGGCCACCACTTCGCGCCCTACGCGGGCGAGGCGCTCGAGGTCGCGTCGGGCGCGGCCCGCGACCACTTCGTCGCGCATCTCTGAGCGGCGCGCGGATGCGCGGACGCGGGTGGAGGCCCGGTCGCGCAGAGCAAGCCCGCGCTCCGCGCACAGGCCTCCTCCCGAAGCGACACCGCGCGCGCCCGCCGCGCGTCCGGCCTTCTCCCCAAGCCACCTGCGACCCGCTCGCGATGCGCGCCCGAGCGCGCGGCGCGCGCTTCGGCCGCGCGCGTGCCGCGCCGATAGCGCGCGCATTCCGTTCGCAGCGGATCCGTCGCGCCGGCGCGCGAGGCGCCGCGATCGACGTGGGACGAGGACGCGGCCGGTGGCGGCTCCGCACGACGCACTCGCGCTGGAAGCGCCGCGCTTCGAAGCCCTCGCGGCGCACAGCGGTGCGCTCGCCCGCCTGCTCGACGCGGCCGCGGCCGTCGCGCACTCGCGCCACCCCATCCTCCTGCAGGGCGAGGCGGGCACGGGCAAGCGCTGGCTCGCGCACGCGCTCCACGAGCGCGGACCGGCACCGGCGCGCCCCTTCCTGGCGATCGACTGCGCGAGCGACCCCGACGCGCCGCTCGCCGCGCTGCTCGACGCACCGACCGACGCCCCCGCGCCCGCGACGCTGCTCCTCGAGCACGTCGACCGCCTGTCGCGCGCGGGACAGGCGTCGCTCGCGCACGAGATCGAGGACGCGCCGCGCGCCGCGCGCATCGCGGGCGCGCCGGCCCCGCCGCTCGCGCGCGCGCGCCTCGTGTGCACGAGCGAGCGACCGCTCGCGGCGGCCGCGCTCGCCGGCCGCTTCCGCACCGATCTCTACTACGCGCTGAGCGTCGTGACGCTCGAGCACCCGGCGCTGCGCGAGCTCGCGAACGACCTGCCCGCGCTCGCCGCCGCGCTCCTCGCGCGCCACGCCCACGGCCGCGCGCTGCGCCTCGCACCGCGCGCGCTCGCGGCTCTCGCCGCGCAGCGCTGGTCGGGCAACCTGCGCGAGCTGGATCGCGCGCTCGCGGCCTCGAGCGCGCGTGCCTCCGACGGCCTCGTCGACGTCGCCGACCTCGACCTCCCGCCGGCCGACCCCGACGGCGCGCTCGCGCACCGCCTCGCCGGCGCGGCTGCGCTCGTCGAGCGGACCGCCGCGTTCGAGCTTCCGCTGCGCGCGATCGAGGACCTCTACGTGCGCGCGACGCTCGCGCGCTTCCGCGGCAACAAGTCGCGCGCGGCGCGCGTCCTCGGCGTGAACCGCACGACCCTCTACCGCCGCGGCGAGTGAGCGCGCAGTGCGCGCCGCGACCGCGGCGCGCTCACTCCCGCGCGAGCGCGTCGAAGCCCGCGAGCACGCGCGCGAAGCGCTCCTCGAACAGGCCGCGGAAGACGTCGTGCGTGAAGATGTACGGCTCGGCGCGCTCGATGCCCCGCCGCACGATCTCGCCCACCTCGTCGGGCTCCATGCCCTCCGCGATCATCCCGAACAGCGGCGCCGACGTCGCCTTGCCGCCCGCGTGCTCGGCCGGCCGCAGCCGGTCGGACTCGGCGAGCCGCGTCTTGATCGGGCCCGGACAGAGGATCGAGAGGCCGACACCCGACGGCGCGAGCTCGTCGCGCAACGCCTCCGAGAAGCCCACGACCGCGAACTTGGTCGTGCAGTAGATGCCCATGCCGCCGCCCGACAGGAAGCCGCCGACGGACGCCGTGTTGACGATGTGCCCCTCGCCCTGCTGCACGAGCAGCGGCGCGAACGTCTGCGACCCGCGCACGACGCCGCGCAGGTTCACGGACAGCGACCAGTCCCAGTCGCTCTCCGCCATGTCGAGCAGCGGCCCGCCCGTGTAGATGCCCGCGTTGTTGCAGACGACGTGCACGGCGCGGTGCTCGCGCAGCACGGCGTCGCGCAGCCGCTCGAACGCGCCGGCCTCGGCGACGTCGACGCGGTGCGACGACGCGCTGCCCCCCGCCTCGCGGATCGCCGCGGCCGTCGCCGCGGCGGCGCCTTCCTCGACGTCCGTGACCACGACGCGAGCGCCGGCCTTCGCGAGCGCGCGCGCGATGCCGCGCCCGATGCCGCTGCCCGCGCCCGTCACGACGGCGACCCTGTCCCGGAGATCCTCCATCCCTTCGTCCTCCTCACCGTGCCGCGGGCGCGCGCCCTCGGAACGGATGGCTGTAGTGCGTCTCGTGGCTCGGCACGTCCTTCCACAGGAACGTCTCGTCGAGCACGTACTCGTGGCCCGTGTGGGAGATGAGCCAGCGTCCTTCGTGCACGCGGAACTCGTCGTGGTAGAACGCGAGCAACCGGTGCGAGAGGTCGAGCTCGGGGTTCCACATGGGGTTGTAGAGACGCGACGTCGAGCGCGCGTGCGTCTCGCTCACGAACTCGATCTCGATGCACTCGGCCGCGTGCACGGTGACCACCGGGTTCGCGGGCTTCGCGAACGGGGTCTTCGCGAGGAAGGCCATGATCGCGTCGCGGCCCTCGAGCACGAGCCGCCCGTCGAGCCAGCTCGTCGTGCAGTCCGGATGATAGGTCTCCGCCATCTCGTCCCAGCGCTTGAGGTCGAGGCAGCGGAGGTTGCGCCACTTCACCTGCCGGATCTGCTCGCGCGACCACAGCTCGCGCACCATCGCCTCGGCTCCCGGAAGCTCCATCGCCCCTCCTGCGGTGCGCGTCGCGGCGCTCACGAAGGCCGTCGCCCGCGCGCGGGCGCGAAGCGCACCGGCAGCGCCGCGAGGCCGTTGCTCAGGTTCGAGCGCTGCCACACCGGCGCGCCCGCGAGCTCGACGCCGCCGAACGCGTCGAGCAGCTCGTCGAAGAAGACGCGCGCCTCGAGGCGCGCGAGCTTCGCTCCCAGACAGAAGTGCTCGCCGAACCCGAAGGCGAGGTGCGGGTTCGGGTCGCGGCCGGCGTCGAAGCGATCGGGCTCGGTGAAGACGCGCTCGTCGCGGTTCGCGGACGTGTACATCATCACGACCTTGTCGCCCTCGCGCACCCGCGTTCCGGCGAGCTCGACGTCGCGCGTCGCCGTGCGTCGGAAGCCGTGGAGCGGGCTCTCCCAGCGCAGCATCTCCTCGACCGCGGTCGGCAGGAGCGCGCGGTCGCCGCGCAGCCGCGCGAGCTCGTCGGGGAAGCGCAGCAGGCCGAGCAGGCCGTTCGCGAGCAGCGTGCGCGTCGTGTCGTTGCCCGCCGTCACCATCTGCACGAAGAACGCGCCGAACTCGGCGTCGCTCATCGTCCGTCCCTCGACGCGCGCGTTCGCGATGCGCGTGGTGAGGTCGTCGCCCTCGCGGCCCCTGCGATCGCGCGCGAGCTCGACCGCGTAGCGCTCCATCGGCGAGGTCTCGAGGTCGCGGCGCGCGCGCGGCGCCTCCCCCGGTGCGCCGTCCGGCTCCGGCGGACCGGTGCTCCGCTCGGCCCAGGCGTGGACCTGCGCGCGGTCGGCCGCGGGAATCCCGAACAGCTCGCCGATCACCTCCATCGGGACGCGCGCCGCCACGTCGTGCACGAACTCGAGCTCGGGCTCGTCGCGCGCGCGCGCGAGCGCCGCGCGCGCGATCGCGCGCACGCGCGGCTCGAGCCGGTCGACGCTCCGCGGCGTGAACGCGTGCAGCACCATGCGCCGGTAGAGGCCGTGCCGAGGCGGGTCCATGACGAGCAGCATGCGCCGCATGCGCGCGAGCGCGGGCGGCGACAGGTCCTCGATCATCACCGAGCCGCGCTCGGACGAGAACGTCGCGATGTCGCGTGCGACGGCCAGCACGTCGGCGTGGCGGAGCACGGCCCAGTAGCCCGGCCCCTCCGGCTCGGGCTGCCAGTGCACGGGGTCTGCGCGGCGCAGGCGCGCGAACGCCTCGTACGGCGCCCCCTCGGCGTACCGGTCGGCGTCGTACAGGTCGATGTCGGCGAGCGCGTCGGCCCGCGTCGCTGCGTCGTCGGCGACGGCCACGGGCCGCGCATCCTCTCGCACGCGCGCGCGGCGGGCAAGCGCGCGCGCGGCCGCGCGTCTCCCGCTCGTATACTGCGCGCGTGATCGAAGGCCAGCCGAGCCAGACCGCCCTCGCGACCGCCGCGCTGCGCGCCGCGCACCGCCTCCACGATCGGCCCGTCGTCTTCGACGACCCGCTCGCGCGCGACCTGACGAGCGACGAGTGGCGCGCGCAGCTCGACGCGGGCGCGATGCCGCGCGTCGTCGCGCAGCTCGGCCTGCGGCCCATCCAGGGGCAGCTCGTCGGCCGCGCGCGTCACGTGGACGACCGACTCGACCGCGCGATCGCCGACGCCGGCGCCGCGCAGGTCGTGCTGCTCGGCGCGGGCCTCGACAGCCTCGCGTGGCGGCGCCCGTCGCTCGGCGTGCGCGTGATCGAGCTCGACCATCCGGCGACGCAGGCCTGGAAGCGCGAGCGGCTCGCAGAGCTCGCGCTCGACGGCGCAGTCGACGTCGCGCTCGTTCCGGTCGACTTCGAGCGCGAGGCCGTCGACGCCGCGCTCGCGAGGGCGGGCTTCGATCGCGGAGCGCCGGCCTTCTTCGCGTGGATGGGCGTCGTCGGCTACCTCGCGCCCGCGAGTCGCCGCGCGACGCTCGCGGGCGTCGCGCGCTGCGCGGCGGCCGGGAGCCGCGTCGTGTTCGACTACCCGGCCGCGCTCGAGGCGCTCGACGACGACACGCGCGCGATCGCGCGCCGCGTGGACGAGGGGACGGCGAGCCTCGGCGAGGCGCGCATCGGACGGCCGCACCCCGCCGCGCTCGAGAGCGAGGCGCGCGAGCTCGGCTTCGACGTCGTCGAGCACCTCGGGCCCGCCGACCTCGCCGCCCGCTACTTCGCGGGGCGCGACGACGACCTCGGGCCCAACCCCGAGACGCGCATCGTCGAGCTCGCGCTCCGCTAGCGCATGTTCCCCTTGCCCGGGATCAGCGGGAGGTCGAGCGCCGAGAGCATCCCCGGCTTCGCGGCCACCACCGCCGGAATCGCGTGGATGGCGCGCATGCCCGTCGACAGGCAGCCGCCCGAGTTCGAGTCGCCGTCGTAGGCGCCGCGGAAGGCCGTCTCCTGCGTGATGTTCGGGCTGCCCTCGATGATCACGCGGTAGCAGTCGTCGTCCTCGATCTTCGTGCGCGGCCAGTCGGGCGCGGCGGCCTTCGTGATGCGGTTGACGTGCTCGATCACGATGCGCGGCTCGCCCTTCACGATGCCCATGATCTCGAAGCGCACCGCCGCGCAGCAGCCCTTGCGGATCACACCGTTCATGTGGTGGATGTCCTC
The DNA here is from genome assembly GCA_041389495.1 of Myxococcota bacterium. Classification (NCBI taxonomy): domain Bacteria; kingdom Pseudomonadati; phylum Myxococcota; species Myxococcota bacterium. The sequence goes on along the minus strand of JAWKRT010000001.1, from coordinate 1,906,414 downwards.
GGGCGCCTCCCACTTCTGGTAGGTCGAGTCGTAGCGCTCGATCTCGACGCCGAGCGCGTCGGCGATCATCGGGATCGTGTGACCCCACGAGAACACGAGGATCTTCGTGTTCTCGAGCAGCGCGGTGAAGTCCATCGGCTCGCCGATGCCCATCGTGCGCGCGTAGTCACCGGTGTAGCTCTGGTAGTCGAGGATCTCTTGGATGCGCACGCGGTCGACGCGCCCGCACAGGCCCATCAGCGTCAGCGGGAAGAGGTCGTTCGCGAAGCCCGGGTCGATGCCGCTCGTGAAGCAGCTCGTCCCGCCCTCCTGGCAGGCCTTCTCGAGCGCCTCGATCATCGCCGGCGGGCACGCCTTCGGATAGACGAGCGGCGTCATCGACGTCGACACGACGTCCTTCCCCGCGCGCAGCGCCTTCGCCATGTTCTCGATGTTGGCGGCGGCGTACTCGGCCGTCGGCCCGAAGTACGCGACGACGTCGGCGTCCATCGCGAGCACGCGATCGGCGTCGCGCGTGCAGACGATGCCCGTCTCCGGGAGGCCGAGCAGCTCGCCGAGGTCCTTGCCTTCCTTCTCCGGGTCGCTCACGAGCACGGCCACGAGGTCGAACTCGGGGTGCTCGAGCAGCTCGCGCGCGACCATCTTGCCCGTGAAGCCCGTGCCCCACTGGATCACCTTGTACGCCATCGGATCGTTCCTCCGTTCCGCCGGCCCCTGCGAGCGCGGCGTCGATGCTAGTTCCCGGCCTCCGCCCGCGCCTTCGCCCAGCGGTAGTCGGGCTTGCCGCTCGGGCTGCGCTGCACGACCGGCACGAAGACGAACGCCTTCGGCAGCTTGTAGCGGGCGACGTGCCGCTCGCACTCCGCGAGCAGCGACGCCTCGTCGGGCGCCGCGCCCTCGCGCAGCGCCACGACCGCGACGACCTCCTGCCCCCAGCGCTCGCTCGGGCGCGGGGCGACGACGACGTCGAAGACGTCGCCGTGCGCCTTGAGCGCCGCCTCGACCTCCTCGGCGAAGATCTTCTCGCCGCCCGAGTTGATGCAGACCGAGTCGCGCCCGAGGAGATCGATGCCGCCCGCGTCGTTGTAGCGCGCGCGATCGCCGGGCACCGAGTAGCGCCGCCCGTCGATCTCGGGGAAGGTGCGCGCCGTCTTCGCGGGGTCGCCGAGATACCCGAGCGGCTTGCGACCGGCCATCGCGAGCCAGCCCTCCTCCCGCTCGGACGGGTCGAGCACGCGCGCGAGGTCGTCGGACACGACGACGGAGTCGACGGCGGCCGCGAAGCTGCCCGACGACACGTTGCCCCTGGTCGCCACGGCGCCCGCCTGCAGGCCGCCCTCCGAGGAGCCCATGCCGTCCCACACGATCGCGTGCGGGAGCAGGTCGAGCAGCGCCGCCTTGTTCGGCGCCGAGAGCTGCGCGCCGCCCGACCCGACGACGCGCAGCGACGCGAGGTCGTACGGCCGCGCGCGCAGCTCGTCGACGATCGGACGCGCGAAGGCATCGCCCACGATCGACACCGTCGCGACGCGCTCGCGCTCGGCGGTCGCGAGGAAGTCGCGCGCGTCGAAGCGCTTCACCTCGCCCGGCATCACGATCGTCGCGCCGCCGACCATCGCATTGACGAGCACCCACTGCGCGGCGCCGTGCATGAGCGGCGGCCCGATCAGCGCCTTCGCCCCCGCCTGCGAGCCCGCCTTCGCCTGCGCGGCGAGCTCCTCGCGGCTCGCGACGAGCGTCCCGTCCTGGCGCCGCCCGCCCATCGCGGACACGAAGATGTCGTCGCTGCGCCAGAGCACGCCCTTCGGCATGCCCGTCGTGCCGCCCGTGTACAGGACGTAGAGGTCGTCGGGGCTCGGCGTCGCGGCCGGCTCGGCCGGCGAGGACGCCGCGAGCGCCTGCTCGTAGTCGACGGCACCGTCGAGCAGCGGCTCGCCCGAGTCGTCGGCCACCTGCACGAGCAGCTCGAGCCGCGGCAGCTTCGAGCGGATCGCCGCCACGCGCGGCGCGAACTCCGCGTGGTAGACGAGCGCGCGCGCCTGCGCGTTCTCGAGCAGGTAGAGGAGCTCCTCCTCGACGTAGCGATAGTTGACGTTGATGGGAGCGACGCGCGCCGCGAACGCGCCGAACATCGCCTCGACGTACTCGTTGCCGTTGTACAGGTAGAGCGCGCAGTGCGCCTGCCCGGACTCGTGGTTCGCGAGCCCGTCGCGCTCGCGCTCGAGCCCGAGGCCGCGCGCGAGCAGGAGGTTCGCGAAGCGGCGCTCGCGCTCGGCGAGCTCGCGGTAGGTGAGGCGACGGTCGCGGAAGACGAGCGCCTCGTGATCGGGGATGGCCGCCGCGATCGTCGCGGCGACGTCGGCGAGCGAGAGCGCCATGCTGCGTCTCCTTTCCGTGCCCGGGCCCCTCGCGGCGCGCCGGCTAGTCCTGCGGCAGCGCGAACGCGACGAGCGCGTCGCCCATCGTCCCGAGCGGGTTCCCGCCCGCCGCGACGACGACGAACTGCCTGCGATCCGGCCCGAGGCGATAGGTCATCGGCACCGCGGTGCCGTCGGCGGGCAGCCGCGCCTCGAACACGACGCGCCCGTTCGCGACGTCGAAGGCGCGGAAGGTGCGGTCGACGGTCGCGCCGATGAAGTAGACGCCGCCCGCCGTCACGAGGCCGCCGCCGAAGTTCGGAACGCCCATCTCGAGCGGGAACGGGGCGAGGTCGCGCGTGTTGCCGAGCGGCACCTTCCAGACGACCTCGCCGCTCGCGAGGTCGACGGCCGTGAGCGAGCCCCACGGCGGCGGGCTGCACGGCGCGCCGAACGGCGAGAAGAGCGGGAAGCGCCGCACGCCGTACGGCGTGCCCGTCATCGGGTAGAACTCCTCGGGATAGGTCACGTCCGCCTTGTCGATCGCGTCCGCCTCCGCGCGCGGGACGAGCTGCGCGACCATCGCGACGTGCAGCTGGTTCACGAGCAGGAGCCCCTTCGCCTCGTCGATCGCGACGCCGCCCCAGTTCATGCCGCCGCTCGTGTGCGGATAGACGATCGAGCCCTCGAGCGACGGGGCCGTGTAGAGGCCGTCGCGCCGGTAGCGCGCGACGAGGTCGCGGCAGGCGCGGCGGTCGAACGGCGTGAACCCGAACACGTCGTCGGGGCCGATCGCGTAGTCGTGGAGCGGCTTCGGGTGCGTCGGGAAGGGCTGCGTCGGCGCGGGCGTCTCGCCGGGCGCCGCGGCCTGCGACACCGGCCGCTCCTCGACCGGGTACAACGGCTCGCCCGTCTCGCGATCGAGCAGGAAGACCATGCCCATCTTCGTCGACTGCGCGAGCGCCGGACGCCCGCCGCCGACGCCCGGGTGCGCGAACAGCGCGGGCGGGCTCGGCACGTCGTAGTCCCAGACGTCGTGGTGCACGACCTGGAAGTGCCAGCGCACGGCGCCCGTCGCGGCGTCGAGCGCGACCACCGAGCTGCCGTAGTAGTCGATGCCGTCGCGCTGGCCGCCGTAGAGGTCGGGCGACGGGTTGCCGGTGGGCACGAACACGAGCCCGCGCTCGGCGTCGCCGCTGATGATCGACCAGACGTTCGGCGTGCCGCGCGCGTAGACGCGGCCCGTCGCCGGGTCGGGCGCCTTCGCGAAGCCGGGCGGCACCGGGTCCCACGCCCAGCGCAGCGCGCCCGTGCGCAGGTCGAACGCGCGCACGACGCCGCTCGGCGCGTCGACGCGCACGTTGTCGGCGACGAGCGCACCGAGCACGATGACGTCGCCGATCACGTAGCCGGGCGACGTCGGGTAGTACTCCCAGACGGCGGCCTCGCCGATGCCCTCGCGCAGCGCGACGCGGCCGTGCTCGCCGAAGCCTTCGCAGGGCGCGCCCGTGCGCGCGTCGAGCGCGATCAGCTCCGAGTCCTTGGTGCCGAGGTAGAGCCGCCGCGCGCACGCGGCGCCCTCCTCCGCCTGCGGGTCGCGCCAGTACGAGAGGCCGCGGCACGCGAGCGGGTACGGCCCCGCGCCCTTCACCGCGCGCAGCTCGGGATCGAACACCCAGCGCTCCGCGCCCGTTTCCGGATCGAGCGCGAAGACGCGCTGGAACGGCGTGCAGTAGTAGAGCGTGTCGTCGACCACGAGCGGCGTCGCCTGGTGCGCGGTGACCGCCGAGCGGCCGCTGCCGTCGTAGACGTCGCCGCTGTGGTGCGTCCACGCGACCTCGAGCGCGTGCGCGTTCCCCGGCGTGATCTGCGTGAGCGGCGAGGCGTGGAGCGAGCCGCGGCCCGCGTAGAGCGGCCAGTCGGCGACGGGCCCACCCGCTTCGATCTCGACGGGCGCGCGGCCGCACGCCGCCGCGGCGAGCGCGGTGGCGAGCGCCAGCGCGCGCGCGGCCGCGGCGCGCTTCACGCGCCCTCCGCGAGCGCGCGCCGCACGCGCTCGAGGGGCGACTCGCTCGGCGCGATGAAGACGCCCTCGGCCTCGGCGCACAGCACGTCGCCGCAGTGCATCGTGCCCTTCGCGAACGTCTTGCGCCCCTCGCGCCGCTCGATCCAGCCGCGCATCGCGATGCGCTCGCCGACCGGCGTGAGCGAGCGGTACCGCACCGTGAGCGTGCCCGTGAAGCCGCCCGCGTCGTTCACGACGTTGACGCAGCCGAGCAGCTCGTCGAACACGAGCGCGACGATGCCGCCGTGCACGGCCGTCGGCGGCCCGCAGTACGGCGCGTCGAACACGTGCTCGGCGACGAGCTCGTCGCCGCGCTGCTCGAACACGACGGGCGGCGCGATCGGGTTGTGCGGGCCGACGACCGGGCTGTACGGGAAGAACACCGCCGGATCGCGCGCGCCGGGGATGAAGCTCCCCTCGCCCATGTCGAGGATGCCCTGCGCGTAGGGGCCGGGGTGGTCGTACGGAGCGAGCCGCGCGTGCAGCGCGTCGAGCTCGCGCGCGACGTCGGCCAGCAGCGCGGCCGGCGCCTTCGTCTTGCGCAGGTTCGCGAGCACGCGTCGCAGCGCGTCGACGGCGCCCGCGAGCGCCTGCGGTTCGGGATCGGGCATGGAGCTCCTCGGTGGTGGCGCGCGCGGCCGGCGGGCGCGTGCGCGCGCCGGCCGCGCGGCCCGGATCGCGGGGCGCGCACCGACGCGCGGACGGCACGGGCCGACGGCGCGAGGCGCCGGACGATGGCTCAGGCGATCGCGGGCCGCATGCCCGGGCGCGCCGCGACGCCCTCCGCCTCGACCTTGCCGTCCACCTGGATGGGCGTGCCGTTCACGAGCACGTGCGCCATGCCCGTCGGCTGGTCGGCCGTGAGCCGCGCCGAGTCGCCGGGGAAGTCGCGCACGCGTCGGATCGGCCCGGGCGCGACGGTGGCCGGGTCGAACACGACGACGTCCGCGCGGTAGCCCGGGCGCAGGTAGCCGCGCTCCGCGAACCCGAAGATGTCGGCCTGCCGGCCCGAGAGCCGCCGCACCGCGTCCTCGACGCTCATCACGCCGCGGTCGCGCACCCAGTTGCCGAGCAGGTCGGTCGCCTGCGGCGCGTCGCACAGCTGGCCCACGTGCGCGCCCGCGTCCGAGAGCCCGAGCGTCACGCCCTCGCGTGTGAGCAGCCACGCGACGCCCTCGGTGTCGTCGTTCGCGAGCACGGCGTTGAAGCGCGTGCCGAGATCGTCGGCGAGCCCGATGTCGAGGATCGCGTCGAACACGCTCGTGCCGCGCTCGCGCGCGACGTCCTCGACACGCCGTCCCTCGAGCGCGGGCTGCGTCGGGCTCTCGGCGACGACGAACGTGTGCCAGCGCGGTCGCATCACGTGCGCGTCGAGCTGCGCGAGCGCGCGCTCGCGGAAGGCGCGGTCGCGGTAGGCGGCGACGCGCGCGTCGCGCGTCCCGCGCATCAGCGCCGCGAACGCCTCCGCGATGTTGAACGTGAACGGGTCGTCGAGCGTGAGCTGGAACTGCAGCGGGCGCGGCGACACCTGCGGCCAGACCGAGGCGCCCTTCGCGTGCCCGGCGTCGTTGAGCGCGACGAGCTGCTTGTAGCCGTCGCCCGGGAAGGTGAGCAGCGCGCCGTATGTGAATGGCCGCCCGACCTTCGGCTGCAGCTCGTAGAGATCGGGGATCGAGACGTTCTCGCCCGGTGCGACGGCGACGACGCCCCGCCCCGCCGCGGCCACCGCCGCGCACAGCGCCTCGAACTCGCGCCGCTCGGCGAAGCGCGACGGCACGGGCTTGCCGTCCATGCCGACGTGCGTCGGCGCGAAGCTCGTCGCGAAGCCGGCCGCGCCCGCGCGCACCGCCTCCGTGACGATCGCCGCCATGCGCTCGATCTCTTCGTCCTTCGCGGCGCGCTCGTAGGCGGCGTCGCCCATCGCGAACAGGCGCAGCGCGGTGTGCCCGATGTAGGCCGCGTAGTTCAGCACCGTGCCGCGGCGCTCGACCGACGCCAGGTACTCGGGGAAGGTCTCGAACTCCCACGGGATGCCCGCGTCGAGCGCGGCGACGTCCATGTCCTCCACGTTCTCGAGCGTGCGCGCGATCGTCGTGCGGTGCTCGGGGCGCGTCGGCGCGATCGAGAAGCCGCAGTTGCCCGCGACGACGGTCGTCACGCCGTGGAAGCACGACGGCGTGAGCTGCGGGTCCCAGAAGACCTGCGCGTCGAAGTGCGTGTGGATGTCGATGAAGCCCGGCGCCACGACCTTGCCGCGCGCGTCGAGCTCGCGCGCGCCGTCGAGGCCCTTCCCGATCGCGCGGATCGCGCCCCCCTCGATCGCGACGTCGGCCTCGATGCCGGGCGCGCCGCTGCCGTCGACGACCGTTCCGCCGCGGATCACGATGTCTGCGCTCATGGAGCCTCCTCTTCAGGCGTGGGCGTCGGGCGCGCGGTCGGGCGCCTCGACGCGGTAGAGCTTCGCGGCGTTCTCGAAGAGCACCTTGCGCCGGACGTCCGCCGGCTTGCCGGCGAGCCCGGCGTCGATCTTCTCGCGCACGTTGCCGTACAGGCAGATCGGGTGCGGGTAGTCCGTCTCGAACAGCACGCGCTCGACGCCGATGTCGTCGAGGAGCTGCTGCGGCGCGTGCTCCTCGAAGAAGTAACAGCCGTAGACCTGGCGCGCGAAGTACTCGGACGGCTTGAGCGCGAACTCGGGCCGCTCCTGCCGGATGCGCGAGTACTCGAACGCGTAGTCGCAGCTCTCGAGCACGAACGGGATGAACCCGATGCCGCTCTCGACGGAGACGACGCGCAGCGCGGGGTGCCGCGCGAGCACGCCCGAGAGCAGCAGGTCGACGAGCTGCTTGCCGTTGTCGAGGAAGAGCTGCACGGCGGTGCGCGCGTTGGTGGCGCCGACGCCGTAGTCGCGCAGCGAGTCGGGCGAGAAGCCGTTCGTGAACTCGCCGTTGCCGAGGTGGAAGCTCACGGGCAGGTCGTGCGCGACGGCGGCCTCCCACAGCGGCGTCCAGTGCGCCGATGCGAGCCGCGGCATGCCGTGCGTGTGCGGCTCGCCCGTGAACAGCAGGCCCTTCGCGCCGAGCTTCGCCGTGCGCTCGATCTCCGCGACCGACGCCGCGACGTCCCAGAACGGGAGCGACACGATCGGGATGAAGCGCCGCGGGTCGGGCGCGACCCAGTCGAACAGGAAGTCGTTGTACGCGCGCACGCACTCGCGCTTCAGCTCCTCGTCGCGGAGCTGGAGGAAGGCCTGGTTCCCGAAGCCGCCGACGTTCGGGTAGAGCGCGGTCGCCCAGACCCCGATCGAGTCCATGTAGGCGAGGCGCGCGGTCGCGTCGTACGACGCGGGCGGGCACTCGGCGAAGCCCGACGGCGCGGCGGGGAACGGATCGGGCCAGCCGGCCACCGCGGTGTGTCCGACCGGCACCGCGGCCGCGCCGTCGCCGACGCTCCAGAGCTCCATCTTCCCGCGGCCGTCGGGCCGCTCGATCGTCACGATGCGCGGCGCCTCGGCGCGCATGCGCGCGGGCAGCCGCGACGCCCACAGGTCGGGCGGCTCGGTGATGTGCGTGTCGACGTCGATCACCCAGTCGAGCACGCGCGCGGGCGCGGTCTCGCGCGCGGATGCGGTCGCGGGCGGCATGGCCGTCTCCTCCTGGCGTCGCTCCGCGCGGGCCGGGGCGCGCGCAGTCTACTCCCCGGGCAACGCGAGCAGGCGCGCCGCGTCGGCGCACGTCGCGAGCGGGCGGCCGACCTCGGCGCAGAGCGCCGCCGCCTCCCGTACGAGCTCCTCGTTCGTCGGTGTGCGCGCCGGGTCGAGGTGCTCCTCGAGCCCGACGTGCAGGTGGCCGCCGCGCTCGAGCGCGAGCCGCGCGACCTCGGTCTGCATCAGGTCGCCGCCCCACACCGAGACCGACCACGGGATGCGCGTGCCCTCGAGCATGTCGAGGTAGGCGAGCAGCGCGTGCCGCGTCGGCGGCAGCCCGAACGTCACGCCCGGCGTGCGCGACGCGAGCCCGCACGGCCCGCCGAAGTAGAGCTTCGCCATCGCGCCGCGCGGCAGCCGCCCGAGCCGGTGATAGGCGAGCGTCGTCTGCAGGAAGCCCGGCTCGTAGATCGCGAGCTGCGGCCCGAGGCCGCGCGCCGCGTGGAACTCCATCGCATAGCGGATCGCGTCGTACGGGTTCGCGTAGACGCCGCCGACGGGAACGCCGTCGGGCCCCGGAAGCCCGATGTTGGTCGAGCCCGGGTCGAACAGGCCGAGGCGCAGCAGGCCGTCGCGGTGCAGCAGGTCGACGTGCTCGAGCATGCGCGGCGCGTCGCCGGCGGCCGCGCAGAGCGTCGGGTACCAGAGCGCGTCGGGACGCGCGTCGAGCACCGGCCGCCACGCCTGCGCGTACGCCTCGGCCGCCTCCTTGCCCCCGAGCGCGATGTCGTGGTTGTGCGCGTGCACGATCGAGGCGCCCGCCGCGTAGCAGGCGAGCGCCGTGGCCGTGACCTCGGCCGGCGTCGTCGGGATGTGCGGGTTGCGCTCCTTCGTCCCCATTCCGTTGATGGCGGCCTCGAGGATCACGGGCGTCGCGTCGGGCATGGGGCCTCCCGGGGCGACCGGCGCCGGCCGGTCCGCGGCGCGAAGTCTCACCGGCCTTCGTTGACAAAGTCAACGAACTTCGGCCATCGTCCCGCGCCGAGGAGACCACCACCCATGACCTACGACCTGATCGTGCGCGGCGGAACCATCGTGGACGGCACCGGCCGGGCGCCCTTCCGGGGCGACGTCGCGGTGCGCGACGGGCGCATCGCCGCCGTCGGCGCGCCCGGCGAGATCGCGGGCGAGGCCGCGCGCGAGGTCGACGCGACGGGCCTCGTCGTGACGCCGGGCTTCGTCGACGTGCACACGCACTACGACGCGCAGGTCACCTGGGACCCCTACCTCACGCCGAGCTGCTTCCACGGCGTCACGACCGCCGTGCTCGGCAACTGCGGCGTCGGCTTCGCGCCCGCCCGGCCGGACGAGCGCGAGTGGCTGATCGAGCTGATGGAGTGCGTCGAGGACATCCCGCGCGCCGCGATCTCGGCCGGCATGAAGTGGGACTGGGAGTCGTTCCCGGAGTACCTCGACGCGCTCGAGCGCGCGCCGCTCGCGATGGACATCGCGACGCACGTGCCGCACACGTCGCTGCGCACGTACGTCATGGGCGAGCGCGGCGCGAGCAACGAGCCGGCCACGCCCGCCGACATCGCCGAGATGGCGCGCCTCGTGAAGGAGGGCATCGCGGCCGGCGCGCTCGGCTTCTCGACGTCGCGCACGCTCGCGCACCGCGCGCCGAACGGCGAGCCCGTGCCCGGCACGTTCGCATCGGAGGACGAGCTGTTCGGCATCGGACGCGTCCTCGGCGAGCTCGGCACCGGCATCTTCGAGGTCGCGAACAACGGCGCGGCCGGCGAGGACGTCGAGGCGCCGAAGGCCGAGGTCGACTGGATGCGGCGGCTCTCGAAGGAGATCGGCCGCCCCGTGTCGTTCACGATGCTGCAGGTCGACGCCGCGCCGAACCTGTGGCGCGAGCTGCTCGCGACGGCGAAGGCCGCGCGCGCCGAGGGCGCGGACCTCCATCCGCAGATCGCCGGCCGCCCGTTCGGCATGCTGATGGGCCTGCAGACGGAGCGGCACGCGTGGCGCGGCCGGCCCGCGTTCGAGGAGATCGCGGGGCTCCCGCTCGCCGAGCTCGCGGCCGAGCTGCGCACGCCCGAGCGGCGCCGGCGCATCCTGTCCGAGCCCGCCGACACGAACGGCTTCGGGGCCGTCTGGGTGCAGTACGACAAGCTCTTCCCGCTCGGCAACCCGATGAACTACGAGCCGAGCGACGAGGACTCGATCGCCGCGATCGCGAAGCGCTCCGGCCGCGACCCGCAGGAAGTGCTCTACGACGCGATGATCGCGGAGGACGGCCGCGCGATGCTGCTCGTCCCCGCGCTCAACTACTCCGAGCGCTCGTGCGACCCGATCTACGAGATGATGCACGAGCCGCAGACCGTGCTCGGCCTCGGCGACGGCGGCGCGCACTGCGCGCTGATCTGCGACGCGAGCATCCAGACGTTCATGCTCACGCACTGGGTGCGCGACCGCTCGCGCGGCCCGCGCCTCCCGATCGAGTTCGCCGTGAAGCGCATGACGCACGACCCGGCGCGGCTCTACGGGCTCGAGGATCGCGGCACGCTCGAGCCCGGCATGAAGGCCGACCTCAACCTGATCGATCTCGAGCGGCTCGCGCTCGAGCTGCCCGAGGCCGTCGCCGACCTGCCGGCCGGCGCGCGCCGCCTCGTGCAGCGCGCGCGCGGCTATGTCGCGACCTTCGTGTCGGGCGTCGAGACGATGCGCGACGACCGGCCGACGGGCGCCCTGCCCGGCGCGCTCGTGCGCGGCGCGCAGCCCGCGCCGAGCGCGGCCTAGCGAGCGCGCGGCAGAGCGCAGCCACGATGGCGAGCCCGGGTTCGGAGGGCGCCGCGCGCCCGGCGAGAGCGCCGCGGCGCGGCGTCGCCGCGAGCCGGCGCGAAGCGCAGCGGCGCGACACGCGCGAGCAGCTCTACGCGCTCGCGATCGCCGAGTTCCGCCGCGTCGGCACGCAGAACGCGCGCGTGCACGACATCGCGCGCGCGGCCGGCGTCGTGCCCGGCACATTCTACTTCCACTTCCCGACCAAGGACCACGTCGTCTTCGAGATGTGGCTGCGCAACGCGCAGCGCTTCATCGAGCGACTCGAGGCGCTCGCGCCGGCGGGCGGCGAGCCCGGCCTCGCGCACTTCCTGCGCGCGGTCGCCGACGCGATGATCGACGTCGAGGAGGAGCTCGCCGCGCCCGACCTCGTGCGCGATTCCCTCGGCCTGCTCCTGCGGCCGCCGGACGGCACGTCGCTCGACGACGACCCGATCGGCCGCGCGATCGCAGGCCACCTCGCCGCGGCCGCCGCGCGCGGCGAGCTGCGCGCCGGCGCGCTCCCGCCCGACGAGCTCGCGCAGATCCTGCTCACCTCGGCCTTCGGCGCCCTCGCCGCCGCGCCCGACGACCCCGCCGAGCGGCGGCGCCGCCTGCGCCGCACGCTCGACTTCTTCGCCGAGGCGCTGGCTCCCGCTCGTTAGGTCGCGCTCACTCGCGATCGGCGAGCCGATCGCGCAGCTCGTCGATCGCCTTCGCCTGATCGCGGATCGCGAGCTCCTGGCGCTGGATCTCGCGCAGGAGCATCGGCGTGAGCAGCTGGTACCGCACCGAGTACGGCGCGCCCTCGCCGTCGACCACGACGAGCTCGGGCGCGACCTTCGCCACCTCCTCCGCGATCAGTCCGTACTCGATCGTGGCGCCGTCGCCGCCCGCGTCCTCGCGATACACGAACGACACCGGGCGAAGCCGCATCAGCACGTCGCGCGGGTCGGCGAGCGTCTCGACCTTCTCCTTGAACTTCGCGGACGAGGTCGTGGTGCCGAGCTCGTGGGACGCGTTGATCAACACCGGAACGCCGCCCGAGACCGTGTTGCCCGAGATGCCCGTGATGAAGGCCTCGGTCTGCGAGGCCGTCCCGATGCGGATCTTCCCGCTCTCGAAGTTGTTCCCCGTGTTGGCGATGTAGACGTTGTCGCTCCCGGTCACGAGACTCGATCCGCCGCCGAGCGCGACGTTGTTGTTCCCGGTCCCGAGCGACCCGAGGGACGACGACCCGACTCCCGTGTTTCCGCTCCCGGTCGCGCCGTCGAGCGCCTGCGACCCGACGGCGGTGTTGTTCGACCCGACGACGTTCGCACGCAGCGCGTGCATCCCGACCGCGGCGTTGTCGCCGCCCGTCGTCAGGAACTGGAGCGCGCGCGTCCCCACCGCCGTGTTGCGCAGCGAGTCCTGCGTGCTCTGGAGGGCGGCGTATCCGACGGCCACGTGGTTGTCGCCGGTCGTGTTGTAGGCGAGCGCCTGGAAGCCGACCGCGGTGTTCGACGTGCCGTTCGTATTCGAAGCGAGGGCTGCGAAGCCGACGGCGGAGTTGGTGATGCCGACGTCGTTGCTCGCGAGCGCGCCGTATCCGAACGCCACGTTCTGCGAGCCCGTCGTGTTCGCCGTGAGCGCCCGGGTACCGAACGCCGAGTTGAAGTAGCCGGTCGTGCTCGACATCAGCGCATCCGCGCCGAACGCCGCGCTCCCGCCGACCGTCGTGTTGCGCAGCGCGTTCGCACCGAAGGCCGAGCTCTCGTTCCCGCTCACGTTCGCCGCGAGTGCGTACTTGCCGAACGCGGAGTTGCGCCCGCCGAACGGCTGGCCGTACGTGCAGCAGCCGCCCGACGTGCTCTGCAGTGCGCTGTGTCCGAATGCGGTGTTCGCGTCTCCCGAATCGGCCGGCGTCGCCGCTTCGGTCGCGAGCGCGTCGAACCCGACCGAGAGGCTCTGCGGAGTCGTGTAGACGAACAGCGCGCCGCTCCTCGACACGTTGCCCGTGTCGCCGTCGATGCGCAGGTGCTCGACCGGGCCCGCACCCTCGACGACGAAGTCCTCGCCCGCGCCGAGCGTGAACGTCACGTCGGCCGCGCCGACGCCGGGAAGGAGGACGGCGAGAAGCGAGACGAACGCGAACGAGCGACGACACGCCATGGGAGCCTCCACGAGTACCCGCCGACGCATCGCGGCGGGAACATCTGCCGCCCGTCCGAGCCTACTCCTCGCCCGCGGCCGGAATCCAGCGTTCCCGGGGAGGACTCCCGTGTCGCTTGCAGGGGATTCGACCTCCCGAGTAGCGTCGAGACATGGATGCGAGGCGGCGGCGCGCCGCACTCCCGGCCTTCCTTGCGCTCGCCTTCGCCCTCTCGGGCTGCGGCATGAGCCACGCCGGCGACACCCCGCGCGCCGTCGTGATCGGCATCGACGGCGCCGACTGGCGCATCGTCGACCCGCTGATCGAAGCCGGCCGGATGCCGAACCTCGCCGCGCTGCGCGAGCGCGGCAGCTCCGGGCCGATCCGCACGCTCGTCGACTACCCGCTCTCCCCCGTCGTGTGGACCTCCGTCGTCACCGGCAAGACACCGGCAAAGCACGGCATCACCTGGTTCCTCGTCGATCGGAAGGACGGGAGCCGGGTTCCCGTGCGCAGCCACAACCGGAGGGCCAAGGCGCTGTGGAACGTGCTGGCCGAGCGCGGGCTGCGCGCGGTCTCGATCGGCTGGTGGGCGAGCTACCCGGCGGAGGACGTCGGCCCGGGCGTGATGGTCTCGGATGGGCTCGGCTTCCACGGCTTCGGGCGCACGGCGCGCGAGGGCGACGACGCGCGCAAGGTGTGGCCGAGCGAGCGCTTCGGCGAGTTCGATGCGCTCGTGCCGCCCGAGCAGAGCGTCTCCTACGACTTCACGAAGCGCTTCCTGCACCTGTCCGAGGAGCAGTTCCGCAACGCGCGCTTCGACCCCGCGCGGACGGCGCGCGCCGACCCGGACAATCCGCTCCACCTCTTCCAGCAGTACGCCGTCACCGCGCAGGGCTATACGTCGATCGCGGAGAAGCTGCTGGGCGAGCCCTACGACCTGTTCCTCGTCTACTTCGAGCAGGTCGACAGCTTCTCGCACCTGTTCATGAAGCACGCCGCGCCGCGCCTCGAGTGGATCTCGGAGGAGGATCACGCGCTCTTCGAGGACGCGGTAACCGAGTGGTACGCCTATCAAGACGAGCTGCTCGGGCGCCTGCTCGCGAAGATCGACCTCGACACGACGGCCGTCTTCGTGCTCTCCGATCACGGCTTCAAGAGCGGCGAGCGGCGCATCCACAGCGAGCACACCGTCGACATCAACGCGGCGCACCTCGACCACGAGCCGGAGGGCATCCTCCTCGCGGCGGGCCCGGGAATCCGACGCGGCGCGAAGATCGAGGAGGCCTCCGTGCTCGACCTCGCCCCGACCGTGCTCCAGTACCTCGGGCTCCCGGTCGGCAAGGACATGGATGGGAAGTCACTCGCCGGCGTCTTCGAGCCCGAGCTCCTCGGAGCGCGCCCGCTCGCCTACGTGTCGACCTACGAAGGCGAGCCGAAGGCGAAGCCGACGGGCGAAGACGTCGCCGAGCTCGGCGCCGACGAGCTGGCCGAGAACGAGGAGCGCCTCGCAACGCTCGGCTACGTCGAGAAGTCCGGCGGCGAAGCCGACGCGGGCGCCGACGACGAGTCGTCGCCCGAGATCCACGACAACCTGGCGCGCATCCACGCGCGCGCGGGCGAGCTCGACCAGGCCGTCGCCGAGTTCGAGAAGGCGCTCGCGCTGGCGCCCAACGACGCCGACGCGTTGTTGGGTCTCTCGGCGATCGCGGCACAGCGCGGCAACGGCGCGCGCGCCGAGCAGCTCGCCAAGATCGCGCTCGCCTCGAACCCCGACTTCCCGCCCGCGCTCGCGCAGCTCGCCGACCTGCGCCGCGAAGCGGGCGACCCGCGCGAGTGCGCCCGCCTCTACGAGCAGGCCGTCGCACTCCACGACGCGATGCCCGGCCTCTACCTCGGGCTCGGCGACTGCCAGCAGCGCGCGGGCGAGTTCGCGAAGGCCGAGGCCGCGTTCACACGCGCGAGCGAGCTCGACCCCGACTCGATCGCCGCCGTCTACAACCTCGGCGTCACGGCCTTCCAGCAGGGACGCGAGGAGGACGCGATCGCGCTGTACGAGCGCGCGCTCGCGATCGACCCGAAGAGCGCGCTCGCCGCCGCGATCCTCAACAACCTCGGCACCGTGCACCTCGACCGCGGCGAGAAGGAGAAGGCGATCGCGCGCTGGAAGGAAGCGGTCGCGGCGTCCCCTGCACAGCTCGAGAGCCGCTACAACCTCGCGGCGCAGTACCTCGAGCAGGGCAAGCTCGACGACGCGCTGCCGCTACTCGAGGAGGCCGCGCGGCTCGCGCCGAACCACGAGCTCGTGCACACGCGACTCGCGAACGTGTACCTGCAGAAGGGGCGCGGGCAGGACGCGTACCGCGTGCTGACGCTCGTGCACCGCCTCTATCCGGAGAACTGGTTCGCGCCGCTCGGGCTCGCGGTGCTCCACGCCGCCAACGAACGCGAGAGCGAGGCGCGCGCGCTGCTCGACGAGGCGCTGCGGCTCGGCGGCGACGATGCGAAGCGCGCGGCCAAGGGATATGCGGCGCTCGCGCCGCTGCTCGGGGGTGGAGCCGAGGCTGGCGCGCACTGACGGGTCAAGGCACCTGCGGCGGCCCCATCGCCCCGGGCATCCTGCCCACGCCCGGCCCTCGCATCATCGGATGCGGCGGCATCGCGCGCGGGCCCGCGGACGGCTGCTCGGCCTCCGCCTTCGCGATCGCCGCCTCGTCGATCTCGATCTTCGCCGCGGCGCGCAGCTCGTCGCCCAGCTTCGAGAACGCCTCGGCCGCGCGCTGCGCGCGCAGCTCGGCTTCGAGCTGCTCGCGCACGGCTTCGAAGGGCGGCGGCTCGGGCGGGAGCACTTCGACCAGCTCGAGCAGGGCCGGCGCGCCTTCGCGCTCGATCACGACGCGCTGTCCCGGCTCGCGAAGGCGCATGACGCCCAGGATCCCGCGCTGGAGGAGCTCCTGCATCGAAGCCGGGCCGATCTCCTCGCTCGACTCGACATCGAGCCGCCCTTCGCTGCCGAGCCGCACGTCTTCCGCGCGCGCCGCCTCGGCCGACTCGAACGTCTTGCGGCGAAGTCGCACGCGCCGCTCCGAGAAGCGCGCCCTGGTCATCTCGTAGTGCGCGCGCAGCTCGTCGTCGGAGACCTCGATCTGCTCGGCGAGCGCGACCTGGAGCGCGTGGGCCAGCAATGCCTCCTCCCGCGCCGCCGCCTCGCTGCGCACCGCGCGGAGCTGCTCCTGCACGGCGTCGCTGGCGTCGAGGCCGCGGCGGCGCGCCTCGTTCGAAGCGAGGCGTCGAGCAATCGCGAGGTCGAGCGCGGCGCGCGAGCCGCCGGCCCGGAACCACGGACCGCCGCCGCTCACGTCGTCGACCGTGATCGGCGAGCCGTCGACGCGCGCGACGACGCCGGCCCCGCCGGAAGCGGAATCGCCCGCCCGCGACGGTGCGGCTTCCGGTCGCTCGCATCCGACCCCGATAGCGATCGCGACCACACAGATGCCCATGCGAAGGACATCGATCCGGCCACCGGCCTCGCCACGCATCGCGGCTCCTCCCTCGGCGACGAAATCTCCACGGACGCGGCCCACTTGCGCAGGCCCCGTGCTCACCCGTCGCTACGTCGAAGCTGCCGCGCACGCTATCCGGGAGCGGGCCGGCGCGGCAAGCCACCGCCCGCTTGCTGCGAAGGCGGCTGGCAGGCCGCGGCACCCGCGCCGTAAGCTAGGCGGTGCGGCAGTCGTTCCCGCCGCATTGCGCCGGCGGGTTCTCGCGGAGGCTCCCATGGCGGCTCGTTCGTTTGCGGGTCGTTCTCTTCGGTCGATCTCGTTGCTCGCCCTCCTCTCCTGCTTCCATCCAGGCACCGGTGCGGCCGACGTGACGGTCACGCTCGGCGCCGCCGAAGACTTCGTCGTCGAGACGAACGGCGGCCCGCCCGCCGAACGCCTGCGCATCGACGAGGCCACCGGGAACATCTCGCGCAACGGTGCCTTGTTCGTGCACACGACCGGTGCGAGCAGCGTGTTCGTCGGGCCCGGATCCGGGAACACGAGCTCGTCGGGCAGCCTCAACGCGGCGATCGGCGCCAGCGCACTCGCGGCGAACACCTCGGGCTTCGGGAACACCGCCGCGGGAGCCTACGCGCTCCACTTCAACACCTCGGGCTACGGAAACACCGCGACCGGATTCAACGCGCTGCGATACAACACCACGGGCCGGCACAACACCGCGGCGGGAGTCAACGCCCTGCAAGGGAACGGAACGGGCGAGGCCAACACCGCCGCCGGGCATCAAGCGCTCTCCAGCAACTCCGTGGGCTCGCGAAACACCGCGGCGGGTGCCTCCGCGCTCCTGCTGAACAGCTCGGGAAACGACAACACCGCCGCGGGAAGCACCGCCCTGTTCCTGAACACCACCGGCAACGACAACACCGCGACCGGAAGCAGTGCGCTCTACACCAACACCACGGGCAACCACAACACCGCGACGGGAGCCAACGCTCTCAGGTACAACAGCACCGGCTCCTACAACACCGCGTCGGGCTTCCAATCCCTACGCAGCAACACGATCGGCGCCAGGAACACCGCGAGTGGAACCAGTGCCCTGCACTCCAACACCACCGGCGACAGCAACACCGCGGCCGGGTTCCAATCGCTGGTCGCGAACACCACGGGCTTCTTCAACACCGCTGCGGGAGCCTACGCCCTCCGCGACAACACCATCGGCGTCCGAAACACGGCGGTGGGATTCCAATCGATGCTCAACAACACCACAGGGGGCTTCAACACCGCGGTCGGCAGGCGAGCGCTGGCCAACAACACCACCGGCGCCTACAACATCGCGGTCGGGCAGAACGCGGGCGCCCTCCAGACCAACGGGATCGAGAACATCTATCTCGGGAACGTAGGCGTCGCCGGCGAGAGCCGGCAGATCAAGATCGGCACGATCGGTGCGCAGACGGCCGCGCACATCGCCGGAATCCACGGCGCGACGTCCTCGGGCGGCATCGCCGTGCTCGTGAACGCCTCGGGCACGTTGGGCACCACGACCTCGTCCGCCCGCTTCAAGCGCGACATCGCCGACATGGGCTCGGCGAGCGACGTGCTGATGAAGCTGCGACCCGTCGTCTTCCACTACACCGAGGAGACCGTCGGCAAGGAAGCGAGCGGCGAGCTGCAGTACGGCCTGATCGCCGAGGAGGTCGCCGACGTCGCACCCGAGCTCGTCGCGCCCGGCGCCGACGGCTCGCCCTACTCGGTCAAGTACCACGTGCTGCCGGCGCTCTTGCTCAACGAGCTGCAGAAGTCCGAGCTCCGCAACGACGAGCAGCAGCGCACGATCGAAGAGCTGCTCGCCCGGCTCGCTGCGCTGGAGGCGCTGCAGGGGTCCGCGGGAAGGGAGTGATGGAGTCCCACCGCGATCGCCGCGCGGGTTAGGCTTCTTCATCAGGTCGAGCCACTCACGAGCGTCGCCCGCCGGGAACTCCGGACGCGAGAGGATGGACATGCGAGATCGCTCCCGCACCGGTCAGGCAACCCTGCTCGCGGTCTCCATCAGCGCGGGCATCGCGCTGGCCTCGCCCAGTATCGCTGCCGATCTCACCGCGACGCTCGACGCCGGAGCCGGCTTCTCCGTGCGCGACGACACGGGCGCGATCGAGCGCCTGCGCGTCGACGAAGCCACCGGGAACCTGTCGCGCAACGGCGCACTCTTCGTGCACACGACCGGGAATCACAACCTGTTCGTGGGAGCGGGTGCCGGAAGCCTGACGACCACCGGATTCACAGGCGCCAACGCGGCGTTCGGCGAAGCCGCACTCGGTGCGATCACGACGGGCTTCTGGAACGCCGCCCTCGGATATCGCGCCCTCGCCGCCAACACCAGCGGCGATCGCAACGCCGCGCTCGGAACCCGCGCCCTCGAGCACAACACGACCGGCTTCTTCAACACGGCCACGGGACACCGTTCCCTGGGCTCGAACACCACGGGCTACTACAACACCTCGACCGGAACGTACGCGATGGGCCTGAACACGACGGGCACTCGCAATACCGCGTTGGGAGACGCGGCCCTGCAGAGCAACCAGAACGGCTCGCGCAACACGGGCTCGGGATTCCTCGCCCTGACTTCGAACACGGTCGGCTTCCAGAACACCGCCGCCGGAAGCGGTGCCCTCGCCTACAACACGTCCGGCTCCAAGAACACCGCCGCGGGCGCGGAGTCCCTTCGCTCGAACACGACCGGCTCCAACAACACCGCGGCGGGATACGGCGCGCTCTACTCGCTCACGTCCGGGTCGTCGAACATCGCGGTCGGGTACACCGCCGGAGCCGGTCTGACCGCGGGAAGCAACAACATCTACCTCGCGAACCAGGGTGCTGCGGCCGAGAGCGGCCAGATCCGGATCGGGACCCTCGGTACCCACACCCAGGCCACGATCGCCGGCATCCACGGACGAACCTCGACGGGCGGCATCGCCGTGCTCGTGAACGCCTCGGGCACGCTGGGCACCACGACCTCCTCCGCCCGCTTCAAGCGCGACGTCGCCGACATGGGCTCGGCGAGCGACGTGCTGATGAAGCTGCGCCCCGTCGTCTTCCACTACACCGAGGAGACCGTCGGCAAGGAAGCGTCCGGCGAGCTCCAGTACGGCCTGATCGCGGAGGAGGTCGCCGACATCGCACCCGAGCTCGTCGCGCCCGGCGCCGACGGCTCGCCCTACTCGGTCAAGTACCACGTGCTGCCGGCGCTCTTGCTCAACGAAGTCCAGCAGCAGCGCGCGGAGATCGCTCGGTTGCGGTCCCGGGTCGCCGAGCTCGAAGACGTGCGCGATCGCGCGCATGCGAAGGGAGCCTCGCGATGAACCACTCTCCCCGACTCGCAGCCGCTCTCGCACTCCTCGCCATCGCTGCGGCTCCCAGCACGACGCTCGCCAGCGATCTCACCGTGGGTTCGGGCAGCGCGCTCGCGCTCGGTACCTCGAACCTCGATCTCGGCTGCGCCGATCTCGCGATCGCGGGCGCACTCGACGTCGCGAACGGCTCGATCGATGCCGCGCGTCACGTGGTCGTCCAGCCCGGTGGCTCGATCGACGGAGGCACCGGCGTGCTCCAGGTCGCCGGCGACTGGACGAACTCCGGCACCTTCGTCGCCAGCATGGGCACGATCGCGTTCGCCGACGGATGCGGCGTGACGACCGCCACGATTTCGAGCGACAGCACCTTCTCGACGCTCTCGCTCACGAGCTCGACGGCGAAGACCTATCAGTTCGCCGAGGGCAGTACGCAGACGGTCTCGACGCACCTGCACATCAGCGGCGCGCCGGGCAACCTTCTCGCGATCCGAAGCAAGACCGACGGCGTGCAGGCGAACATCGACCTCCAGGGCACGCAGCTCGTCGACTGGGTCGACGTCAAGGACAACCACGCGATCGGGAGCTCGATCGGCTATCCCGGCAACTCGGTCTCGTCGGGCAACACCACCGGCTGGTTCGCGATCGCGGCGGTGCCGGCGCTGCCGCTGGTCGGGCTTCTCGCGCTGATGGCGACGATGGCGCTCGGCGCGCGGCGATTGCTGGGCCCGCGCCCACCCAACCGCGTCAGCGCAGCGTGAACGCCTTCGACGCGATGCCGCGCGGCCGCCGGTGCCCGACGAGAAGCGCTCCGCGTCCTTCTACGCGGCGCGAACCTCTGCGGGACGAGTGAGCAGCCAGAAGCCGTTCTTCGCGTCCAGGTGCACCGGGTCTTCGCGCCGCAGGCGCGCGAGCTCGGCCTCGAGCTTCGCCGGGTCGGCGTCGACGTCGTCGATGTCGAAGCTCGCCGCGCGAATGCTGGGCCGCGTCTACTTCGGCGCGAAGCGCTGCCCGGCGTCGAGGCGGATCGTGCCGCCGTTGAGCATCGGGTTCTCGATGATCGCCTTCGCGAGCAGCGCGTACTCGCCGGGCTTTCCCATGCGCTTCGGGAACGCGGCGTCCTTCGTGAGCGCGGCGGCCATCGCCTCGGGGACGAGCTTCGTGATGCCCGTCTGGAAGAGGCTCGGCGCGATCGCGTTGACGCGGATGCCGAGCGAGCCGAGGTCGCGCGCGGCGACGTAGGTCATGCCGACGATGCCGGCCTTCGCCGCGGCGTAGGCGACCTGGCCGATCTGCCCCTCGAAGGCCGCGATCGACGCGGTGTTGACGATGACGCCGCGCTCGCCGTCGGCGTTGGGCTCGTTGCGGCTCATGACGTCGGCCTCGAGCCGCAGCAGGTCGAAGGTCGCGACGAGGTTCAGGTCCACGACGCGCCGGAAGTCGGCGAGCGGGTGCGGCCCTTCCTTCGTGAGCGTGCGCTTCGCGATCCCGCCGCCCGCGACGTTGACGCCGACGTCGATGCCGCCGAGCGCGTCCGCCGCGCCCGCGATCGCGGCCGCGACGCTCGCCTCGTCCGTGATGTCGACGGCGAAGAACGAGCCGCCGATCTGCTTCGCGACGCTCGCTCCCTCGGACGCCGGGAGGTCGAGCACCGCGACCTTCGCTCCGCCCTGCGCGAGCAGCTCGGCGGTCGCGCGCGCCATTCCCGATGCGCCGCCGACGACGACGGCCCGTGCGTTCTCGATCTGCATCTCGCTCCTGCTCCTCGTCCCGGCGACCGCGCGGGCGCCGGCGCGCACCGCCCCCGGCGCGCCGGGCGTACGCGGGGGGGCGCAGTGTACCCGCGCGCCGCGCGCGCGGGTCTAGGATGCGCGCGGGAGGCATCGCCATGACGACGCAGCGAGAGAGCGACGTTCCGCGCATCGACGACTGGTCGAAGCTGCTCGACGGCCGGGTCGCCGTCGTGACCGGCGGCGGCGACGGCATCGGCGGCGCGATCGCGCGCCTGTTCGCCGCGCACGGCGCGCGCGTCGAGATCGCGGAGATCGACCCCGCCCGCGCCGAGGCGAAGGTGAAGGAGATCGAGGCTTCGGGCGGCGCCGCGCGCGCGCACGTGGTCGACGTCCGCGAGCTCGCCGACGTCGAGCGGCTCCGCGAGGCCGTGCTCGACCGGCACGGCGCGATCGACGTGCTCGTCAACAACGTCGGCGACTACCGGCCGCTCGTGCCGTTCCACGAGTCGACGCCCGAATCGTGGGACGCGATGTTCCGCGTGAACCAGCTCCACTTCTACGCCGTCACGCGCGCGTTCCTGCCGTGCATGATCGACCGGCGCCGCGGGTCGATCGTGAACGTGCACTCCGTCGAGGGCATGCGCGGCTACCCGGGCGAGCCCGTCTACGGCTCGATGAAGGCCGCGATCGCGCACTTCACGACGTGCCTCGCCGTCGCCTACGGACGCAAGGGCATCCGCGTGAACGGCGTCGGCCCCGACCTCACGCAGACGCCGCAGGTCGACTACATCGCGGGCTGGGAGGAGCACGAGCACCTGTGGGAGTCGTGGGCGCCGGTCGGCCGGCTCGGCTGGCCCGAGGAGACGGCGCGCGTCGCGCTCTTCCTCGCGTCCGACCTCTCGACCTACGTCACTGGCCACAACGTGCCGGTCGACGGCGGCAGCAAGGCCGGCGCCGGCTGGTTCTGGTCGCCGAAGGCGAAGCGCTTCATGAACCGCCCGCTCGGGCTCTGAGGGCGCGGCGCGGCCGGCGCGCGCCGCGTGCGGCGCGGCTACTTCGTCTTCACGTTCCAGTGCTTCGCGGCCGTCGCGGCGGCGTCCGCGCCGCCCGCCGGCTTCGACGCGTCGCTCTCGAAGGGCGTCGCGAAGGCGGTCGCGAGCTGCTTCATGACGTGCGCGATGGTGACGAACGGCGCGTCGGCCGGCGCCGGCGCCGCGCCGCCCGCCGACTTGAGCGAGAGGTCGACGCCCGACGCCTGCGCGCGCAGTGCGCCGACCGTCGCCTGCTCGCGCGGGACGTGCGCGAAGGGGTCGTAGCGGAAGTGGCGCATCGCATTCAGGTGCGTCATCGCGTCGACTTCGGCCTTCGGAACGCCTTCCATCGACCGCCACAGCCGCTCCGGCGCGTCGGGCCAGGTCGAGTCGCTGTGCGGGTAGTCGCACTCCCACGTGATGGTCTCGAGCCCGACGAGATCGCGGTCGCGCACGCCGACCGCGTCGTCGATGAAGCACGTCACGAAGTGGCGGCGGAAGACGTCGCTCGGGAGCTCGCCGCCGAAGTCCTGGTGCGTCCACTTGTGGTGGTGCTCGTAGACGTAGTCGACGCGCTCGAGGAAGTACGGCACCCAGCCGATGCCGCCCTCCGAGAGCGCGATGCGCAGGTCGGGATGGCGGCGCAGCACGTTGCTGAAGACCCACTCGGTGGCGCACGAGAAGAGCGAGATCGGCGTCGACGCGATCATGATCTCGACCGGCGCCTCGGGCTCGCTGAAGTTCATGCCCGTGCCCGAGCCGATGTGGATCGCGACGATCACGCCCTCGTCCGAGCACGCCTTCCAGAAGGGCTCCCAGTAGTCGTTGTGCAGCGACGGGAAGCCGAGGCCGACGGGGTTGTCCGGGAACGTGACCGCATGGCAGCCCTTCCGCGCGACGCGCCGGACCTCCTCGGCCATCGCCTTCGGGTCCCACAGCATCGGGAGCGCGAGCGGGATGAAGCGGCCGGGATGCGCGCCGCACCAGCCGTCGATGTGCCAGTCGTTGTAGGCCTGGGTCATGGTGCGCGCGAGCGTCTTGTCGTCCTGGCGCGCGAAGAGCTGGCCGCAGAAGCCCGGCACGGACGAGAAGCACATCGAGCCGAGGATGCCCGCCGCGTTCATGTCGCGGACGCGCTCGTCGACGTCGTAGTGCCCGGGGCGCAGCTGCGAGAGCGCCGTCGGCTCCATTCCGTATTCCTCGGGCGGCCGGCCGGAGACGGCGTTCAGCCCGACGTTCGGGATCTGCTGGCCGTTGAACAGCCACACGTCGGTGTCGTCGGGCTTGTGCACGAGCTTCGGCGCCTTCGCCTTCCACTCGGGCGTCAGCACGCCGTCCCACATGTCGGGCGGCTCGACGACGTGGTCGTCCACGCTCACGAGGATCATGTCTTCGAGCTTCATGACGGGGTCTCCTGTCGCAGGATGCGCGCGAATGCGCGCAGGTCGCGCACGAACGCCTCGGGCTGCTCGAACGCGGCGAAGTGCCCGCCGCGCTCCATCTGTGCGAAGTGCACGAGCCGGTAGCGCCGCTCCATCCACGCGCGCGGCGTCTGCAGGAGCTCGCGCGGATAGCGCGCGAAGCCGGTCGGCACGTCGACGCGGCCGCGCCACGGGTCGGTCGCGGCGGTGCCGGCGCGCGCGCTCTCGCAGTAGAGGCGCGCGGCCGACGCCGCCGTGCCCGTCCACCAGTACTGCATCACGTTGGTGAGCAGATCGTCGAGCGCGTACACGCTCTCGAGCCGCCCGTCCGGGCGCAGGTCGCTCCAGGCGTGGAACTTCTCGAGGATCCAGCCCGCGAGCCCGGCGGGCGAGTCGTTGAGCCCGAGGCCGAGCGTGTTCGGCTTGGTGCTCTGGATCGCCATGTAGCCCGTGCCGTCGGCGATGCGCGCGCCCGCCTCGGCGAACGCGGCCTTCTCCTCGTCCGTCACGCCCTCCCACGCCTCGGGCGCGGCGAGGTCGTCGGGCATCGCGAAGCCCATGTTGAGGTGCACGCCGAGCAGCCGGTCGGCGTAGGCCTCGCCGAGCCGGCGCGTGACGAGCGCGCCCCAGTCGCCTCCCTGCGCGACATAGCGTTCGTAGCCGAGCTGCCGCATCAGCGCGGCGACCGCGTCGGCGACGCGGTGCACGTCGACGCCCGGCCGCGTCGTCGGGCCCGAGAAGCCGTAGCCCGGCATCGACGGGCACACGACGTGGAAGGCGTCGGCCGGGTCGCCGCCGTGCGCGCGCGGGTCGGCGAGCGGGCCCATCACGCCGAGGAACTCGACCGGCGAGCCCGGCCAGCCGTGCGTCAGCACGAGCGGAACGGCGTCGGGCTCGGGCGAGCGCACGTGGAAGAAGTGCACGCGCTCGCCCGCCGCCTCGGTCGTGAACTGCGGGAACGCGGCGAGCCGCGCCTCCTGCGCGCGCCAGTCGTAGCCGTCGCGCCAGTAGGCGAGCACGTCGCGCAGCGCCGAGCTCGGCATGCCGTAGCGCCAGCCGGCGTCCTCGAGGTCGTCCGGGAGGCGCGCGCGAGCGAGCCGCACGCGCAGATCGTCGAGGTCGGCCTCGGGGATCGCGATGCGGAACGGCTCGATCGCCACGAGGCCGCCTCCCGCGCTAGCGCTTGCGCGCGAGCAGGAGCCCGTCGCCCACCGGGATCATCGACGTCGACACGCGCGCGTCCGCGGCGACGAGGTCGTTGAACGCGCGGATCGCCTTCGTCTGCTCGTCCTGCGCCGCCGGGTCGACCACCGCGCCCATCCACAGCACGTTGTCGCACACGACGAGGCCGCCCTGCGGCATGCGCGCGAGGATCTCCTCGTAGTACACGGGGTAGTTCGGCTTGTCGGCGTCGATGAAGGCGAAGTCGAAGAGCGGCTCGCGCGGGAGCGCGCGCAGCGCGTCGACCGCGGGCCCGAGGCGCAGCTCGATCTTGTGCTCGAGGCCCGCCTTCGCCCAGTAGCGCCGCGCGATCGCCGTCCACTCCTCGCTCGTGTCGAGGCACAGGAGCCGCCCGTCGTCGGGCAGCCCGCGCGCGATCGAGATCGACGAGTGGCCGGTGAACGTGCCGACCTCGACGGCGCGCCGCGCGCCCGAGATCGCGACGAGCATCTGCATGAACGCGCCCTGCTCGGGCGCGATCTCCATCAGCCACAGCCCCTCGACGCTGCGCTTCGTCTCGGCCGTGAGCTCGCGGAGCAGGTCGTCGTCGGGGTCGCTGTGCGCGACGAGGTACTCGTGGAGCGCTTCGGTCAGCCATGCGGACTTGGGCATTCGATCGGCCTCGCTGTTCCCGCGCGCCGGCGCAGCGCCGCCCGGGGGCGGCGATCGATCTGCGTCGACGGGGGCGGCTCGGGGCGCGCGCGGTGGTAGGGTACGCGCCGGCCGACAGCGGTGTCGACCGGGAACCGAGGAGCCGCGACCCCGCATGGCGAGCACGCCGGCCCGCAACCCCCTCCACGACGTCGCGATCGTCGGCGTCTACGACACGCCGCAGGCCAAGAAGCTCACGGGCTGGACGGAGCCCGCGCTGCTCGTCGACGCCATGCGCGGCGCGCTCGCGAACGCGGGCCTCGCGCCGACGGACGTCGACGGCGTGAACGCGCACAGCTGGGTCTGGCGGCTCAGCTCGCGCGAGGGCGCCCACCTGCTCGGCAAGCAGCCGTGCTGGACGGGCCAGGAGCCGGGCATCGGCGGCGTGCTCGAGGCCGCGGCCGCGATCGCGACGGGCCAGTGCCACACCGCGCTCGTCGCGAGCGTGCAGTGCGGCGAGTACACCGACCACTCGGCCACCGTGTCGTGGACGCGCCCGACGAACGAGTTCGTCGAGTGCTGGGGGCTCTACACCGCCGCCGAGTTCGCGCTGATCGCGCAGCGCCACATGCACCTGTACGGCACGCCGCAGGAAGCGCTCGCCGAGGTCGCCGCCGCGATCCGCAGCAACGGCGCCCTGAACCCCGAGGCCGTGATGTACGGCAAGGAGGTGTCGCGCGAGACGGTGCTGCAGTCGCGCATGGTCGCGTCGCCCTTCCACCTGCTCGACTGCTGCATCAACTCGGAGGGCGGCGCCGCGCTCGTGCTGACGACGGCCGAGCGCGCGCGCGACCTCGACGCGACGCCCGTCTTCGTGCTCGGCGGCTCGACCGACCGTCAGGGCATGTCGTACGTGACGGCGCCGGTCTGGGACCGCTACGGCACCGTCGGCCGGCGCGCGGCGCGCCTCTGCTACGCGCAGAGCGGGCTCGGCCCGCGCGACGTCGACGTGCTCGAGCTCTACGACCCGTTCTCGTTCGAAGTCATCCGCCAGCTCGAGGCGTTCGACTTCTGCAAGGAGGGCGAGGCCGCCGACTACGTGCTCGACGGCCAGGTGCGCATCGACGGCGCGACGCCCGTCGCGACGAACGGCGGCCTCCTCTCGTTCAGCCACGCGGGCCTCGCGCAGCTGCTGCAGAAGCCGATCGCCGCCGTGAAGCAGCTTCGCGGCGACGTGCCGGACGCGCTCCGCGTGCCGGAGGCGAAGGTCGCGATGGCGAGCAACGGCGGCGCGGGCGCGCTCTTCTGCGACGTCATGATGCTGGGAACGGAGCGGCCGTGAGCGACGCGACGACACCGACGAGGCCCCACGAAGGAACGCCGCTCCCGCGGCCGACGCCGCTCTCGCAGCCGCACTGGGACGGCTGCCGCGAGGGCGAGCTGCGCGTGCAGCGCTGCACCGCGTGCGGCGCGCTCGAGTTCATTCCGCAGCCCGTCTGCACGGCGTGCTTCACCGAGGCGCTCGAGTGGACGCGCGTCTCCGGGCGCGGCGAGGTCTACAGCTTCAGCGTCGTGCACCGGCCGCAGCGGCCCGAGTTCCGCGCGCCCTACGTGGTCGCGATCGTCGCGCTCGAAGAGGGTGCCCACATGCTGACCAACCTCGTCGACGTCGCGCCCGACGACGTGCGCATCGGCATGCCCGTCGAGGTCGCGTTCCACCGCGCGAGCGACGCGATCACCCTGCCCTACTTCCGGCCGCGCGCCGCGCCCGCGGCGGGCGCGCGCTGACGTGGCGGACGTCCCGCCCGTCGAGCTCGGCCACGCGCTCGTCGGCTTCCTCGAGCCGCACGCGGGCCACGAGCGCGCCTTCCACCGCTGGTACGCGCGCGACCACCTCTATCGCGCGGGCGTGTGCGCGCCGGGCACGCTCGCCGCGCGCCTGTGGATCGCGCCGCCCGACCTGCGCGCGTTGCGCGAGCCGCGCGGCGCCAACCCGATCGGCGGCGACGCGGCGCGCGGCACGCACCTGTCGACCTTCTGGGTCCAGCAGGGCGCGCTCGACGAGCAGCAGCGCTTCGTCGCCGCGAGCATGGAGGCGCAGCGCGCGCGCGGCGAGTCGTTCCCGCACCGCGACCACCTCTTCACGCACCGCTACCGGCACGCAGGCAGCGTGCGGCGCGACCCGGACGGCGTGCCGCCCGAGCTCGCGCTCGACCATCGCTATGCGGGGCTCGTCGCCGCGTGGGTCGACTGCGCGCCCGGCCAGCCGCTCGCCGGGCTCGAGAGCGCGCTCCGCGAGCGCGCGCTGCCCGCGCTGCTCGCGGGCTCGCCGGCCGAGCTCGCCGTCGTGCTCGCACTGATGCCGAAGCCGCCCGAGTGGCCCGCCGACTTCCCCGAGCCGCCCGGCCTCGGGCAGCGCCTGCTCGTGCTCTGCTTCGTCGCGGGCGACGTGCGCGACGCGTGGCCCGCGCACTTCGCGGGCCTGGCCTCGCGGCTCGCCGCGCACGGCGCGGGAACGCTCGCGCTCGCCGCGCCGTTCGACGCCGACGTGCCCGGCGTCGACCCCGACTTCCTCTGACCCGCGCGGCGGCGCGCGGCGCCGCCCGCCCGCCGCGCGCCGCCGCGCGCGAGTGCCAAGGAGAGCCCCGTGTCCTCGCGCATCGACCGCCGCCTCGCCGACCTCGCCATCCAGCTTCCCGAGGCACCCGCTCCGGCCGCCAACTACGTGCCGTGGGTCCGCACGGGCGATCTCGTGTTCGTCTCGGGCCAGGTGCCGTTCGAGGACGGCCGGCTCGCCTACCAGGGGACGGTCGGCGCCGACCTCACGCGCGCGCAGGGCGAGGCCGCGGCGCGCGCGTGCGCGCTCGGCGTGATCGCGCAGGTGCGCGCGGCGTGCGGAGGCGACCTCGACCGCGTGCGGCGTTGCGTGCAGATCCAGGGGTTCGTCCGCTCCGCGCCCGGCTTCGGCGAGCAGCCGGCCGTGATCAACGCCGCCTCGAACCTGATGGTCGACGTCTTCGGCGACGCGGGCCGCCACGCGCGCTTCGCGGTGGGGACGAACGAGCTGCCGTTCGGCGTGGCCGTCGAGATCGCCGCGGTCTTCGAGATCGAGGGCTAGGAGGACGGAGCGCCGGCGAGCGGGCGCTGCGCGGCCGCGCGGGCGGCCCGGCGCGCTCGTGTAGACTGCGCCGGCCCGCGCCGCACGCGAGCGGCGGCGGGGCGGAGCCTAACATGCCTTCCGACTCCCCTTCCGACCTCGAGGCGTTCCGCGCCGAGGTGCGCGCCTTCCTCGAAGAGCACTGCCCGGCGACGATGCGCGGGCCGATCGACCTGATGGCCACCGCGAACTGGGGCGGCCGCCGGCGCGAGTTCTTCGAGCCGCGCGAGGACGGCGAGCGCTGGATGCACGTCATGGCCGAGCGCGGCTTCACCGTGCCGACCTGGCCGAAGGAGTACGGAGGCGGGGGCCTCTCGACCGCGCAGGCGCGCGTCCTCGCGCAGGAGATGGCGCGCATCGAGGCGCGCCCGCCGCACACCAACATCGGCATCACGATGCTCGGCCCGACGCTGCTCGAGTTCGGCACCGAGGAGCAGAAGCGCGAGCACGTCCCGAAGATCGCGCGCGGCGAGATCCGCTGGTGCCAGGGGTACAGCGAGCCCGGCGCGGGCTCCGACCTCGCCTCGCTGCAGACGCGCTGCGAGGACCGCGGCGACCACTACGTGCTGAACGGGCAGAAGATCTGGACCTCGTACGCGGACAAGTCCGACTGGATCTTCTGCCTCGTGCGCAGCGACCCGAAGGCGAGCAAGCACGAGGGCATCAGCTTCGTGCTCGTCGACATGGACCAGCCCGGCGTGCGCACGAGCCCCATCAAGCTGATCAGCGGCTCGTCGCCGTTCTGCCAGACGTTCTTCGAGAACGCGCGCGTCGAGAAGCGCGACCTCGTCGGGAAGCCCGGCCAGGGCTGGACGATCGGGAAGCGCCTGCTCCAGTTCGAACGGCAGTCGATCAGCGGCGTCGGCGCACCGCGCGCGCAGCGCGCCGTCTCGCTCGGCGAGCTCGGCAAGCGCTACCTCGGCGACGACGGCGGCCGCGTCGCCGACGCGCGCCTGCGCGAGGCGATCGCGCACGTCGAGATCGAGCAGCGCGCGCTCGGCGCGACGGTGCGCCGCAGCCAGGACGAGGCGCGCGCGGGCGGCGAGGTCGGCACCGCGTCGTCGATCTTCAAGTACGTCGCGACCGAGACGAACAAGGCGCGCCACGAGCTCGCGCTCGAGATCCTGGGCAGCCAGGGCCTCGGCTGGGAGGGCGACGGGTTCGACGCCGACGAGCTCGCGCTCACCCGGCAGTGGCTGCGCTCGAAGGCCAACTCGATCGAGGGCGGCAGCTCCGAGATCCAGCTCAACATCATCGCCAAGCGCGTGCTCGGCCTGCCCGACTAGCATCGCGCGACCGCGCGCCCGAGAGGTCCGACGCCCCATGTCCCTCGCCCCGACCGAAGAGCAGGAGCTGCTGCGCGAGAGCGCGCGCGGCTTCCTCGACGAGCGCGCCCCCGTCGCCGAGCTGCGGCGGCTGCGCGACACCGCCGACCCCGACGGCTTCTCGCGCGCCGTGTGGAAGGAGATGGCCGAGCTCGGCTGGGCGGGCATCCCGTTCGAGGAGCGCTTCGGCGGCGCGGGGCTCGGCTGGGCCGAGCTCGGCGTCGTGATGGCGGAGTGCGGGCGCACGCTCGCGGCCTCGCCCCTCCTCGCGACGACCGCGCTCGGCGGCGCGCTCGTCGCGCTCGCGGGCGACGACGCGCAGCGCGAGCGCTGGCTCGCGCCGCTCTGCGCGGGAGGCGTGCTGCTCGCCGGCGCGGTGCAGGAAGGGCCCCACCACGCCCCGCACCGCGTCGCGGCGCGCGCCGAGCGCGACGGCGCGGGCTTCGCGCTCCGCGGACGCAAGCACTTCGTGCTCGACGGCCACGTCGCCGACGCGATCGTCGTCGTCGCGCGCACGGCGGGCGGCGAGACGGACCGCGACGGCCTCGGGCTGTTCGTCGTCGACGCCGGCGCGCCGGGGCTCACCGTGAAGCGCACGCTCATGGTCGACGGCCGCAACGCCGCGACCGTCGAGCTCGACGGCGTCGCCGTCGCGGCGGACCGCGTGCTCGGCGACCCGGGCGGCGCGGCCGCGGCCCTCGACGCCGCGCTCGACCGCGCGACCGCCGCGCTCGCGAGCGAGATGCTCGGCGGCGCCGAGGCCGCCTTCGCCAGGACGCTCGACTACCTCCGGGTGCGCGAGCAGTTCGGCGTGCCGATCGGGAGCTTCCAGGCGCTCAAGCACCGCGCGGCGAGGATGTACATCGAGATCGAGCTCGGGAAGTCGCTCGCGCTCGACGCGCTGCGCGCGCTCGACGAGGGCCGCGACGACGCGCCGGCGGCCGTCTCGGCCGCGAAGGCGAAGCTCGACGACGCGCTCCAGCTCGTCGGCGCCGAAGGCGTGCAGATGCACGGCGGCATCGGTGTCACCGACGAGGAGGACATCGGGCTCTTCCTGAAGCGGTTCCGCGTGCAGCAGCGCACGTTCGGCGACGGCGGCTTCCACCGCCGTCGCTATGCGGCGCTGCGCGGCTACTGAGCGCGCCGCCGCGCGGGCCGGCGCCGCGGCGCGGGCGGGTGCAGCGACTTCACGAGCACGAGCTCCGTCTCGCGGAACCCCTCGGACGCGTACAGCGCGAGCGCGGGGTCGTTGCCCGCCTTGACGCCCAGACAGAAGACGGGAACGCCGGCCTCGCGCACGCGGTCCTCGGCCGCGCGCAGCAGCATGCGTCCGATGCCGCGGGCGCGATACGGCGCGGCGACGACGAGGTCGGCCAGGTGTCCGTGCGCGCGCGGGTCGTCGTCGGGCTCGTCGGACACGAAGCGCGTCCACACCGCGGCGTAGCCCGCGACCTCCCCGTCGACCTCGGCGACGATCACCGCACCCGCGAACTCGCGGCAGCGCTCGAACAGCAGCGCGAGGTACGCGTCGGCGACGTCCTCGCCGGCGGGCATCGCGGGGTCGAGCGCGCGCTCCGTCTCCTGCAGCTCGACGAAGCAGCGGCGAATCGCTGGGTAGTCGCGGTCCGGGTCGAAGGCGCGGAGCGCGGCCTTCGCGGGCGCGGTCAGCGGATCTTCGAGAGGACGTTTGCGCCGAACCGTTCGATCCATTCGACCTTCTGTTCGAGCGTCATGCGGTCGTCCGCATACGAGTTGCGGGCGCCGACGAGGATGTCGGTGACGCCCTTGTCCGCGAGCCGTTGGAAGTCGTCGGGACCCTTTGCCCCGAGCGGGATCACGTGGATCTCGAAGTCCGAGCGGTCGCGCCCGTACTCGTCGAGATACCGGTTCAGGGTGTCGAGCTGGCGGTGGAGGAGGTCGGCGTCGAAGCCCGCCATCATCCAGCCGTCCCCGATGCGCGCCGCGCGCCGCAGCGCCGCGTCCGCGTGGCCGCCGATCAGGAACTTGACCGGCTTGCGCGGCACCGGGTCGATCTTGATCGACGGGATCGAGTAGTGCTCGCTCTCGTAGGAGAAGAAGTCGCCGCGCAGCAGGCCGCGGATGATCTCGATCATCTCGTCCATGCGCTTGCCGCGGCTCTTCCAGTCCTGGCCGCAGCCCGCGAAATCCTGCGGCCACGGCGAGAGGCCGACCCCGAACTTGAAGCGGTCGTTCGACATCACGGCGACCGACGCGAGCCCCTTCGCGACGAGCACCGGCTGCCGGATCGGCAGCTTGTACACGAACGTCGCGAACAGGAGCTTCTCGGTCACGGCGGCGAGCGCGGGCACGAGCGTGAACGGCTCGATGAACGGCTTGTCCTCGAGGAACGCGCGCTTGCCGTCCGGCGTGTACGGATAGATGTCGTCCGCGTGCTCGGGGTAGAAGATCGAGTCGGGGACGTTGAAGGTGTCGATGCCCGCCCGCTCGCAGGCGCGCGCGAGCGGGACGTACTGGGCCGGGTCGCACATCGCTTCGCTGAACGAGAATCGCACGGTCGAGGCGGCCTCCCTCGGGTCGACGGCGCGCGCAGGATAGAGCGTCTTGCCAGCGCCGTCCGCGCGTGAGACGGTGCGCGCATGCCCGACCGCCCGTCCGCCGCCGCCGACCGGCCCGCCGCGCCCGGCCCGATCGCCGCCTGCCACCACGTCGCCGTCTGCGTCGGCGACGCCGAGGCCGCCCGCCGCTTCTACGGGGGCGCGCTCGGGCTCGAGGAGATCCCGCGCCCGCCCGAGGTCGCCGTGCCGGGCGCCTGGTACCGGCTCGGCGCGACCGAGCTCCACGTCTTCGAGGCGAAGGGCTACGCGCCGCCGCGCTCGCCGAGCTTTCCGCCGCACTTCGCCGTCTTCACGGCCGACTTCGACGCCTCGGTCGAGCGGCTGCGCGCGGCCGGGGCCCGCTTCGACTTCGGGCCGGGCACGGACGCGCACGGCATCCGCCGCGTCGTGCTCCGCGACCCGACGGGCAACGTCGTCGAGGTGACGGACGCCCCGCTCGGCGAGGCTCGTTAGGCCGTGCGCCCCCTGTCGCGCCGCGCCTTCCTGCGCGCCGGCGCGGCCGCCGGCGCGCTCGCCGCCGCGCCGCTCTCGCCCTTCGAGGCGCTCGCCGCGGGCGCGGGCCCGACCGCGCTCGGCCCGCCCGGGTTCGGCCCGCTCGCGCCGACGCCCGACGAGACGACGGGCGCCGCGCTGCTCGAGCTTCCCGCCGGCTTCCGGCTCGTCAGCGGCGCGTGGACGGGCGACCCCATGGAGGATGGCGAGACCGCGCCCGACCGCCCCGACGGCATCGGCTGCTTCCGCGCGCGGCGCGGCCGCCTCGTGCTCGTCCGCAACCACGAGCGCAGCGCGGGCGCGCCGCTCTCCGCGCGCGCCCCGCTCTACGACGCGCAGGCCGGTGGCGGCACGACCCACGTCGTCTTCGACCCGCGCGCCGGCCGCTTCGGCGCCGCGTGGGCGAGCCTCGCCGGCACGCTGCGCAACTGCGCGGGCGGCATCGCGCCGTGGGGAAGCTGGGTCTCCTGCGAGGAGACGACCGACGGCCCGGGCAACGGGGCGCTCCTGCGCGAGCACGGCTTCTGCTTCGAGGTGCCCGCGCACGGGCGCGCGAGCGCGCAGCCGCTGCGCGCGATGGGCCGCTTCGCGCACGAGGCGGTCGCGTTCGAGGCGGACGGGAGCGCGGCCTACCTGACGGAGGACGCCGGCGCGTCCGGGCTCTACCGCTTCCTGCCGAATGCGCGCGGGCGGCTCGACGCCGGCCGCCTGCAGATGCTCGCGCTGCGCGACGCGCCCGCGGCCGACACGGCGCGCGGCGTCCCGGCCGGCGTGCCGCTCGACGTCGACTGGGTCGACATCGACCTCCCCGACCCGCCCGGCGACCGCAACGCGGTCGCCGCGAGCGCCGTGTACCTGCAGGGCCGCGCGCGCGGCGGCGCGCGCTTCGTGCGCGGCGAGGGCATCTGGCGCGTGCGCGGGCGCTTCCTGTTCACGGCGACGGCGGGCGGCGCGGCGGGCCTCGGGCAGGTCTTCGAGCTCGACCCGCGCGCGCAGACGCTGCGGCTCGTCTACGAATCCGCGTCCGCGGCCGACCTCGAGAGCCCGGACAACGTGACGGCGAGCCCGGGCGGCGGCGCCGTGCTGTGCGAGGACGGCGCGGGCAGCGACCGCCTGCTCGGGCTCACGCGCGGCGGCGACCTCTTCGCGCTCGCGCGCGGCAACGCCGTGCTGGCCGGCGAGCGCGGCTTCGCGGGCGACTTCCGCAGCTCCGAGCTCACGGGCGCGTGCTTCGCGCCGCCCGTGCGCGGCGCGGCGCGCTGGCTGTTCGTGAACCTGCAGGAGCCGGGCATCACGTGCGCGATCGCGGGGCCGTGGCGGCGCGGCGGGCTGTAGGAGGCGCGGACGCGCGCTCGTGCGGCCCGGCCTCTCCGCCGCCGCTATCGTTGCCGGCCGCCCGCCGGCGCCCGCGCGCGCGACGCAACCAGGAGCCTTCGTGAGCAGCGCATCGCCCCAGTTCGACGCCCACTACGCCCTCGACGACAAGTACACGCGCGCCGAGGGCCGCATCTACATCACCGGCGTGCAGGCGCTCGTGCGCCTGCCGCTCATGATGCGCGAGCGCGACGCGGCCGCCGGCCTCGACACGGCGGGCTTCATCTCGGGCTACCGCGGCTCGCCGCTCGGCACCTACGACCTCGCGCTCTGGCAGGCGAAGAAGCACCTCGAGCAGCACCACGTGCGCTTCGAGCCCGGGCTCAACGAGGACCTCGCCGCCACGGCGGTGTGGGGCTCGCAGCAGGCGAACCTGCTCGACACGCCGAAGTACGACGGCGTCTTCGCCATCTGGTACGGCAAGGGCCCGGGCGTCGATCGCTCGTGCGACGCGCTCAAGCACGGCAACTACGCGGGCGCGGCGCCGAAGGGCGGCGTGCTCGCGCTCTGCGGCGACGACCCGGGCGCGAAGTCGTCGTCGATCGCGCACCAGAGCGAGCAGGCGCTCGTGCACCTCGGCATGCCCGTGCTCAACCCGGCGAGCGTGCAGGACTACCTCGACTTCGGGATCTTTGGCTTCGAGCTGTCGCGCTACTCGGGCGCGTGGGTCGCGATGAAGTGCCTGACGGACACCGTCGAGAGCGGCGCGTCCGTCGACGTGGGCCACGACCGCGTGCGCGTCGCGCTCCCCGACGACTTCGCGCTGCCGCCGGGCGGGCTCAACATCGGCTTCGTGACGGGCGGGCTGCTCGGCGTCGAGCAGCGGCTCTTCCACCAGCGCCTCCCCGCCGTGCAGGCCTTCGTGCGCGCGAACGGGCTCGACCGCACGCCGATCGCCGCACCGCGCAAGCGCGTCGGCATCGTGACGACGGGCAAGGCCTACCTCGACGTGCGTCAGGCGCTCGAGGAGCTCGGCATCGACGAGCAGAAGGCGGCCGACCTCGGCCTGTCGATCTACAAGGTCGCGCTCGCGTGGCCGCTCGAGCCCGTGAACGCGCGCGCCTTCTGCGCCGGACACGAAGAGGTGCTCGTCGTCGAGGAGAAGCGCGCGTTCCTCGAGGAGCAGCTCGCGCGCGTGCTCTACGACCTGCCCGCCGGCGAGCGCCCGCGGCTCCTCGGCAAGCGCGACGCGGACGGCGCGCCGCTCGTCTCGGACGTCGGCGAGCTCTCGCCCGGCGACGTGGTCACCGCGCTGCGCCGCTGGCTCGGGCGCGCGGCGCCCGAGCTCGTCGCCGATGCGCGCGGCGCGCAGATCGTCCCGCTGCCGACGATCGCGGGCGGCGGCCTCACGCGCCGCCCCGCGTTCTGCTCGGGCTGCCCGCACAACACGTCGACCGTCGTGCCCGACGGCTCGATCGCGTTCGGCGGCATCGGCTGTCACGGCATGGTCGCGTGGATGCCCGAGCGGCGGACCGTGTCGACGACGCACATGGGCGGCGAAGGCGCGACGTGGCCCGGGCTCGCTCCGTTCATCGGGATGGACCACGTCTTCCAGAACATGGGCGACGGCACCTACTTCCACAGCGGCTACCTCGCCATCCGCGCGAACGTCGCCGCCGGCTCGAAGATCACGTACAAGATCCTCGTGAACGGCGCGGTCGCGATGACGGGCGGCCAGCCGATCGAGGGCCACCCGATGGACGGCGCGATCACCGCGCCGCAGATCGCGCGCCAGCTCGTGGCCGAGGGCGTCGCGAAGGTGGTCGTCGTGAGCCCGGAGCCGGACAAGTACCCGGCCGGCTCGCTCCCGCCCGGCGTCGAGACCTTCCACCGCGACCGGCTCGACTTCGTGCAGAAGCAGCTGCGCGCGGTCGACGGCGTCACGGCCATCGTCTACGACCAGACGTGCGCGGCCGAGGCGCGCCGCCTGCGCAAGCGCGGACAGTTCCCCGACCCCGACCGCCGCGTCGTCATCAACGAGCGCGTGTGCGAGGGCTGCGGCGACTGCAGCGTCGTCAGCAACTGCATCAGCGTCGAGCCCGTCGAGACCGAGTTCGGGCGCAAGCGCCGCATCAACCAGAGCACGTGCAACAAGGACTTCTCGTGCGTGAAGGGCCACTGCCCGAGCTTCCTGTCGGTGTACGGCGCGACGCTGCGCAAGGCGGCGACCGAGTCGGCGGACACGGGCGACGACGCGGTCTTCGCCGGCCTCCCGCTGCCCGCGCCGCCCGACACGAGCACGCCGTTCAACGTGCTCGTCACCGGCATCGGCGGCACGGGCGTCGTGACGGTGGGCGCGCTCGTCAGCATGGCCGCGCACCTCGAGGGCAAGGGCGTCACCTGCCTCGACGTCACGGGGCTCGCGCAGAAGAACGGCCCGGTCACGAGCCACGTGCGCGTCGCCGACCGCCCCGACCAGCTGCACGCGACGCGCCTCGCCGCGGGCGCGGCGGACCTCGTGCTCGGCTGCGACATCGTCGTCGCGAGCGGGCCCGACGCGCTCTCGAAGATGGCGAAGGGGCGCACGGCGGTCGTCGCGAACGACCACGTGGCGCCGACCGCCGACTTCGCGACGAACCCGAACCTCGACCTCTCGCCCGGCCGGATGGAGGAGGCGATCGCACAGGTGGCGAGCGCGGACGACGCGCACTTCGTGCCGGCGACGGCGCTCGCGACGGCGCTCCTCGGCGACGCGATCGCGACCAACCTCTTCCTCGTCGGCTACGCGTTCCAGCTCGGCCGCATCCCCGTCTCGCTCGGCGCGCTCGAGCGCGCCATCGAGCTGAACGGCCAGGCCGTCGCGATGAACAAGCGCGCGCTCGCGTGGGGACGCCTCGCCGCGCACGACATCGAGAAGGTGCGCGCCATCGCGAAGCCGCTCCTGCGCGGCGCGGCCGAGGGCGGCGAGGCGGCGCGCGAGAAGACGCTCGACGAGCTCGTCGAGCACCGCGCCGCGGAGCTGCGCGCCTATCAGGGGCGCGGCCTCGCGAAGCGCTACCGCAGGCTCGTCGACCGCGCGCGCGAGCGCGAGCGCGCGCTCGGCAACGGCAGCGAGGCCTTCGCGCGCGCGGTCGCGCAGGCGTTCTTCCCGCTGCTCGCGATCAAGGACGAGTACGAGGTCGCGCGGCTGTGGACGGACGGGAGCTTCGAGCGCCAGCTCGCGCAGCAGTTCGAGGGCGACTACCGCATCGCCCTCCACCTCGCGCCGCCGCGCATGCCCGTCGTCGACCGCTTCCTGCGCCGGCAGGACCCGGACACCGGACGCATGAAGAAGATCGAGTTCGGGCCGTGGTTCTTCCGCGCGCTGCGCCTCATGGCGAAGGCGAAGCGCCTGCGCGGCACGCCGCTCGACCCGTTCGCGACCGCGCACCGCAAGCTCGAGCGGAGCCTCGCGCCCGCGTACGAGACGACGATCGCCGAGCTCTGCGACGGGCTCACGGCCGAGAACCTCGACACCGCCGTCGCGATCGCCGAGCTGCCGCTCGAGATCCGCGGCTACGAGGACATCAAGGAGCGCGCGATCGAGCGCGCGCAGGAGAAGGAGCGCGAGCTGCTCGCGTCGTTCCGGCTGCGCGCGCCGGGCGGGCCGGCCGGCGCGGGCGCCGGAGCGCGCGCGTGAGCGACGCGCCCCGGCTCGTCTTCGCGAACGCGAACCTGCTCGACGGCGAGCACGAAGCGCGACCGCGCCAGACCGTCGTCGTCGAGGGCGAGCGGATCGTCTCGGTCGGCGACGCGCCGTACACCGCGGCGCCGGGCGACCGCGTCGTCGACCTCGCCGGCCGCACGCTCATGCCCGGCCTCGTCACGACGCACTTCCACTCGACCTATCACGACATCGGCATCTCGCCGCAGCCGCTCGGCCTCGAGGCGCCGCCCGCCGTGCTCGCCATCGTCGCGGAGAAGAACCTGCAGTGCGCGCTCCGCAGCGGCTTCACGTCCGTCGTGTCCGCGGGCGGCATCAACGCCTTCATCGACCCGCAGCTCAAGCGCGCCATCACCGACGGCCTCACCGAGGGGCCGCGCATGGTCGCGGGCGGCCACGGCCTCGACATCGTCGGCGGCTACCAGGACACGGGGAAGTGGTGGTGGGAGCTCGGCAACCAGGGCTCGTGTCGCTATGCGAACGGCCCGGACGGCTTCCGCCACCTCGTGCGCGACGAGGTCCGCCGCGGCGTCGAGATGGTGAAGCTCTTCCCGAGCGGCGGGCACGGCGTCCACGAAGAGGTCGAGACGCTCACGTTCACGCGCGACGAGCTGCGCGCGGCCGTCCACGCCGCGCACCAGCGCGGCGCGCGCGTGCGCGCGCACTGCCCGTGGAAGGAGCCCATGCTCGAGTGCCTGGCCGCCGGCGTCGACGTCATCGACCACGGCGACCGCATCGACGCCGAGGTGCTCGACGCGATGCTCGCCGCCGACGCCACGCTCGTCCCGAGCGCCTACTTCATCCACCTCATGCTGAACGACCCGACGAACGCCGTCGGCGCGACGCCCGTGCAGATGGCGCCCGTCCGCGCCGACTTCGAGAACATGTGCAAGCGCCTGCCCGAGGCGAACGCCGCCGGCCTGCGCATCACCGTCGGCGACGACTACGGCATCCTCCTCCTGCCCCACCGGCCGCACATCTACGCCCGCGAGCTCGCCTTCTACGTCGACCACGTCGGCATCCCCGCGCTCGACGTCCTCCGCTGGGCCACGAAGCACGGCGGCGAGCTGATGCTCGAGGACGTGGGCACGATCGCGACCGGCAAGCTCGCCGACCTCCTCGTCGTCGACGGCGACCCGAGCCGCGACATCGCCCTCCTCCAGGACGACGCGAAGCTCCTCGCCATCGTGAAGGGCGGGGAGTTCGTGAAGGACGCGCTGGCGGGGGAGCGCGGCTGAGCGCCGGCGCGACCGCGCGCCGGCCTTCCGTCACCCGAGCAGCTCCGCCGCGAGCGCGAGAAGCGTCTCCTCGCGGCGGGGTGCGGCGACGATCTGGACGCCGACGGGGAGGCCTTCGCGCGTCTGGGCGAGGGGCAGCGTGATCGCGGGCTGGCCGGTCGCGTTCCAGGGCTCGGTGAAGGCCATGTGCGGGACCATGCGCTCGAGCAGCGCGAGCGGCGCGAGCGCGGTGGGGTCGAGGTGCGCGAGCGGCGGTGCGGGCTCGACCACGGTCGGCGTGACGAGCGCGTCGACCTCCTCGAACCACGCGGCCGTCACCTGCGACCAGCCTTCGACCCACGCGCGCGCGTCGGCGACGACGCGCTCGGCCAGCGGCTCGTCGGCGAGGTGCGCGAGCTCCCACAGGAAGGGCTCGACGTCGTCGGGCCCGACGGCGCGGCCGAGGCGCTCGGCCAGCTCGTCGAGACAGCCGCGGTACTCGTCGTTGCCGAGGATGGCGCCGTAGACCTGGCGCTCGGCGTGGTCGTAGAGCGAGGGCGGCGCGCCCTCGTCGACCGCGTGCCCGCGCGCGGCGAGCGCGCGCGCCGTCCACTCGACCGCGCGCGCGCACGCGACGTCGACGTCGAAGCCGCCCGGCGCGCGCGTCGTGAACGCGACGCGCAGGCGCTTCGCGGCGGCGGCGCGCTCGGCGCAGGCGGCGGCGGCGAAGCGCCCGGGCTCCTGCGCCGCGCGCTCGCTCGGGCGCAGCGCGTCGAGGAAGGCCGCGGTGTCGCGCAGCGAGCGCGCGACGACGAACTCGACGTCCGCGCGCGCGGCGCCGAAGTGCCGCCAGGCGATGCGATCGCGCGAGGGCTTGAGGCCGACGAGCCCGCACCACGCGGCGGGAATGCGGATCGAGCCGGCGCCGTCGCTCGCGTGCGCGACGGGGACGAGGCCCGCGGCGACGGCCGCGCACGCGCCGCCCGACGAGCCGCCCGCCGAGCGCGCGAGGTCGAACGGGTTGCGCGCCGGCCCCGTCGCGAGCGGCCACGTGTTCGACTGGAGCGCGAACTCGGGCGTCGTCGAGTTGCCGACGGCGGCGAGCCCGAGCGCGCGGAAGCGGGCGCCGAGCACGGTGTCGGCGCTCGCGCGGTGGTCGGCCGCGCGCAGCGCGCGGTTGCCCGCGTAGTAGGGGCGGCCGGCCTGGCGCGCGCC
This sequence comes from Myxococcota bacterium, assembly GCA_041389495.1. Classification (NCBI taxonomy): domain Bacteria; kingdom Pseudomonadati; phylum Myxococcota; species Myxococcota bacterium. The sequence continues at coordinate 1,865,525 of JAWKRT010000001.1, read as the reverse complement.
GACGTCCTTCATCAGGAAGGGAACGCCCGCGAACGGCGCGTCGCGCGGGGCGCGCGCGGACTCGGCGAGCGCCGCCTCGAACGTGCGCACGGCGACGGCGCCGAGCGCCCCGTCGAGCGACTCGATGCGCGCGCACGCCGCGCGCACGAGCTCGTCGGGCGACACCTCGCCGCGGTGCACGAGCGCGGCCTGCGCGGTCGCGTCGAGGGCGGCGAGCGCATCGTCCGCGCGGATCGGCGCGCTCGGCGGGCCCGGCTGCATTCCGTCGTCCTCCTCGTCCCGCCGCGGCTCGCGCGCGCCCGCGCCCGCGCGCGGCCCGCGCGTGCGGCGGGCGGAGGGTACGCGGGCTTCGCCTCGCGCGCGCCGGGGCCCTATGTTGTCGCGGTGCCGTTCCGACTCCCGTCCCCCGTCGCGCCGCGCACTGCACACCCCGCCCCCGGAGCTCCTCGTTAGGCATGTCGACGCACGAGCCGCCCGGCGCGCGCCCCGCCCCGCTCCGCACCTACGACGTCGACGCCCCGCTCGAGCTCCTCGCCGACCCCGTCGCGCAGTGGCTCGACTGGGAGGAGCAGGCGAACCTCGTCGGCTTCCGCACGAGCACGCAGCCCGTCGAGGTCGACGTCGTCGCCGTGCCGCGCGCGGACGTCGAGGTGTTCGAGCTGCCGGGCGCGCCGCCCGCGATCGTGCGCCGCTTCGTCGCAGACGACCGGGTGCGCATCCCGCGCCACCCGCTGAACCGCGATGCGTCGGTGCGCTGGTCCGATGCGCCCGCGGCCGAGCGCTGGACGGCGCGCTTCACCGCCTCGCGCACGCTCGCCATGCCGGGCCCCGAGAGCGGGAGCGCGCTCTTCTCCGTCAAGCTCGCGACCGACCACCCGCACCCCGACTTCCACCAGCCCGAGAAGACGAAGCTGCGCGAAGAGGCGCTCGACGCCGTGCGCTGGACGGCGGCGATCGACCGCGTCGACGCGCGGCTCGCACCGCTCGAGGTGGCGGTGCTCGTGCGGGAGGTGCTCGTCGTGCTCGAGCGCGGCGGCGAGGCGGGCGTCCTCGTGCGCGACCTGCGCCGCTTCCAGACGGGCGGCTACTTCCTGCCCGCGCTCTCGCTCCCGTGGGTCGGCCGGCAGATCGCCGCTCGCGCGGGCGAGGACTTCGCACCCTTCTGGGAGCGATGCTATGCGGCGCCGATCGGTCGCGCGAAGGCCGAGCTGCTCGTGCGCTACGGCCTGTGGTACGAGACGCCGAACCCGCAGAACGTCGTGATCGAGCTCGACGCGCGGCTCGCGCCGACCGGCCGCATCCTGTTCCGCGACGTGGGCGACGGCCTGTGCGCGACCGACGCGCTCGCGCTCGCGGGCCCCGACGCCCCGCCGTGGACCGTGTTCACGGGCGAGCTGCGCCCCGAGACGCAGACGTCGTTCTGGGCGTTCGCCGAGTCGGCCGACCACAGCGTCGACGCGGCGACGCTCGAGCGCTGGTACCGCGCGCACGACGACGCCTACTACGGCGAGCTCGCGCGCCGGCTCCCGGCGCTCGCGCCGCGCGATGCGACCGCGAGCGGCCGCGCGCCGGAAGCGCTGCGCGCGCACTGGAGCGACGCGCTGCGCGCGCCCGGAGCGGCGGCCGCGGTCGCCGCCCTCGTCGCGCGGCCGGCGCGCGCGCCCGGCGGCGCGCCGTGAGCCCCGCCGCGCGTCCGCGGCGCGCGCTCGTGCTCTCGGGCGGCGGCGCGCGCGGCGCCTACGAGGCGGGCGTCCTGCAGTACCTGTTCGACGAGCTGCCGAAGGAGCTCGGCCACCCGCCGCGCATCGACATCGTGACGGGAACGTCCGTCGGTGCGATCCACGCCTGCTTCGTGGCCGCCACCGCGCACCTCGAGCGCCACCGCTCCGCGCGCCTGCGCCGCGTCTGGCAGAAGCTGCAGGGCGACGTCGTGCTCGGCTCGCCCGCGCGCGAGCTCACGCGCCTCCCCCGCCGCCTGCTCGGCGCGTTCCGCGCGCCGCGCGCGCTCGCGAGCGGCACGACGCCCGACCGCCTCTACGGCCTGCTCGACACGCAGCGGCTCGAGGAGCTCGTCGCGCAGGGCATCCCGTGGTCGCGCATCCCGGCGAACCTTCGCGAGGGGCGCCTCGAAGCGCTCTCCGTCGCGGCGACCGAGGTCGCGACCGGCCGCACCGTCGTGTTCGTCGAGACGGCCGACGTCGAGGGCGAGCCGCGCTGGACGCTCGACCCGAGCATGGTCGCGCGGCCCGCGCACATCCGGCTCGAGCACGCGCTCGCCTCGGCCGCGATCCCCGTCCTGTTCCCGACCGTGCGCGTCGACGCCTCGTACTACGTCGACGGCGGGCTGCGCCTCAACACGCCGCTCTCGCCCGCGCTGCGCCTCGGCGCCGATCGCATCCTCGTCGTCGCGCTGCGCGGCGGCGCGACGGGCGGGCACGAGGGCGACGCCGAGGCGCTGCGCGTCGAGCGCTTCGGAAACCCGCTCTTCCTGTTCGGCAAGGTGCTGAACGCGCTGCTGCTCGACCACGTCGAGACCGACCTCGCGCACATGCGCCTCATCAACGACATGCTGCGCCGCGTCCGCGACGCCGGCGGCAGCGACCTGATGCGCACCGTGAACACGCCCGTCGCCCGCGAGCGCGGCCAGCCGTTCAAGATCGTCGACGACGTCGTCGTGCGGCCGAGCATCGACCTCGGCGAGCTCGCCGGCGACGTCGCCCACGCCTCGCGCGAAGCCAGGTCGACGAGCGGTCCCATCCGCATGCTGCTCGGCGTCCTCGGCCTCGAAGGCAGCGCCCTCGAAGCCGACCTCCTCTCCTACCTCTACTTCGACGCCGCCTACACGGTGCCGCTCATGGAGCTCGGCCGCGCGGACGCGGCGGCGATGAAGGAGGAGCTGGTGCGGTTCTTCGCGGAGTGACGTCGCCCGACGAGCCCGCCCCCGATCCGGGCGCGGGAACGGGTACGATCGCGATCGCACCGCGCGCGGAGCGGCGCCGGACCGGCCGCGCACGCGAGCGCACACGACGAAGGAGGAACGCGATGCGGAGGACGGCGATCGCCTGCGCCCTGGCCGCGGGCGCACTGACGGGCTGCATCACGGTGGCGGGCGACCACCTCGACGACGTCACGCCCGCGCCCGGTGCCGTCGCACCCAGCATCGAGCAGACGGTCGGCGACTTCTCCTTCCATCTCGACGGCGGGAAGATGGTCACGTCGAACAAGATGGGCCGCGCCCTGAACGACGAGATCCTGAAGCGCTGGATCGCGGCGGGCTGGATCTCGGGTCAGACCTACGTCGCAACCGGCGCGTTCTCCGGGGCGACAGGCTACGAGCTCACGCTGAGTGGGAACCAGGAGGGCGAGTCGAGCGTGGCCCTCCAGGTGCTGAGCGGCCTCACGCTCACGGTGATCCCCTACTCGGTCGACTCGCGCATGGAGCTCCGCTACTCGCTGCGGAACGCCGGCACCGGCTGCGTCTTCGCGGCGAGCGTCATGGACTCCTACGACACGATCGTGGGCATCCTGCTGCTTCCGGTCTCGCCCTTCGCGCAAGGCGGCCGCGAGCGCACGTTCGACCGGATCGCCCATCACGTGTACGCGCAGCTGGCCTCGCAGGGCGCGTTCGAGCCGGACGCGAAGTGCCCGGACGAGGTGTCCTCGCACCGGACGCGCGCCGTGCCGAGCCCGTCGTTTGCGGACGCGGGCCCGCACGAGAGCCGAGCGACGCTTCGCTAGGCCCCTCCCCCTCCATCGAGAGCCGCCATCCCCGATGACGCGCCGTCCCTCCGACCCCGACCTCGACGCGATCGACTTCGCGGTCGACGCGCTTCCGGGCGACGCCCTGCACGCCGCGTTGCACGCGTTCCGCGCGCGGGGCGAGCTCGCGGCGACGCGCTTCGCGGGACGGCCCGCGCTCGTGATCGCAGGACGAGCGGCGCTCGAGGAGGCCTTCGTCGACGAGCACGCGTTCCCCGGCCATCGGATGTACGCGGCGTCGCTCGAGCCGGCGATCGGTGCGACGTTCATCTCGGACCCCGACCCGGAGCGGCACCTGCTGTTCCGCAAGCTCGCGACGCCGGCGTTCCGCTCGCGCGCCGTCGCGAGCTACGAGGCGTCGGGGCTCGAGGCGCTCGCCGACGAGCTGGTCGACCGCTTCGAGGAGCGCGAGGAGCTCGACCTCGTCGCCGAGTTCACCGCGCGCTTTCCCTACCTCGTGATCAGTCGGCTGCTCGGGCTCCCGCGCGATCGCGAGAGCGAGTTCCACGCCTGGGCGCTCGCGCTGCTCGGGCATCGCGACGACCCGCAGACGAGCACCGCCGCGCGCACGGCGTTGACGGCCTACCTCGAGCCGATCCTCGAGGAGCGACGCCGCGCGCCGCAGGACGACGTGATCTCCGAGCTCCTGCGCGCCGAGGTCGACGGCCGCCGGTTGCGCGACGAGGAGATCGTCTCGCACGTGCGCCTGCTCTTCCCGACGGGCGGCGAGACGACGCACGGCTCGCTCGGCAACCTGCTCTCGGCGCTGCTGCTGCACGAGGGCGCCTGGGATCGGCTCGCGCGCGACCCGGGTGCCATCCCGCGCGCCGTCGCCGAGGGCCTGCGCTACGACACGCCGATCGCCGTGCTGCCGCGGCTCTCGCGCAGCGAGCCCGTGCGCTTCCGCGGCGTCGACGTGCCGCCCGACACGTGGGTGCTGTTCGCGATCGCGGGTGCGAACCGCGACCCGGCCGTCGTGCCCGACCCGGACCGCTTCGACCCTGCGCGCGAGCCGGCGCCGCACCTCGTCTTCGGGCGCGGCCCGAAGAGCTGCCCGGGCCTCCACCTCGCGCGGCGCAACATGACGGTCGCGCTCGAGGTGCTCGTGCGCCGCCTTCCGCGCCTCGCGCTCGTCGACCGCGAGGCGGCCGCGCCGCGCCGCAGCGTGCTGCGCGCGCCGACTGCGCTGCGCGTGCGGCGGCGCTAGGCGCGTGGACGGCCCGGCGCGCGCCCCCCGGCCTGGAGCGGCGGACCGCGAGGTGCCGCCGCCCGCGCACACGGGGCGCGGCGCGCTCGAGCGGCGGCTCGCGGCCGTCGCGCCCATCGTCGGCATCGCGCTCCTCCTCGCGGCGACCTGGGTGCTGCGGCGCGAGGTCGCCGCCTATCACCTTCGCGACGTCGTGGCCCATCTGCAGGCGATCGCACCCGCGCGCGCGTTCGGCGCGATCGGGCTCACGGCCGTCGGCTATGCGGTGCTCACGGCCTACGACGCGCTCGCGTTCCGCGTGATCGGCGTCGCGCTCCCGTACCGGCGGATCGCGCTGGCGTCGTTCGTCGCGTACGTGATGAGCCACAACGTCGGGCTGTCGGGGCTCGGCGGGAGCGCGGTGCGGTACCGGATGCTCACGTCGTGGGGTGTGCGCGCGGACGACGTGGCGCGCGTGATCGCGTTCGCGGCGCTGACGTTCTGGCTCGGGTTCGCGCTCGTCGGCGGCGTCGCGAACGCGCTGTGGCCGGTCGCGCTGCCGACGGGCTCGATCGGCTTCGCGAGCAGCCGGCCGCTCGGCGTCGCGCTCGTCGGCGCGGCCGCGGGCTACGTCGCGCTCGCCGCGCTGCGGCGCCGACCGTTCGCGATCCGCGGCTTCCGCATCGACGTGCCCGACGCGCGCACGGCGCTCCTGCAGCTCGCGGTGTCGAGCGCGGACTGGCTGCTCGCGGCGTCGGTGCTGTGGGTGCTGCTGCCGGACGGCACGGGCCTCGGCTTCGCGACGTTCGTCGCGGCGTTCCTGCTCGCGCAGGTCGCCGGGCTCGCGAGCCACGTGCCGGGCGGGCTCGGGGTGTTCGAGGGCGCGCTCGTCGTGCTGCTGCGCCCGTGGCTCGCCGCCGACGCGCTGCTCGCGTCGATCGTCGCCTACCGGTTCGCCTACTACCTGCTGCCGCTCGTCGCCGGCGTGCTCGCGTTCGCGGGCTACGAGCTGCGTCAGCGGCGCGCGGCACTCGCGCGCGCGGGCGCGCGCCTGCAGGGCGCGGCGGCGGAGGTCGCGCCGCGCGTGCTGTCGGCGACGACGTTCGCGGCCGGCGCCGTGCTGCTCTTCTCGGGCGCGATGCCCGAGCTGCCGGAGCGCCTCGCGTGGCTGCGCCGCACCCTCCCGCTGCCGTGGATCGAGACCTCGAAGCTCGCGGGCAGCGTGATCGGCGCGCTCCTGCTCGTGCTCTCGAACGCACTGCGCGAGCGGCTCGACGCGGGCTACGTCGGCGCGCTCGCGCTGCTCGTCGCGGGCGCCGTCGCGTCGCTCGCGAAGGGGCTCGACTGGGAGGAGGCGAGCGTGCTCGCCGCGATGGCCGCGGCGCTCGCGCCGTGTCGCGCGTACTTCTACCGGCGCAGCTCGCTGCGCGAGCAGTCGCTCTCGCCGCGCTGGTGGACGGCGGTCGCCGTCGTCGGCCTCGGCTCGGTCGTCGTGCTCGAGCTCGCGTATCGCCACGTCGAGTACTCGAGCGACCTGTGGTGGCGCTTCGGCCCGCACGAGCCCGCGTCGCGCTCGCTGCGCGCGGAGCTCGCGGCCGCGGTCGCGCTCGTCGCGGTCGCGCTGCTCCGGCTGCTGCGCCCCGCGCCGGCCGCACCCGCCGCGCCGAGCGTCGACGACCTCGACCGCGCGCAGGCGATCGCCGCGCGCGCGCCGCGCACGACCGGCTACCTCGCGCTGCTCGGCGACAAGCACGTCCTCTTCGACGACGCGCGCGAGGCGTTCGTGACGTACGGCGTGAGCGGACGGACGTGGGTGGCGATGGGCGACCCCGTCGGGCCGCCGGCCCGGGCCGCCGAGCTCGCGTGGCGCCTGCGCGAGCTCGCCGATCGCCACGGCGCCGATGCGGTCTTCTGGGAGGCGACCGAGGACGCCCTGCCCGTCTACGTCGACCTCGGGCTCGCGCTCCGCAAGGTGGGCGAGGAGGGGAGCGTCCCGCTCGCCGCGTTCTCGCTCGAGGGCAGCGCGCGCAAGGGCCTGCGGCAGACCGAGCGCCGCATGGCGCGCGAGGGCTGCGCGTTCGAGATCGTCGGAGCCGACGGCGTCCCGGCGATCCTCGACGAGCTCGAGGCGATCTCGGACGCGTGGCTCGCGGCGCGACACGCGCGCGAGAAGCGCTTCTCGCTCGGCTTCTTCGACCGCGCCTACCTGTCGCGCTTCCCCGTCGCCGTCGTGCGCCGCGACGGCCGCATCGTCGCGTTCGCGAACGTGTGGACGAGCGCGTCGAAGGCCGAGCTCTCGATCGACCTGATGCGCTACGACGCGCGCGCGCCATCGGGCGTGATGGAGTACCTGTTCACGCAGCTCATGCTCTGGGGACGCGACGAGGGCTACGCGCAGTACGGACTCGGGATGGCGCCGCTCGCCGGTCTCGAGCGCCACCGGCTCGCGCCGGCGTGGAACCGCGTCGGCGCGCTGCTCTTCCGGCACGGCGAGCAGCTCTACCACTTCCAGGGGCTGCGCGACTTCAAGGACAAGTTCGACCCCGTGTGGGAGCCGCGCTATCTCGCGAGCCCCGGCGGCCTCGCCCTGCCGATCGTGCTCACCCGCATCGCGTCGCTCGTCTCGGGCGGCGTCACGGGAGTGGTCCTGCGATGAACGTGCCCTCGTCCGCCGACGCGCCCAACCCCGAGCCCTGGGAGTTCGCAGGCTGGGGGCACGCGGAGCGCATCGCCGACCTCACGCCCGTCGAGGTCGAGCCGACCGACCCCGAGCACCGGCACCGCCACACGCTCGGGACGTGGCGCGCCACCGCGATCTGCGGCAACGACATCACCTCGAGCGTGCTCTACGTGTCGGCGCTGTGCGCGGCGCAGGCGGGCGTGCTCGCGCCCCTCGTGCTGCTCGTGGTGGCGGGCGTGCTCTACCTGTTCCGCAAGGTGTACGCGGAGGTCGGCAGCGCGCTCCCGATGAACGGCGGCACGTACACCGTGCTGCTCAACACGACGAACAAGCGCGTCGCCGCGGCGGCCGCGTGCCTGACGCTCCTGTCCTACATCGCCACCGCCGTGATCAGCGCGAGCGAGGCGATGCACTACGCGCACCACCTCGTGCCCGCGATCGACGTCATCCCGGCGACGATCGCGCTGCTCGGCGCGTTCGCGTTCCTCGGCATCCTCGGGATCGGCGAATCGGCGGCCGTCGCGCTCGGCATCTTCCTGCTGCACATGGCGACGCTCGTCGTCCTCTCGGTCGCGTGCATCGCGAGCGTCGCGCGCGACCCGTCGCTCTTCGTCGCGAACCTCCACCTCCCGAGCCTCGAGAGCATCCCGCGCGCGCTCTTCTTCGGGTTCGCGGCCGCGATGCTCGGCATCAGCGGCTTCGAGAGCTCGGCCAACTTCATCGAGGAGCAGAAGGACGGCGTCTTCCCGAAGACGCTGCGCAACATGTGGCTCGCGGTGGCGGTCTTCAACCCGCTCATCAGCTTCCTGTCGCTCGGCATGCTGCCGCTCGACCAGATCCGCGACGTGCCGCCCGACCTGCTCGCCCGCATGGGCGACGTGGCGTTCGGGCGCCCGCTCGCGCTGCTCGTCTCCGCGGACGCCGCGCTCGTGCTCTCGGGCGCCGTGCTCACGAGCTACGTCGGCGTCACCGGCCTCGTGCGCCGCATGGCGCTCGACCGCTGCCTGCCGCAAGTGCTGCTCGTCGAGAACCGCTGGCGGCGGACGCCGCACTGGATCCTGCTCGGCTTCTTCGCGCTCTGCGTGTCGATCCTGTCGGCGACGCAGGGCCGCATCGAGTCGCTCGCCGGCGTCTACACGCTCGCCTTCCTGAGCGTGATGGCGCTCTTCGCGCTCGGGAACATGCTGCTCAAGCTGCGGCGCGCGCGGCTGCCGCGCGCCGAGCGCGCGGGCTGGCCGACCGTGGTCGTCGCGCTCGTGATGGTGCTCGTCGGCCTCGTCGGCAACGTCGTGCTCGACCCGCTCAACCTCGAGATCTTCGAGGGCTACTTCGCCGCCGCGCTGGCCGTCGTGGGCGTCATGTTCCTGCGCATCCAGATCCTGAAGGCCGGGCTCTACGTCTCGCGCGGGCTCGTCGAGCGCCTGACCGCGGCCGGCCACTGGATCCACGCGGCGGTGATGCGGCAGATCGAGGAGATCAACGAGCGCCCGATGGTCTACTTCACGAAGGGCGACGACATGGTGACGCTGAACCGCGCCGCGCTCTACGTGCTCGACAACGAGCAGACGACGCGGCTCAAGGTCGTGCACGTCTACTGCGACGCGTATCCCGTCCCGCCCGACCTCGCCGAGCACCTGCGCGTGATCGACCACCTCTACCCGCAGCTGCGCGTCGACTTCCTCGCGGTGAAGGGCGAGTTCGGGCCGGCGCTCGTCGAGGCGCTCGCGCGCCACCTCGGCGTCCCGCACAACTGCATGTTCATCGGGACGCCCGGCGACCGCTTCCCGCACCGCATCGAGGACCTCGGCGGCGTGCGCGTCGTGCTCTGACGCGCGCGCCGCGCGCGCCTCCCGCTCAGCCGCGCCGTCCGAGCTCGGTCAGCAGCTCGAGCTGGATCTCCTGGATCTCGACCAGCCGCTCCCACTGGTGCGACAGCAGGTGGTCGACCTTCTCGTGCAGGTGGCGGATCTCGAGCTCGGCCTTGAGGTTCACCTGGTAGTCGTGCTGCGAGCGGAGGCGGTCCTTCGCCTCCTGCCGGTTCTGGCTCATCATGATGATCGGCGCCTGGATCGCCGCGAGGCACGAGAGCACGAGGTTGAGCAGGATGAACGGGTACGGGTCGAGCGGCGGGCGCAGCACGGCCCACGTGTTGGCGCCGATCCACAGCGCGAGGAACCCCGCGAAGCAGAGCAGGAAGGCCCAGCTGCCGCCGAACGTCGCGATGCGGTCGGCGAGGCGCTCGCCGAGCGTCCAGTCGCGCTCGAACGCGACGTCGACGTTCTCCGACAGGAGCTCGTGCTCGCGCAGGCTGTCGACCACCTCGCGCTCGAGCGCGGTCAGGTCGCCGCGCTCCGACTCGAGCAGCTGGCTCACGTAGCGGCCGCGGTAGACCGCGAGGTCGTCGCGGCACACGCGGCTCTCGGCGCCCCATTCGGGGTGGTCGGCGCGGATCGCGTCGGCGACCGAGGGCCGCACGAGCGCTCCCGACACGAGCTGCCGCCGCGGCAGCGTGCGTCCGCACACCGCGCACCGCGCGGACTCGCTCTCCCTCGCCCTCATCCGCGTCCCTCCTCGCGGCTCCGCGTGTCAGAGCGCGGGCACGCGCGCGAACCACGGCCGCTCGGCCTCGAGCTGCGCGGCGAGCCGGAAGAGCGTCGCCTCGTCGCCGAAGCGCCCCGCGAACATCACGCCGACGGGCACGCCGCGCGGCGCCGCCTCGGAGGGCTCCGTCCAGTGGAGCGGCACGCTCATCGCGGGCTGCCCCGTCATGTTGAAGAGCGACGTGAAGGCCGACGCGCGCGTCGCGGGCAGCACGAACGAGTCGTAGTCCTGCGACAGCGAGAGCACGCCGAGCGCGGGCGGCACGTGCGCCATCGTCGGCGAGAGGATCGCGTCGAAGCGCTCGAGGAACGCGCCGAGCGCGCGGCTCGCGCCGTGGAGCGTCGCGCGCGCGCGCACGAGCTCGATGCCCGAGACGCGCGGCGCGCCCTCGACCCAGCGGCGCGTGATCGGCTCGAGCTCGTCGGGCCGCGCGGGGCGCCCGAGCGCCGCCTCGCGCGCCGCGACGGCGATCGCGGTGCCGACGCCCGACGCCGCTCCGTAGGCGCCCCACACGGCCGCGTAGTCGAGGGCAGGCGAGGCCTCCTCGACGTCGTGTCCGAGCGCAGCGCAGAGCGCCGCCGCGTCGTGCGCGGCGCGCACGCACTCGGCGTCGACCGGGACCGGGACGAGCGGCTTCGTCATCAGCGCGATGCGAAGGCGCCCGGGCGCGCGCGCGATCTCCTCGAGGTACGGGCGCTCGCGCGGCGGCGCGGCGTAGGCGTCGCCGACCGCCGGCCCCTGCGTCGCGTCGAGGAGCGCCGCGCTGTCGCGCACGCTGCGGCTCACGCAGTGTGCGGCGGAGAGCCCGCCCCACCCTTCGTAGATCGCGGGCCCGAGCGGCACGCGGCCGCGCGTCGGCTTCATGCCGAAGAGCCCGCACGACGAGGCCGGAATGCGGATCGAGCCGCCGCCGTCGGTCGCGTGCGCCGCGGGCACGATGCCCGCCGCGACCGCCGCCGCCGAGCCGCCCGAGCTCCCGCCCGGGCTGCGCGCGAGATCCCACGGGTTGTGCGTCGCGCCGTGGAGCGCCGACTCGCTGCTCGGCGAGCCGCCGAACTCGGGGCTGTGCGTCTTGCCGAAGATCACGAGGCCGGCCGCGCGGTAGCGCTCGGTGAGCGTCGAGTCGGCGTCGCGCACGGCGTCGGCGAACAGCCGCGAGCCCTCGGTCGTGACCGTGCCGCGCATCCCGATGCCGAGGTCCTTGAGCAGCCACGGCACGCCGCGCAGCGGGCCGTCCGGCAGCGCGCCGCGCGCGGCCTCGCGCGCGAGCTCGAAGTGCCGCACGGTGATCGCGCGGATCGCCGGCTCGACCGCCTCCGCGCGCGCGATCGCGAGCTCGAGCAGCTCGGCCGGGCTCGCGTCGCCGCGACGCACGAGCTCGGCGAGGCCGACGGCGTCGTGCGCGCGGTACGCGTCGAAGGGAAGCGCGCGCGGCGTCGCCGCCACCGCGGCCGTGCGCGACGCGCACGCGGGCCACGCCATCGCGGCGCCCGCGAGCGCGCCCGCCTCGAGGAAGCGGCGTCGCGTGAGAACGGGGTCCATCGTCGGGTCTCCTGCCGCCGCTCGCGCGACGGCTACATGAACGTCGGGCGCTCGCCCACCACCTGCGCCTCGCGCAGCTTCGCGACGTCGTCGTCGGAGAGCCCGAGCTCGTCGCGCAGCACGGCCTCGTTGTGCTCGCCGAGGAGCGGAGCGGCGCGACGGCGCAGCCCGCGCGGGAGCCCCGAGAACGCGATCGGCTGGCCCGGGTAGCGCATGCGTCCGGCCGCCGGGTGCTCCACCTCCTGGAAGAAGCCGCGGTGCGCGAGCTGCGGATTCGGGAAGAGCGCGTGGGGATTGATGCACTCGCTCGCCGGCACGCCGGCGGCGAGCAGCGCCTCCGCGGCCTCGGCGCGCGCGCGCACCGTCGTCCACGCGCGGATGCCCTCGTCGATCGCGTCGTGCGCGGCGCGCCGCCCGGCGGCGCTCGCCAGCTCGGGCGCGCGCGCCCAGTCCGCGCGCCCGAGCGCCGCGCACAGCGCCTGCCACTGCGCGTCGGTCGCGACCGCGATCGCGACGTGGCCTTGCGAGCGGCCCGTCTCGTCGCGGTCGGCGCACGGGTAGACGCCCTGCGGCGCCGCGAACGGGCCGCGATTCGTGAGCCGCTCGAGCAGCGCGCCGTGCGCGCTCTTCTCGAGCACCTGCTCGGCCGCGATCGCGAGCGCGGGCTCGACGAGCGGCACCTCGACGAGCTGCCCGACGCCCGTGCGCCGCCGCTCCTCGAGCGCGAGCGCGGTCGCGAACACCGCGTGCATGCCGCCGAGCGGGTCGCACGCGCCGCGCACGACGAGCGGCAGGTGCGCGTAGCCGGTGAGCCACGCGAGCCCGCTCACCTGCTCGATGTTCATCGCGAAGCCGACGCGGTCGCGCCACGGCCCCTCGAGCCCGAACGACGGCATGCGCAGCAGGACGGCGCGCGGGTTGAGCGCGTGGATCACGTCCCAGCCGAGCCCGAAGTTGTCGAGGACGCGCGCCGAGAAGTTCTCGGCCACGACGTCGGCGCTCGCGACGAGCCGCTTCACGAGCGCGAGGCCCTCGGGCGAGTCGAGCCGCAGCGTCACGTCGCGCTTGCTCGAGTTCGCGCCGTGGAAGATCGGATTGAACTCCCACATCCGGTCGTTGCGCACGGAGCCCGCGAAGCGCATGCCGTCGGGGCGCTGGATCGACTCGACCTTGAGCACGTCCGCGCCGAGCTCGGCCAGGAAGCTCGTGCCGACGGGCCCGGCCCAGAACGCCGTCAGGTCGAGCACGCGCAGGCCTTCGAACGGGAGCGGCCCGCCGCCCTCCGCACCGCGCGCGCCCGCCGTCGCGCCGCGCGCGCGCGGCGCCGCGGCGAGCTCGGCCTCGACCTCGGCCGTGTGTGCGCCGAGCGCGGGCGCGGGGCGCAGCGCGGGCGGCGCGTCGCAGCTCGCGTCGAGCCCGCCCGCTCCGTGCAGGCGGTACGGCGTGCGCGGCTGCTCGAAGCCCGCCGGGTTGCGCACGAACACGCCGCGCGCGCGCAGGTGGTCCATCGCGAGCAGCGTCTCGCCGTTGCCGAGCGGGTTCACGGGAATGCGCATCAGCCCGAGCAGCTCGATGACCTCGTCGGCGGTGTGCTGCTTCGTGAACGCGTGGATCGCGCCGTGGATGAGGTCGAGGTGCTCCATGCGCGCCTTCGCGTCGTAGAAGCGCTCGTCCTCGGCGAGTGCGGGCTGGCCGATCACCGCGCAGAAGTCCTTCCACTGCTGGCCGGTGATGGTGCAGATGCCGACCCAGCCGTCCTTCGTCGGCTCGATCGACGGCGTCTCGATCGCCTGCGGCAGCGGCCCGGGAAAGAACTGCGCGTCGAGGTCGTGGTAGATCGTCATGCACAGGCAGAGCACCTCGAACATCGAGACGTCCGCGTGCTGTCCGGCGCCCGTCTTGCGCGCCGACAGCCATCCGCACAGCCCGCCGAGCGCGGCGTACACGCCCGGCAGCCACTCGCCGAGGCGGCCGCCCGCGCCGACCGGCCCGAGCGCGGGCAGGCCGCGGTGCGCGGTCGAGCCGACCGCCGCCTGCAGCGTGAACTCCGTGCACGGGCGCTCGGCCCACGGCCCGGTGAGCCCGAAGGGCGAGATCGACACGAGCGTGCAGCGCGGATTGCGCGCGCGCACGGCGTCCCACCCGATGCCGCGCGCCTCGGCGCCGCCCGGCCCGAAGCTCTCGATCGCGATGTCGGCGCGCTCGACGAGCGCGAGCGCGAGCGCGCGCCCCGCGTCCGTCGCGAGGTCGGCCACGACGCCGCGCTTCGACGCGTTCAGGTAGTGGAAGAGGACGCCGCTCTCGCCCGGCGCGACCGCTGCGCCCGACGCGCTCCAGCGGCGCAGCGGGTCGCCTGCGGGCGGCTCGACCTTCACGACGTCCGCGCCCGCATCGGCGAAGAGCTTGCTCGCGTAGGCGCCCGTGATCCCGGTCGAGAAGTCGACGACGCGCAGGCCCGCGAGCGGCCCCGGTCGCACGCCCGCGCTCGCTCCTGCGCTCGCCCCTGCCTCGGCCACCGCGGCTCCTCCCGTCCGTCTGCTCGCTCGTGCGAGCACCCGCCGCGCGCGCGGGCGCGCGATCCTCACGGCCCGTCGCGAGCGCGTCAAGCACCGCGCGCGCTTCCGTCGCGCGCGGCGCATCGGGTAGGCTCGGCGCGCGCACGCCGCGCGCACGAGGTTCCCCGATGGCCGATCTGCGCATCCTCAACGCGACGCTCGTCGACGGCACGGGGGCGCCCGAGCGCATGGCCGACGTGCGCGTGGAAGGCGGGCGCATCGCCGAGATCGCGCCGGCCGGCGCGCTCGGCACGGGCGCGGGGCGCGCGATCGACGCGCAGGGGCGCCTGCTCACGCCCGGCTTCGTCGACCCGCACACGCACTACGACGGCCAGGTGACGTGGGACCCGGTGCTCGCGCCGTCGTCGTGGCACGGCGTGACGACGGTCGTGATGGGCAACTGCGGCGTCGGCTTCGCGCCCGCGCGCGCGAGCGAGCGCGCGTGGCTCGTCGAGCTGATGGAAGGCGTCGAGGACATCCCGGGCACGGCGCTCCACGACGGCATCCAGTGGGCGTGGGAGACGTTCCCCGAGTACCTCGACGCGCTCGAGCGCATGCCGCGCACGATCGACGTCGCGACGCAGATCCCGCACGGCGCGCTGCGCGTCTACGCGATGGGCGAGCGCGGCGCGGCGCAGGAGCGCGCCACCGCCGACGAGCTCGAGAAGATGGCCGCGCTCGTGCGCGAGGGCATCCGCGCCGGCGCGCTCGCGTTCTCGACGAACCGCCTCCCGCTGCACACGTCGATCCACGGCGACCCGGTGCCCGGCACGTTCGCCGACCGCGACGAGCTGCTCGCGCTCGCGCGCGCGGTCGTCGACGGGGGCGGGCGCATCGTGCAGTCGGTGCCGGCCGGCTCGATGGGCGACGACCCGGACGGCCCGGTGCGCGAGGTCGAGCTCTACCGCGAGATCAGTCGCGCCACCGGCGCGACCGTCACGTTCTCGACCGTGCAGGTGCACCCGAACCCCGAGCTCTGGCGCGAGGTGCTGAAGCGCGTCGCGGCCGCGAACGCGTCGGGCGCGAAGCTCGTGCCGCAGGTGCTCGCGCGGCCGGCCGGACTGCTCGCGTCGTTCGACACGTTCAACCCGTTCGCCGAGCGCCCGTCGTACCAGGAGGTGGCGGCGCTGCCGCTCGCCGAGCGCGTGAAGCGGCTGCGCGACCCCGCGCGGCGCGCGCGCCTGCTGTCCGACGAGGAGGCGCGGCGCGACAACGCGGGCATGGGCATCATGCGCCACAGCCTGCGCAGCGCGTTCGCGATGGACGCGGGCGTCGTCTTCGAGCCCGAGCCCTCGCAGTCGATCGCCGCGCGCGCCGAGCGCGAGGGCGTCGACCCCGTCGCCAAGCTGTTCGACGTGATGTGCGACCTCGCGGAGGCGTCGACGGGCGGCCGCACGCGCATGCTGCACGTCTACTTCAGCGGCTACGCGCACGGGAGCCTCGACGCGATCGGCGAGATGCTCGCGAGCGACCTCACGGTCGCCGGCCTCGCCGACGGCGGCGCGCACTGCAGCATGATCTGCGACGCGAGCATGCCGACGTTCGTGCTCGCCCACTGGGTGCGCGACCGCACGCGCGGCCCGCGCATCCCGCTGCCGCAGGCCGTCCGCATGCTGAGCAAGGAGCCGGCCGACCTCTACGGCCTGCGCGACCGCGGCGTCGTCGCCGTCGGCCGCCGCGCGGACCTGAACCTGATCGACCTCGACCGCATCGAGCTCGACCTTCCCGAGATCACGCCCGACCTGCCGACGGGAGCCGCGCGCGTGCTCCAGCGCGGCCATGGCTACGACTACACGATCGTCGCGGGCGAGGTGACGTTCGAGGGCGGCGAGCCGACGGGCGCGCGGCCGGGCGGGCTCGTGCGCGGCGAGCGCGCCGCGTGATCGCGGCGAAGTACGAGGTCGCGCCGTCGCGCGTGCCGGGCGCCGGCCTCGGACTCTTCGTCGCCGAGCCGGTCGCGGCGGGCGCCGTCGTCGTCGTGCCCGACGGCATCGAGCAGACCTTCTCGCTCGAGGAGCTCGTCGCGCACCCGGCCGGCGAGCGCGCGCAGGCCGCGGCCGTGCGCTGGTACGAGGGACGTTATTCGGTGACGCTCGACTGGCCGGACGAGTGCTACATGAACCACAGCTTCGAGCCGACCGGCCTGTGGCACCTCGGCTTCGTGTTCGCGACGCGCGACCTGGCGGCGGGCGACGAGCTCACGCTCGACTACCGCCACCTGCTCGCCCCCGGCGAGCGCGAGCCCTTCGTCGACGCCGCGACCGGACGCGCGATCGAGGGCTTCCCGTGGCGCGAGAGCCTGCGGCGCTCGAGCGCGACGCTCGTGCGCCTGCTCGAGGGCGGAGCCGCGCCCGCCGCGGTGGCTCAGTCGAACGCCGACCAGCGTCGCTCCGGGTAGAGCGCGACGGCCGGCGCGTGGAGCCACTCGTCGCGCCACGCCTTGCGCGCGAGCACGCGCAGGAGCGCGGCGTCGTCGAGGCCGCCCGCGCGCACCGCCGCGTCGAGCGCGCGCAGCGCGCCCGCCCCCGCGTCGAAGCGCCCGCCGAGCAGCGCGGCGACGTCCTCGCACAGCGCCGCGTCGAGCGCGGCCGCGTGGCGGCGGCGGCGGTCCATGCAGGCGACGAGCGTCGCGACGTCGCGCGCGCGCGAGGCGGCGAACGGGTCGGCGAGCCGGGGCGCCACGTCGCGCTCCTGCGCGTAGAGCGCCGCGTCCGCGAGCACGTCGCGCCCGCCGTCGCCCTCGCCCTCCGGCATCTCCGGGCGCTCGACCTCGACCTCCATCGCGAGCGCGAGCATCTCGGCCGTCGCGCGGTCGCCCACGTAGCGGTACGCGAGGTACCAGGCGAGCGACTCGCGCGGGTGCGCGTTCGCGCAGACCCAGTGGATCGGGATCATGCCCCGCACGTTCTGGTGCACGGCGTAGTAGCGCGCGCGGAAGCGGTCGTACGGGATGCCCGACTCGCGCGCGTAGAGCGCGAAGAGGCCGTCGAGGCCGCCGCTCGGGTTCCAGAACTCGCGCACGGCGATGTTGCCGAGGTCCTCGAGCGGGTCGCCGTAGTGCCCGAGCTCCCAGTCGACCACCGCGCTCACGCGGTCGTCCTGGAACAGGAAGTTCACCGGCCCCGTGTCGCCCTGCACGAGCGACACGCGCGCCACTGCGTCGGGCGCGAAGCGCTCGAGCCACTGCAGGCCGTAGGTCGTGAGCGGGTCCGCGTTGCGCTCGAGGAAGGGCCGCCACTGCGCGACGACGGCGTCGACCTCGGCGAGCGCGCACTCGCGCGGCGTCTTCGGGCGGTACGCCATCACGTCGTCGAGGCCGAGCTCGTCCGGGTCGAGCGCGTGCACGCGCGCGACGACGCGGACGAAGTCCTCCATCACCGCGCGCTGGCGCGCGCGATCCTCGAGCTTGTCGATGTCCGAGCGGCCGCGGTCGCGCTCGAAGAGCGTCGCCCGCAGCGCGGCGTTCCAGCCGTGCACGGCGGGCACCGGGATGCCGCGCGCGCCGAGGGCCTCGACGATGCGCGTCTCGCGCTCGAGGCGACGCGGGTCGACGCCCGCCTCGCGCTGCAGGCGCAGGAACCCCTCGAGCGTCGTGCCGTCGGGACGCGCGACGTCGACGACCCAGGCCTCGCGCCGCGCGACGTGCCGCTCGAGCCGCGCGACGTCGCCGCCGCCGGTGCGCGCCACCCACTCGAGGAGTCCGTCGGGAAGATCGGGGTCCGAGCTCGCCATGGGCGCGGCAGCCTACCACTGCCGCCCGCGCCGGCGCGCCCGTCAGCGGACGGCGGGCAGCCGCACCGCGAAGTGCGCGCCGGGCTCGGCGCTCCGCTCGAGCTCGAGCTCGCCGCCGTGCTCGCGCACGATGTCGAAGGCGATCGAGAGGCCGAGGCCCGTGCCCTCGTTCGGCGCGCGCGTCGTGAAGAACGGGTCGAAGATCTTGCCGCGCAGCTCCTCGGGGACACCGGGCCCGTTGTCGGCGATGCGGATCTCGACGAAGTCGCCCACGGCGCGCGTCGCCGCGACGACCCGGCCGCCATCGCGCCCCTTGAGCGCGTGCTTCGCGTTCAGGAACAGGTTGAGCAGCACCTGCGTCAGCTGGTTCGCCGACGCCGCGACGCGCGGCAGCCCGTCGGCGAGGCGCGTCTCGAAGTGCACCGTCGCGCTCCGCTCGAGCGACGCGAAGCGCGACGCCTCGGCCACGGCCGCGTTCACGTCGCAGTGCTCGTCGCGCGACGCCGGCATGCGCGCGAAGCGGAGGAGCCCCTGCACGATGCCGTGGATGCGATCGATGCCCGCGAGGCTCTCGACGACGACGTCCTGCACGTCGCCCACCTCCTCGGCGAGCTCCTTCGGCAGCTCGTCGCGGTGATCGTCGATGAGCGAGGCCAGGTACTCGAGGTGGACGAGGTTGGCGCGCACGTACGCGAGCGGGTTGTTGACCTCGTGCGCGACGCCGGCCGCCAGGATGCCGACGCTCTCGAGCTTCTGGCTCTGGTGCAGGCGGCGCGCGGCGCGCCGCTCCTGGCTGCGGTCGCGCAGCACGACGAAGCTGCCGGCGAAGGCGCCCGACGCATCGGCCGCCGCGCCGCCCGCGAGCTCGAGCGTGCGCCCGTCGCCCGTCTCGAGCTCGACGGCGAACGACGCCTCGCCCCGGGCGAGCCCGTCGAGCGCGGCGGCGACGGCGCCCTCGGGCCGCGTCGGCTCGAGCGCGGCGAACGCGCCGGCGAGCCGCGTGCCGACGAGCGCGTCGATCGGCGCCTCGAGCATGCGCGCCGCGCTCGGGTTCGCGTCGACGACGATGCCGTCGACGTCGGCCATCACGACGCCGTCGGTCGACGCCTCGATCACGTCGCGGCGCGCGACCGGCTGCACGTCGAGCAGGCGGTAGCGCTGGATCGCCGTCACGAGCAGCACGCAGGTGAGCGCGAGCGCGGACGGCGTCATCGAGGCGTCGGGCGGGAGCACGCCCGAGACGTAGGCGAAGTGCGCGAAGAGCGGCGCGAGCACGCCCGCGCAGATGAGCAGCATGCGCCGCCGCTCGAGCCGGCTCGGCGACGTCGCCCACAGCCGCAGGGCGATCGCGAGGCCCGCGATCGCGGTGAGGTTCGACCAGACCTGGAAGGCCCAGTAGAGCGGGCCGATGTCGTGCGAGAGGTCGTTCTGCACCACGAGCTGTCCCGGGTCGGCCATCCAGTGGTGCGCGTCGTTCGTCACGAAGCCGAGGAAGAAGAGCGCGAACGGCGCGAGCAGCGCGCCGCCCATGCCGACGCGCTGCTCGAAGATCTCGAAGCGCGCGTAGCGGAGCATGAGCAGGCAGAAGAGCGGCGACATGAAGCACGTGCCGGGGAGCACGAGTGCGGCGGGGATCCGGGGGTCGATGCCGGGGCGCGTCGCGAGGACGCCCCCCACCATCCAGCCGAAGATCAGCACGAGCAGCGAGAGCAGCGTGCGCGGCACGGCGCCGGATTCGCGGCGCATCGCGGTCTCGACGATCAGCGCGAGCACGAGCGGCCCCGCGATGCCGAGCTGGAGGAGCATCGGATCCATCGGCGGGGCTCATCGGCCGCCGCCCCGGCGCCCGTGAGGCGCGCGGCGACCGCGGCGGCGATTCGCGCCGGGGCGCCCGGGCGCCGCCGCTACGGCTCGGACGTCGCGCGGAGCTCGCCCGGCAAGGCGCGCGCGAGGTCGGCGGCGAGCAGCCGCGCGAGCCGCGCGTGGCCCTCGGCCGTCGGGTGCCACGAGTCGCGGAAGAGTGCGCCGCGCCGCACGCCCTGCGGATGCAGCGCGAGGCCGGCCTCGGTGTAGACGAGCTCGCCCGCGTGCGCGGCCGCGAAGCGCGTCAGCGGGCACGCGTGCGGTGTCGAGTCGCGGTACGCGGGGTGGACGAGCGCGAGCGTCGCACCGCGCTCGCGCACGCGCGCGAGCAGCCGCTCGAGGATGCGCGCGCGCTCGTCCTCCGAGACGCGCCGGCCGAGCGCGCGCTCGTCGAGCCCCGCGCGCGCGGGCCTCGCGCCGTCGACGCGCTGCAGGCGCGGCGGAATCCCGATGTCGGGGAGCCCGATCTCCTCGAGCGGGTTCGCGAAGTCGCCGGCGTCGAACGTCTCGACGCGCAGCAGCGCGAGGCGCATGCGCAGGAAGCGCAGCAGCGCGGACGCGCGTGCCAGCGCGAACACTCCGCCGCTGCGCTCGGCCTCCCACCGCTGCCAGTCCGTCTGCAGCACGCCGACCTCGTTGTTGCTCGAGTCGCGCAGCGACGACGGCAGGTAGTCGTTCACCTCGTGGTAGAAGACGACGACGTCGGGGGCGAGCGCGAGGCCGCGCGTCTCGAGGTACCGCAGGCTCTGGAACGACGAGTAGGCGGGCACGCCGGCGTCGATCGCCACGACGCGGCGCGCGCGACCGACGGGCGCGAGCTCGCGCTCGAGCCGCGCGGTGTAGGTGGCGTCGTTCTCGACGCCGGTGCCGAACGTCGTGCTCTCGCCGAGCGACAGGATGCGCAGCTCGCCCTCGGGCTTGGGCCCGGGCGGCAGCGGGGGGCTCCGCAAGCCGAGCGCGTTCGTCGCGACGCGCGCGCCCATGTACGGCTGGTCGAGGCCGGGCGCGAGCGACCAGAAGAGCTCGTCGTCGGGACGCAGCAGGCCCGCCGACTCCGGTGGCAGAGGAAGGCTCCGCAGCGCGGGCGACGCGACGAGCGCCACGCGTGCGACCCCCTCGGCGAGCGCGAGCAGCGCGAGCGCGGGCACGAGGGCGAACGCGAGGCGGCGCAGCGCGCGCGCCCGGCCGCCGCGAGCGGCGACGGCCTCGCGGCGGTCGCGGCCGGCGCCTTCGGGAGTGTCCTCGTCCGGGGGCGTGGGCGTCATGCGCGGGCGTCTTCGTCGGGCGGCGTGGGCGTCATGCGCGGGCGATCCGGGGGAACGGGCGCGCGCCTCGCGCCGCGCGCCGAAGTGGGCGGCGATCATACGCGAGCGCGCTCGCCGCGGCGCGGCACCGTGCGTATGCTCGGCCGCCATGCCCGCCTCCCCGCGCCCGTCGCGTCGCGCCCCTGCGCGGCTCCTGTGCGCCGCGCTCGGGGTCGCCCTCGCGTGCGCGGCGTGCGGGCGCGAGCGCGCTCCGCGCACGCTGCTGCTCGTCACCTTCGACACGCTTCGCGCGGACTTCGTCGGCGCCTACGGCGGCGCGCTCGCGCCGACGCCCGCGCTCGACGCGCTCGCGCGCGAGGGCGCCGTGTTCGAGCGCGCGATCGCGGCGGCGCCGTCCACGATCCCCTCGCACGCGACCCTCATGACGGGCCTTCCCGCGCGGCGCCACAGCGCGGGCGCGCGCAACGGCGACACGCGCCTCGAAGGCGCGACGACCGTGGCCGAGCGGCTCGCCGCCGCGGGCTGGCGCACGGGCGCGTTCGTCAGCAACGCCGTGCTGCAGCGCCGCTCGGGGCTCGACCGCGGCTTCGCGCACTACGACGAGCGCCTGCCCGAGACCGAGGGCACGCGCCTCCTCTTCGAGCGGCTCGCCCCCGACACGGTCGCCGCCGCGCTCGCGTGGCTCGCCGCGCAGGACGACGCCGACGTGTTCCTGTGGGTGCACCTGCAGGATCCGCACGGGCCGTACACGCCGCCGCGCGAGTGGCTCGAGCGCGTCCCGCCCGTCGAGGGCGGCGCGGCGGCGCGCGCGCTCCCCGCGTCGGGGCGCGACAACCCGCGCGACGCGATCCCCGCCTATCAGGTCGTCGGCGACGAGCGCACCGCCGCGCAGTACGTGCGCCGCTACGCGGCCGAGATCGGCTTCGCCGACGCCGCGTTCGGCGAGCTCGCGCGCGCCGTGCGCGCGCGCGGCGAGGCGGCGATCGTCGCGACGGCCGACCACGGCGAGAGCCTCGGCGAGGGGCACTTCTGGTTCCAGCACGGACAGGCGACGACGCCCGAGCTCGCGCGCGTGCCGCTCGTCGTGGTCGCGCCCGGCATCGCGCCGCAGCGGCGCGGCGAGCTCGTCGGACACGTCGACGTCGCGCCGACGCTGCTCGCGCTCGCGGGCGTCGCGCCGTCGGCGAGCGCCTCCGCGGGCGCCGAGCGGCGCGGCCTCGCGCTCGTCGACGCGCTGCGCAGCGGCGCGCCGCTGCCCGAGCGCACGCTCTTCTGCGACGGCGTGGGCGAGACGAGCGCCTACCGGCTGCGCTCGTGGGTGCGCGCGAGCGGCTTCGGCGCGCGCAGCGCCGCGCGCGCGGCGGCCGCCTTCGACGCGGGCGATCGCGGCGCGCTCCACGTCGACGGCGCGCGCGCGCCCGCGACGGGCGGCGAGCCGGGCGCCGGCGGCGGCGGGCGCGCCGACGGCGGCGCGGGCGGACGCTGGGAGCCGGGCGTCGACGCGGCGCTCGTCGACGAGATCGCCGCCTACCTGCGCGACGAGGTCGACGTGGCGCCCGCCTCGATGAGCCCCGAGACGCTCGAGCGCCTGCGCGCCCTCGGCTACCTCGGCGACGAGAGCGCCGCGCGCTCGGCCCGCGACGGGGGCGCCGCGGACGCAGAACGTTAGGCGGGCGAGGCGATCGCGCGCGCCTGCGCTCAGTCCATCCGCTCGACGATCGTCGTGATGCCCATGCCGGCGCCGATGCACTGCGTCGCGAGGCCGTAGCGCCCGCCGCTGCGCCGCAGCTCCTTGGCGACGGTGACGACGAGGCGCGCGCCGGTCGCGCCGAGCGGATGGCCGATCGCGATCGAGCCGCCGTTCACGTTCACGCGGGCCTCGTCGATGCCGAGCTCGCGCAGCGACGGCAGCACCTGCGCGGCGAACGCCTCGTTGAACTCGACGCGGTCGATCTGCGCCGCCTCGAGGCCCGCCTTGCGGAGCGCCTTCTTCGACGAGACGACCGGGCCGAGCCCCATGAGCTGCGGCTTCACGCCGCCGACCGCCATCGCGCGGATGCGCGCGAGCGGCTCGACGCCGAGCTCGATCGCGCGGCGCTCGGACATGAGGAGCGCCGCCGAGATGCCGTCGTTCGTCGGGCACGCGTTGCCGGGCGTGATCACGAGCTCGCGGCCGCCGAAGCTCCTGGTGCCGCGGATCGGCTCGAGCTTCGCGAGCTTGTCGGCGGTGGTGCCCGCGCGCACGCACTCGTCGCGGTCGAACACGACCGTCGGGCCGGTCTCCGCCTCGACCCAGTGGCCCTTCTCGTCGAACACCGGGTCCTCGACCTCGAGCGGCACGATCTCGTCCGCGTACGCGCCCTTCGCGTAGGCCGCGTCGCACTTCGCGTGGCTCTCGGCCGAGAAGCGGTCGAGCTCGTCGCGCGAGAGCCCGTACACCTCGGCCACGTTCTGCGCCGTCTGCACCATGCTCTGGAGCCACGGCGAGTCGAGGACGTACTGCGGGAAGGGAACGGAGAAGTAGTCGTCGTGGTCGGGCGCCATGGCGCGCTGCGCGTCGGTGAGCGCGTCGAGCCGCGGGTTCGGCGCGAGCACCCGGCTCTCGCCGCCCGCGGACGGGAGCGCGCGGCCCATGCGCTCGATGCCCATCGCGACGCCGCACTCGATGTCGCCGACCATGATGCCGAGCGCGATGCGGTGGAGCGTCTCCATGCTCGAGCCGCACTGGCGGTTCGAGTGGAAGGCGCACGCCTCGAGCGGGAGCCCGGCGAGGCGCTGCACGGTGCCGAGGTAGGAGAACTCGGTGCCGCGGCCCTGGACGTTGCCGATGCCGACGTCCTCGATCGCCGCGTCCGGCACCTTCGGATTGCGGTCGAGCAGCGCGCGCAGCACCGTCGCGCCCGCGTCGTCGAGCCGCGTCGCGACGAGCTTCCCGCGCGCCCCGCGCGCGAACGCCGACCGCGCCCCGTCCACCAGCACCACGTTGCGAAGCTCCACGTCCTTCTCCTCCGTCCCGTCCGCGCGCGCCGCGCGGCGGGCGCGCGAGCCTAGGCCCCCGGCGCGCGATCCGCGACGGGGGGGCGGTGCGGCCCGGGCGCGAGCGGCCGGCGCGGCGGCGAAAGTGCGTGCGCGCGAGGCGCCGAGCGGGGAAGATGCGCCGCCATGCACGACCCGAGCGCGCGACCCACCGCCCTCGTCACCGGCGCGAGCCGCGGCATCGGCAAGGCCATCGCACTCGCGCTCGCCGACGCGGGCTTCGACGTCGTCGCCGCGGCGCGCAGCGTCGCGCCGGGCGAGACGCGCGCGCACCAGGTGCGCGACGCGAGCGGTGCGCCGCTGCCGGGGAGCCTCACCGAGACGGTCGCGGCCGTGCGGCGCCGCGGCGTCGAGGCCCTCGCCGTCCCGCTCGACCTGCTCGACCGCGCCTCGATGGACGCCGCCGTCGCGCGCGCGCTCGAACGCTTCGGGCGCGTCGACGTGCTCGTCAACAACGCGATCTACCAGGGAGCGGGGCTCACCGATCGCTTCCTCGACGGCGACTTCGCGGACATGGAGCGCGTGTTCGCGGGCAACGTCGTCGCGCAGGCCTACCTCGCGCGGCTCGTCCTGCCGTCCATGCTCGCGCGCGGCGGCGGCACGATCGTGAACCTCACGTCGCACGCGGGGATGATCGACCCGCCCTACCCCGTCGACCGCGGCGGCTGGAGCTTCGCGCACGGCGCGACGAAGGCCGCGCTCCACCGCATGGCCGGCGTGCTCCACGCCGAGCTCGCCGACCGCGGCATCCGCGCCTTCAACCTCGAGCCGGGCATCGTGACGAGCGAGTCGTTCCTCGCGTCGATGGGCGCCGACGCGCGCATGCTGCGCGAGTTCCCGCACGCGCCCGTCGAGGTGCCGGCGGCCGTGTGCGCGTGGCTGTGCACCAGCCCGGAGGCCGACGCGCTCGCGGGCGGCGCGCCCGTGCACGCGCAGCCGCTCTGCAAGCGCCGCGGCCTGCTGCCGGGATGGCCGCCCGCGCGGAGCGACGCGTGAACCGACGCCTGCTCGCCATCGACTGGATGCGCGGTCTCGTGATGGTGCTGATGACGCTCGACCACGCGTCGATCGCGTTCAACGGCGGGCGCGTCGCGCTCGACTCCGCCTATCCGATCGACCCGTTCACGGGCGCCGGCTGGGTGCCGGGAAGCGCGCTGCCGCCGCTCCAGTTCGCGACGCGCTGGGTGACGCACCTGTGCGCACCGACCTTCCTGTTCCTGTCCGGGACGTCGCTCGCGCTCTCGCTCGAGAAGCGGCGAGGCGAGGCGATGAGCGAGCGCGAGCTCGACCGACACCTGCTCGTGCGCGGCGCCGTCGTGCTCGGCTGCGAGGGCGTGCTCTCGCTGCTCGCCGGCGGGACGAGCGCGATGCTGCAGGTGCTCTACGCGATCGGCGTGAGCCTGTGGTGCATGGTGCCGCTGCGGCGCCTCGACGCGCGCGCGCTCGTCGCGGCCGGGCTGGCGTGGTTCGCGGTCGGCGAGTGGATCACGACGGCGGTCGCGCCTCCCGGCAGCGTCGCCGCGCCGCTCGCGCGCCTGCTCGTCGCGCCCGCGGCCGCGCCGCCGCTCGTCGTCGTCTATCCGCTCGCGGGCTGGCTCGCGATGATGATGCTCGGCTGGGGCTTCGGGCGCGCACTGCTCGCCGCCGGTGCGGCGCGCGACGCGCGCGGCGTCGCCCGACGCTTCGCGCCGCGCTGCGCCGCGGCGGGCGTCGCCGCGCTCGCGCTCTTCGCGCTCGTCCGCGGCCTCGACGGCTACGGCAACATGGGCCTCCACCGCGACGACGGCTCGCTCGCGCAGTGGCTCCACGTGAGCAAGTACCCACCGGCGCTCGCCTACGCGGCGCTCGAGCTCGGACTCATGGCGGTGGCGCTCGGCGGCTTCCTCGCGCTCGAGGCGCGGCTGCGCGCGGGCGCGGCCTTCGCGTCGCCGCGCAACCCGCTGCGCGTCTACGGCGAGACGGCGCTCTTCTTCTACATGCTGCACTTCGTCGGGCTGATGGTCGTCGCCGTCGCACTGACGGGGAACGTCGGGCAGCGCGGGCTCGGCAGCGCCTACGCGGCGACGGCCGCCGCGCTGGTCGCGCTCTACCCGCTGTGCACGGCATGGCGGCGCTACAAGCGCGCGCATCCGCGCGGCTTCGCACAGTACGTGTAGGATCGCGGCCCGCGCGATCGCGAGGAGAGCGAGCGATGGACGAGCGACGCCTCGAGCGGCACGTCGGCGAGATCGCCGACCAGGGCTTCACGTTCGTGGAGGGCGCGATCGAGCCCGCGCTCGTCGCGGAGCTGCGCGACACGATCCGGTCGGTCGCGCGCGCGCTCGGCACGGCGCCGAAGGGCAACCCGGCCGAGGGCTACGCGACGCGGCGCAACTACAACCTGCTCGCCAAGGCCGACGTCTTCGCGCGCATGCCCATCCACGACCACGTGCTGCCGGTGGTCGAGCGCGTGCTCGACCCGGGCTGCCTGCTCTCGGGCATGACCGCGATCGACATCGGCCCGGGCGAGCGCCCGCAGCCGCTCCACCCCGACGACGTGTGCGCCACCGTCCCGCGTCCGCACCCGCCGCTCATGTGCGTCGCGATGTGGGCACTCACCGACTTCACGGATGCGAACGGCGCGACGCGCTACGTGCCGGGAACGCACCGCGCGAGCGCGATGCCCGACTTCGGCACCGCCTACGACACGCTTCCCGCCGAGATGGAGGCGGGCACGGTGATGATCTTCGACGCCGCGCTCTGGCACGGCGGCGGCGCGAACACGACGGCCGACGACTGGCGCCTCGGCGTCAACGTCCAGTACTGCCACGGATGGATGCGCACGCAGCAGAACCACTACCTGGGCGTGCCGCGCGACGCGCTCGCGCGCATGCCCGAGCGGCTGCTCGAGCTGCTCGGCATGAACCTGTACAAGGGCATCATGGGCCACGTCGACGGCCGCAGCCCGGGCGCGGTGCTCGGCGACGCGCGCGTCGCCGAGACGGCCTACGCCGGCGATCGCCCCGCGCGACAGGGGCTCGACGCGCTGACTCGGTAGGCGACCTGCACGCCGGCGCCGCAGCGCGCGCCGCTACGGGCCGAGGAGCTGCGCGGTCGCGAGGTCCGCGAACGGGAAGTGCGTCTCGACGCCGCCGTCGACGCGCCGGCCGTCGACCTCGACGTAGGTCGTCGCGACCGACGGGAGCGGGCGCGCGTCGCGCTGGCCGTCGCCGAGCACGAGGCCGCAGCCCGTCGTCACGTGCAGGCGGTCGAACGCGGCCCCGGGCGCCGCGCCGGCGAGCGCGTCGGCGCCGGCCGCGAGCGCGTCGAGCGGAACCCAGCCCGCCTCGGGCGCGAGCACCTCGACCCACGTGCGCCGCTCGCTCGCCTCGCCCTTCGCGACGCCCGTCGGCACCGCGAGCCCGACCGCGATGCGAGCGGGCACGCCGGCCGCGCGCACGAGCGCCGCCTCGAGCGCGGCGGCGTCGCCCGGGCCGCTGCGCCGCCCGGCCAGTGCCGCGAGCGCGTCGCCCGCGCACGCGTCCGCCGCGCCGTCGCCGGCGGCGACGTGCTCGGCGACCCAGTCGCGCGCCGCGCGCGCGAGCGCGAGCGGCCGCTCGCTGCCCGCGCGCTCGTGAAGCGCGGCGACGACGGCGCGAGCGCGGCGGCATCGGAGGGGATGCCGTCGGACGGCGAGGCGAGCCGCGCGCGCGCCGCCCGTTCGTCGTCCGCTGAGCGCGCGCGCGGGCGGCGCGCCGACGGCGCGGCGCGCGACGACCGCCTCGAGCGTGATCTCCATGGGGAGCTCGGGCGCGGCGCCGGCGCGCCCGTGCCAGAAGCGGTTGCCGCGCGCGTCGCGCACGACGCGCCCCGGCATGCCCGAGCGCACCGAGTACGACTCGACCCCCTGGCGCTCGTCGTTCACGGGAATCGGCACCCAGACGTCGACCGGGCCCGCGCCCTCCGGCACGCCGCGGATCGTGATCTCCGCGCTGAACGCGATGCGGCGGGCGGGCGCGGCGTCGGGCGCCGCGGGCGCGGCGTCCGATGCCGCGGGCGCGGACGGCGTGGCCGGCGCGTCGGCCCGCGCGCCGGGGCCCGCGAGCGCGGCGCACGCGAGCGCGACCGCGAGGCCGACGGCGCGCGCTCTCCGCACTGGGGATCGGCGCGATGCCCGCCGCTCGTCCGCGCCCTCGCCTCGCCGCATCGCCTCGCCTCCTGCGCCTCGCGCCGAGCACCTCGCGCCCGGCGCCGGTAGCCGAGCGCCTCGCGCCCGGCGCCGATGGCCGGGATCCCGCGCCCGGCGGCGCAGTCTACACGCCGGCCGCGCACGCGTCCGGGCGCGCGCGGCCCGCGCGCGGACGGCCGAGCGCGCATGCCGCAGCGGGGTTCGCCGCGCGCGACGTTAGTCGCAGGCGTAGTGGGAGCGGAGGAGCGAGGCCGTGACCGGCGGCGAGAACGCGTAGCCCTGCATCTCGCGACACCCGGTCGCCGCGAGCATCTGGGCCTGCGCGAGCGACTCGACGCCCTCCGCCACCGGCGTGAGCCGCAGCGCGTGCGCCATCTCGACCATCGTCGTGACGAGTCGCGCCTCGGGCGTGTTGGGGTCGGCGTTGCGCAGGAAGCCGCGGTCGAGCTTCAGCATGTCGAGCGGCACGCGCGTGAGGAGCGTGAGCGCCGAGTAGCCCGTGCCGAAGTCGTCGAGCGCGATCCGCACGCCCGTCGAGCGGAGCTCCTCGAGCGCGAGCGAGACGCCGACCTCGTCGCGCAGGAGCGCGGTCTCCGTGATCTCGAGCTCGAGCGCGTCCGGCGAGAGCCCCGTCTCCTTGAGCGTCGTGAACACGGCTTCGCAGATGTCGTCGCGCGCGAACTGGACGGGCGAGACGTTCACGGCGACGCGCTCGATCGACCGGCCCTCCGCCTGCCAGCGATGCGCCTCGCGACACGCGCGCTCGAGCACGTAGCGCCCGAGCGCGACGATCTGGCCCGACTCCTCGGCGACGTGCACGAGCTCGGCGGGCGGCACCGCGCCGAGCTCTTCGTCGTCCCAGCGCAGGAGCGCTTCGGCCGCCACCGCGCGGCCGCTCGGATACGCGACGCGCGGCTGGTAGCAGACGCCGATCTGCCGCTGCTCGAGCGCGCGGTGGAGCCGGTTCTCGAGCGCGAGGCGCCGTCGGACCTGCGCCTCCATGCGCGGCGAGAAGAACTGGTAGGCGTTCCCGCCCTTCGCCTTCGCCTGGTAGAGCGCCGTGTCGGCGCGCTGCAGCAGCGCGTCGATGTCCTCGCCGTCGTCCGGGAAGACCGCGACGCCCGCGCTCATCGTGACCGAGAGCGACTGGTCGCCGAGCGACACGGGCGCGGCGACCGCGCGCAGCACGCGCCCGACCACGCGCTCGGTGGCCTCGCCGTCGTGCACGTCGGTCAGCAGGATCGTGAACTCGTCGCCGCCGAGGCGCGAGACGACCGTGTCCTCGGGGTCGCGGAGCACGATGTCGGAGCTCCGCACGCGCGCGTGCAGCCGCTCGGCGAGCGTGCGGAGCAGCACGTCGCCCGCGCCGTGCCCGAGGCTGTCGTTGACGCGCTTGAAGCGGTCGACGTCGAGGAAGACGACCGCCATGCGCCGGCCCTTCGCGCGCGCGATGCGCAGCGCGAGCTCGGCGCGCTCGCGGAAGAAGCTTCGGTTGCCGAGCCCGGTGAGCGCGTCGCGCGTCGCGCGCGCCTCGGCGTCGCGCAGCGCGCCGGCGAGGGTCGACACGTCCTCGAGCACGCACACGACGCGGCGCGCGCCCGCGGCGCCGAGGGCGGAGCCGCGCGCGCGCAGCTCGACCGTCGCACCGCCCGCCGCCGCCACGCGGAAGCAGGCCGCGACGCTCGCACCCTCGGCGAGCGCGCGCTCGAGCGCGCGCTCGAGCCCGACGCGGTCGTCCGGAACGACGAGCGCGAGGAAGTCGTCGAGGCCGACCGCATCGCGCGGCGCGTCGACGGCCACGATCGAGGCGAGCGCGCTCGACCAGCGGAGCGCGCGCGTCCCGGCGTCGATCTCGAAGTACGCGAGGCCGGTCGCCTCCTCGAGCTCGGCGAGCGCGAGGCTGGCATCGCCGTCCGCGAAGCCCGATGCCGCGGCGGCGCGCGCGGCGGGCCGGCACGCGGCCAGGAGGAAGAGCGCCACGACGTCGACGAGCGGCGCGACGACGTCGTAGCCGCGCCCGCCCGCGACGGGCTCGGCGTCCTCGGTGGGAACGAGCAGCGTGGGCGCGCCGGGGTGCGCGGCGGCGACGAGCTCGGCGGCCGCGCAGGCCTCCTCGTCGCCCGCGATCTCGGCGACGACGACGTGTGCGCGCGACTTCCCGGCGGCGTCGCCGCCCGCCGCGACCTCGAGGCCGTGGCGCTCGAGCGCCGCCCGCACGCGCAGCGCGCGCGGCCCGGCCCCGTGGAGCGAGACGCGCAGCGGTGCGGACGGGTCGTCGAATGCCGCGGCGGGGTGCACGCGGCGGCTATCGGGCCCGGCGCGCTCGGGCTAAACCCCAATTCGGGAGCCGGAGCGGAAGCCGGAGGTGCCGGGGAAAGCCGGGCGCCGCGCGACGCGCGCGGACGGCCGTCGCGCGCGGGCGCCGCCGCGCGGGACGCGCCCGCCGCGCGCCGTCTCCGTGGTATACGAACCGTCCCGCGCGCCCCGGCGCCCCGGCGCGCGGTCGAGGCGCGCTGCGCCGCCGGAGGAACCGTGTCGACCCCGCCCCCGAGCGACCCGAAGCGCACGCCCGTCCTCGTCGGCGTCGGCGAGATCGTGTCGCGAGAGCGCGACCCGCGCCGCGCGCGCGAGGCGCTCGACCTGATGCAGGCGGCGCTCGAGGCCGCCGCCGCCGACGCCGGCGCCCCCGGCCTGCTGCGCGAGGCCGGCGCGATCGCCGCCCCGCGCGGCTTCTGGCGCTACGGCGATCCGTGCCGCGCGCTCGCCCTGCGCTTCGGCTGCCCGAAGGCGACGACGATCGTCGCCGAGATCGGCGTGCTGCAGACGACGCTCGTGGCCGAGGCCGCGGAGCGCATCGCGAGCGGCGAGGCCGAGGTCGTGCTCGTCGTCGGCGCCGAGGCGAAGTTCCGCGCGCTGCGCGCGCAGATCGAGGGCGTCGCGGTCGACGACACGCCGTGCGAGGGCGAGGCCGACCGCGTGCTGCGCCCGCACGCCGACATCCTCCACCCGCTCGAGCTCGCGCTCGACATCGCGATGCCGGTGAAGCAGTACGCAGTGATGGAGAACGCGCTGCGGCGCGCGCTCGGGCAGGACGTCGCGGCGCATCGCGCCGAGCTCGCGCGCCTGTACGCCGCGTTCTCGGCCGTCGCGGCGCGCAACCCGTTCGCGTGGCGGCGCGAGCCGGTCGCGGCCGAGGCGATCGAGCGCGCGTCCGACGCGAACCCGATGCTCGCCTTCCCGTACACGAAGCTCCACACGTCGCAGTGGAACGTCGACCAGGCGGCCGGGCTCGTCCTCTGCTCGCTCGCCGCCGCCGAGCGACACGGTGTCCCGCGCGAGCGATGCGTGTTCCCGCTCGCGGTCGCCGAGTCGAACCACATGGTGCCGCTCGCCGAACGCGCCGAGCCGGAGCGCTGCCACGGCGTCGCGATCGCGGGCGAGCGCCTCGCGGAGATCGCGGGCGTCGCGGCGCGCGACGCCGAGCACCTCGAGCTCTACAGCTGCTTCCCGTCGGCCGTGCGCATGCAGGCGCGCGAGCTCGGCATCGCGCTCGACCGCCCGCTCACCGTGACGGGCGGGATGGCCTTCGGCGGCGGCCCGCTCAACAACTTCGTGCTGCAGGCGATCGCGCGCATGGCGCACGTGCTGCGCGCCGACCCCGGCAGCCGCGGCCTCGTCACCGCCGTGAGCGGCATGCTCACGAAGCAGGGCCTGTCGCTGTGGTCGACCGCGCCGGGCGAGCGGCCGTTCGCGGCGGCCGACGCGACCGACGCGGTCGCGCGCGCACTGCCGACGGTCGCGGTCGACGACGCCTTCGCCGGCCCGGCGCGCGTGCACGGCTACACCGTGCTCTACGAGGGCGGCGCGCCGGCGCGCGTCGTGGCGCTCTGCGATGCGGACGGCGGCCGGCGCGCGCTCGCCGCCTGCGACGACGCCGCACTGCTCGCGCGCGCCGAGCGCGACGAGCTCGGCGGCCTCGCCGTGCGCGTGCGCGAGCGGTGCTTCGAGCCCGCGTGAGGCGCGCCCGCGGCAGCCGGAACGGACGCGGATGCGCCGGCTCGGCGCACCACGAAGGGGAGACGCCGTGAACGCGACCGCCGAGAAGTTCGGATACCCGGGAACGCTCGTCGCCGAGCTCGAGCACTGGCTCGTGCTCGCGCGCCCGGCACAGCCGACGCTCGGGAGCCTCGTCCTGGTCCACAAGGGCGAGGCGACGCGCCTCGGCGCGCTCCCGGCCGCGGCGTCGACCGAGCTCGGCGTGGCGTGCGACCGCATCGAGCGCGCGCTCGCGTCGGCCTTCGCCCACGACAAGGTCAACTACCTCGCGCTGATGATGGTCGACCCCGACGTCCACTTCCACGTGCTCCCGCGCTATGCGGGCGAGCGCGAATTCGCGGGCGGGCGCTTCGCGGACGAGCGCTGGCCGGGGCCTCCGGACGTCACGCACGCGCTCGCGCTCGACGACGCGCAGCGCGCCGCGCTCGTCGACCACCTGCGCGCGCACTTCGCGCGCGCGCGCTGAGCGCGGCCACCGCGGGCGCGGCGCGCGCGCGCGTGGAACCATGAGGCCATGGCGACGCCGCTCCCGCCGACCGACCGCCCCGGCCTCTTCTCGCGAATCATCGACGTCTTCCTGCGCGGGAGCCTCTCGCCCGCGCTGATCGCGGCCTCGCTCGCCGCCGGCCTGCTCGCGCTCGC
Organism: Myxococcota bacterium; assembly: GCA_041389495.1. Classification (NCBI taxonomy): domain Bacteria; kingdom Pseudomonadati; phylum Myxococcota; species Myxococcota bacterium. The sequence continues at coordinate 1,832,440 of JAWKRT010000001.1, read as the reverse complement.
GCTCACGCCGCGCGAGGAGGAGCCGCAGATCGTCGTGCCGATGGCCGACGTGCACGTCGCGGCGCCCGGCCTCTCGGCCGAGGAGGTCGAGCGCACGATCTCGACGCGCGTCGAGAAGCTGCTCACGCAGATCGACGGCGTCGAGCACACGTACTCGGCGTCGCGGCCCGGCAGCGCGACGGTGACGGTGCGCTTCCGCGTCGGCGAGGACCGCGAGGACAGCCTCGTCAAGATCTACAACAAGCTCTACTCGAACACGGATCGCATCCCGGCGAGCGTCGCGCAGTGGGTCGTGAAGCCGGTCGAGATCGACGACGTGCCGATCGTCGTCGCGACGCTGTGGAGCGAGGACGAGCGCGCGGTCGACGACCACGGCCTGCGCCGCATCGCCGAGGAGCTCGAGGTCGCACTGCAGGGCGTGCCCGGCACGAACCGCGTCGACATCGTCGGCGGGCGGCCGCGCGCGATCCGCGTGGACCTGCTCCCCGACGCGCTCGCCGCGCGCCAGACCTCGGCGCTCGAGGTCGCATGGGCGCTCGGGGTCTCGAACGTGCGCGTGCCGGCGGGCTCCTTCGAGCGCGGCGACGCGCACCTGCTCGTCGACGCCGGCGCGTTCGCGCCCGACGCGGCCGCGCTCCGCGAGCTCGTCGTCGGCGTCGTCGACGGCGTCCCCGTGTTCCTGCGCGACGTCGCGCGCGTGCGCGACGGGCCGGCCGAACGCACGAGCTACGGATGGATGGGCTTCGGGGCCGCGGCCGGGCGCGCCGACCTCGCGCGCCACGGCCTCTTCTTCCCGTCCGTCGCCGTCTCGGTCGCGAAGCAGGCCGGCACCAATGCGGTCGCGATCGCCGACGCCGTCGTCGCGCGCATCGACGCCGTCGCCCCCGAGCTGCTCCCGGCGGGCGTGCACGTCGACGTCACGCGCAACACGGGACACACGGCGAACGACAAGGTGAACGAGCTGCTCGAGTCGCTCGCGATCGCCCTCGTCACGCTGATCGCGGCGATCGCCGTGAGCCTCGGGTGGCGCGAGGGGCTCGTCGTCGCGGTCACGGTGCCGGTCACGTTCGCGCTCACGCTGCTCGTCAACTGGGTCGCCGGCTACACGATCAACCGCGTCACGCTCTTCGCGCTGATCCTCGCGCTCGGCCTCGTGGTCGACGACCCGATCGTCGACGTCGAGAACGTCTACCGCCACCTGCGCATGCGCGCGCAGCGCCCGCTCGACGCCGTGCGCACGGCCGTGAACGAGGTGCGCCCGCCGATCGTGATCGCGACGCTCGCGGTGATCGTCTCGTTCCTGCCCATGGTGTTCATCACCGGGATGATGGGCCCCTACATGCGGCCGATGGCGCTCAACGTCCCGGTCTCGATGGCGATGTCGATGGTCGTCGCGTTCACCATCACGCCGTGGCTCGCCTATCACGCGCTGCGGGGCCGCGCCGAGGCCGCGGGCGACGACGCCGAGGGCGAGCGCGTCGAGGCGACGCGCCTCTACGCGCTCTACCGGCGCGGGCTCGGCGCCTTCCTCGAGCGGCCCGCGCGCGCGCGCGCGCTGTTCGCGACGGTGGCCGCGCTGTTCGCGGGCGCCGCGCTGCTCGTGGGCGTGCGCGCCGTCCCCCTCAAGATGCTGCCCTTCGACAACAAGAACGAGCTGCAGGTGCTCGTCGACGCGCCCGAGGGCACGACGCTCGAGCGCAGCGACGCCGTCGCGCGCCGCCTCGCCGAGGTGCTGCGCGGCGCGAGCGAGGTCGTCGACTTCCAGATCTACAGCGGGCTCGCGTCGCCGATGGACTTCAACGGCATGGTCCGCCACTACTTCCTTCGCCAGGGCCCGAACGTCGCGGAGATCCGGCTCACGCTGCTGCCGAAGGGCGAGCGCGCGCTGCGCTCGCACGAAGTCGCGCTGCGCCTGCGCGGCGAGCTCGAGCGCGTGGCCGGCGAGGAGGGCGTGCGCATCGCGGTGGTCGAGCTGCCGCCCGGGCCGCCCGTGCTCGCGACGCTCACCGTCGAGGTCGCGGGCGACGCCGACACGCCCTACGAGCGCATCCGCGAGGCCGCGCTCGCGGTCGAGGAGCGCCTGCGCGCCGAGCCCGGCGTGCACGACGTCGACTCGACCGTCGAGGCGGACGCGACGCGGCTCGTGTTCGCGCCCGACCCCGAGAAGGCCGCGCGCTCGGGCGTCTCGGTCGCCGAGATCGCAGCGACCGTGCGGCTCGCGCTCGCGGGCGAGACGGCGACGACGCTGCACGTCGCCGACGAGGCGAACCCGCTGCCGATCGAGCTGCGCGTCGCGCGGAGCGAGCGGTCGAGCGAGGCCGCGCTGCTCGCGCTGCCCGTGAAGGGGCGGCCCGGCATCGTGAAGACGCGCGAGGGCGGCGGTGTGCGCGACGGCGCCGTGCCCGTCGTGCGCATCGGCGAGCTCGGCGCGTTCGAGCGCGCGCCCGCCGACCGCGCCATCTACCACAAGGACCTGCGGCGCGTCGCGTTCGTGTACGCGGAGCCGGTCGGGCGCGCGCCGGCCGAGGTCGCCGCCGACGTCGAGGCCGACCTCGCGGACGCGGGCGCGCGCGGCGAGGCCGCGTCGGACGCGCGCGCGCCGCGCGCGCTCGCCGGCCGCACCTACTTCGCGAACGGCGGGGGCCTCCCCTGGCGCCTGCCCGCCGGCACGCGGATCGCGTGGATGAGCGAGGGCGAGCTCGAGATCACGCGCGACGTGTTCCGCGACCTCGGCATCGCGTTCGGCGTCGCGCTCGTCGGCATCTACTTCCTCGTCGTCTACCAGACGCAGAGCTATGCGATGCCGCTCGTGCTCATGATCTCGATCCCGCTCACGCTGATCGGCATCATGCCGGGCTTCTGGCTGCTGCAGCTCTTCGCGCCGCACGACGTCGGCGGCCACGCGAGCCCGACGTTCTTCACGGCGACGGCGATGATCGGGATGATCGCGCTCGCGGGGATCGCGGTGCGCAACGCCGTGCTGTTGATCGAGTTCCTGCACGTCGGGCTGCGCGAGGGCCTCTCGCTCGAGGAGGCGACCGTGCGCGCGGGCGCCGTGCGCACGCGGCCCATCCTGCTGACGGCGGGAACCGCGATGCTCGCGGCCGTTCCGATCACGCTCGATCCGATCTTCTCGGGCCTCGCGTGGGCGCTGCTCTTCGGCCTGCTCGTCTCGACCGCGTTCACGCTGCTCGTCGTCCCCGTCGCCTACTACCGCGTCTATCGCGACGTTCCCGGCCACGGCCTGCCCGTCGCCGGAGCGGAGGACTCGCCATGATCCGCCTCCCGCGCCGGCGGCGCGCGCTCGCCGCCGCGATTCCCACAGCCGCCCTGCTCGCCGCGTGCGGCGAGGCCGTCGCGCCCGCGACGCGCGACCTGCCGCGCGTCGCGCCGCCCGAGGGCGCCGTCGCCGTCGCGGCCGAGGAGCGGGTCGGACCCGAGGTCGAGTGGGCGTCGGGCGCCATCGCCTCCGCGCGCCACACGATCGTCTCGTCGCGCGTGCTCGCGCGGATCGAGGACGTGCGCGTCGCCGCGGGCTCGACCGTGGCGGAGGGCGACGTCGTCGTCGTGCTCGACGCGCGCGACCTGCGCGCGCGCGTCGACGAGGCCGACGAGGCGCTGCGTGCCGCGCGCGCGCGGCGCGAGCTCGCCGAGCGCGAGCACGCGCGCATCGAGGCGCTCTTCGGCGGCGGCGTCGCGTCGCGCAGCCAGCTCGACCGCGCGAGCGCCGAGCTCCACGCGGCGCGCGCCGACGTGAGTGGGCGCGAGGCGGCGCTCGACCAGGCGCGCACCGCCCTCTCCTTCTCGTCGCTGCGCGCGCCGGTCGGCGGGCGCGTCGTCGACCGCCTCGCCGAGCGCGGCGACACCGCGACGCCGGGCGCGCCGCTCTTGCGCATCTACGACCCGTCGAGCCTGCGCGTCGAGGTGCCGGTGCGCGAGTCGCTCGCCGTCTCGCTGCGCCTCGGCCAGGAGCTCGACGTCGAGATCCCCGCGCTCCCGCTCGCGGCGCGCGGCGCGATCGAGGAGATCGTCCCCTTCGCCGACCCGGGCGCGCGCACGCTGCTCGTGAAGGTCGGCTTCCGCGCGCGCGACGAACGCGTGCTCGCCGGCATGTTCGCGCGCGTCGCCGTCCCGAGCGGCACGGCGCGCCGCGTGCTCGTCCCGCGCGACGCCGTGCACGCGATCGGCCAGCTGCGCTTCGTCGACGTCGCGGCCGGCGACGACGCCGCCGAGCGGCGCCTCGTCACGGTGGGCCCCGACGAGCCGCCGGATCGCGTCGAGGTGCTGAGCGGGCTGCGCGCGGGCGAGCGCGTGTGGACGCGGCCCGCGGCCGACGCCGACGCGCCCGCGCCCGCGCCTACGCAGCCGTGACGAAGAGCCCGACCGCGCACACGAGCGCGACGAGGAAGGCGAGCGAGCGGAGCTTGTCGAGGTCCGAGACGTAGAACACGGCGTGCAGCAGGCGCGCGCCGACCCACCCGAGCGCGAGCGCCGAAGCGGTGCCCGCGTCGCCACCCGCGAGATGGTTCACGACGACGGCCGGCGCGAAGACGGCGATCGCCTCCCACGCGTTCTCCTGCGCCGCGACGACGCGCGCGCCCGCTCCCGTGAGTCGCGCCGACTGCGCGCGCGGGTAGTGGTTGTCGAGCGAGCCGAGCTGCTTCGTCTTGTAGTAGCCGGACGTGCCGGCGAGCAGGTAGGGCAGCACGCATCCGACCAGCACGCACCAGAAGGGAACCGTCATCGCTCCTCCTCGCGATCGGCGCGTCGCGGGGACGCGGCCGTCGCACGAACGCGCGGCGCACGGTCATACGGGCCACGTCGCCGTACGCCCGCGCGCGAACGCGCATGGCATACTCGCGCGCGGGAGAACGCATGGGCAACCAGAAGCTGTACATCCACGAGTTCGTCGACATCCTCGGGCCGAACCGCGCGCGCTACATGCACCACGCCACCGCGAACTGGAGCCCGCAGGCGCGCGAGGAGCGCGGCCAGCTCTGCTACGGCGTGTTCGGGACGGTGGGCAGCACGGGGCGGTGGCCCGAGGTCGTCAACATCTGGGAGGAGGACGGCTTCGAGGGCATGGCGGCGTCGTTCGACCACGAGCTGTCGAGCCCCACCCTCCAGGACCCGTCGCTCGCCGTGTGGTGGGCGGAGGCCGCGAAGTACCGGCGCGGCGGCGTCGACCGCCTCGTCGTCCCGGCCCCGTGGACGCGCACGGTCGAGGAGCTCTGCGCCGACGGCGTGCGCGGTGCGGTCTACGCGCACGAGCTCGTCCGCGTCGAGCCGGGAACGTCGTCGGACTACCTCGAGCGCGTGCGCGAGGTCGGCATCGCGGCGCACGCGGCGTTCGGGTTCGAGCTCGTCGGCGCCTTCGAGACCGCGATGCGCAACGACTCGGAGTGCATCGTGCTCTGGGCGATCCCGAGCTGGGCGACCTGGGCGAAGTACGAGCGCGCGCAGCGCGGCGACGCCGGCATGCGGAAGTTCCGCGACGCGACGCGCGGCATCGCCGTCGACTGGGAGCGCACGCTGCTCGTCGAGGCCGAGTTCTCGCCGCTGCGCATCGGGCGCCAGCCCGAGGTCGGCGACCGCCGGCCGATCGACCAGGTCTGAGCCGCGGCGGCCGCTACTCGCGCGCGCCGGCGCGCGTCAGGATGTAGCGCTCGCGATACGCGCCGTAGAGCTCGCGGATCCGCTCGGACGTGAGGCCGAACTCCTCGAGCGAGTAGGCGTGCGGCGCGCGCTTCTCGCGCGCGTTGTCCTCCGTCCAGCGCTCCATCTTCTCGCGCGCGACGGCCGTGAGCTCGCGGCCGATGCGCGCGTACACGGAGCGCACCGTCTCGACCGGGTCCTTCACGCTGTCGAGGAACCACACGTCGATGAAGCGCTCGGCCATGCGCGGGTCGGCCGCGATCGCGGCATCGCGGTAGCGCATCGAGCGCTCCATCGCGCGCGCCCACTTCGCGCTCCAGTGCGCGCCCACCCAGTGCAGGTCGGGGCGATCGGTGCCCATGGCGAACAGGTACTTCGACATGCTGCAGATCGACGGGACGATCTGCTCGGGCTCGCGGTGCGTCTGCACCACCGTCGCGTCCGGGAAGAGCGTGAACAGCTCGCGCAGGTAGTGCAGGTGGTGCGGCGACTTGAGCGTCCAGCGCGGCCGCACGCCGCCGCGCTGGCGATGCTGCCACTGCAGGAACTGGAGCATCCGCAGCAGGTAGCGGTAGCCGGGCATCTGGTCCTGCGCGTCGACCCACTCCGCATAGCTCGGAAGGCGGCAGTAGCTGTCGGGCACCGCGCTGTAGAAGGACTGCTCGAGGAGCATGATCTCCTCGTCGGGGCTCGTCGCGTCGAACGGGTGGATCGCCATGAGCTCCGGGGCGAGCTCGAGCGTCATGCGCACCTCCTCCTTCGCGACCGCGATGCGCTCGTCGGGCGCGTCGGGCGCGCAAGGCTCCCAGCCGTCGAACGGCGCGGGGAAGCGCGTCTCGTACCACTTCGCGGAGTCGAACTCCGGGTCCTCCGCGATCACGCGGTGCAGCATCGTCGTGCCCGTGCGCGGCAGGCCGCAGACGACGAGCGGTGCGCCGATGTGCTCGTCGGCGATCTCGGGATGGCGGTGGAACCAGCTCTCGACCCGGGCGCGCGTCGCGAGCACGTTGACGGTGCGTTCGCGCTGCATGGCGCGGCCGGTCTCGTTCAGGTCGGCCTCGTCCTCGAGCGAGCGCAGGAGCCGGCGGAGCGGCTCCTCGAAGTCGCTCCCGAAGTCGCTCGAGCCCGCGCGCTCGCGCGCCTCGGCGAGGATCGAGTCGAAGTCGAACGAGGCGGCCACGCGCATTCCTCCCCGCGCGGCCGCGAGGCGGCTCGGCGCGCGCGGCAGTGTAGGCGCTGCGCGGTCGGCCCCGGAACGAAAAAGGGGCGGAGCCCGGCGGGCTCCGCCCCTCGATCGTCGCGCGCGCAGCGGGCCCGGCTGCGCCGGTGCACCCGCCGCCGCCGCCGAACTAGCGAGGCCGCAGCTCGACGCGGCGGTTGCGCTGGTAGCCCGCCTCCGTCTCGCTCGTGTCGAGCGGGTTCGACTCGCCCTTGCCCACCGACTGCAGCCGGCCGGACTCGACACCCTTGCGCACGAGGTAGTCGCGCACCGCGCCCGCGCGCCGCTCCGAGAGCGACTGGTTGTAGTCCGCGCTGCCGCGCTGGTCGGTGTGGCCCTCGATCGTGATGTTCACGTCGGGGCACGCCCGGAGCTGGCCCGCCGCCTGGTCGAGGATCGGCGCGCTCTGCGGGCGGATCTCGGCGCGGTCGAACGAGAACTCGATGCCGTTCAGCGTGACGCCCGTGCAGGCGTTGGCCGCCACGGCCGGAAGCGAGCGGCCGCCGGGCGCGTCGCCGACCATGACGCCCTTGGTGAAGGCCGCGAGCGCCGTGCCCGTGCCGACCGCCGACGCGTTGCGGAAGCTGCCGCACGGCGACGAGATCTCGGAGAGCGTCTGCAGGAACCGCGCGCCCGCCGGGTCGTCGCCGACCTGCACGCCGTGGTAGCAGACGCCGCTCGCGTAGGAGCTCGCGAGCGCGGTCGCGGCGTCGAGCGCCGCGGCGGAGTCGTCGGGCTCGCCGTCCGTGAACACGACGACCGCGGCGCGGCCCGTCTTCCCGTCGAGCTGCGAGCCGATCTCGCCGATCACGCGGTGCAGCGGCGTCTCGCCGCCGCGGCCGTCGACGCGGCCCATCACGTGCACCTGGTCGACCGTGCCGCGCAGCGCGCGCCGGTCGAACGACTGCAGCGCGAGCGACACGCGGTCGTCGCCGCCGAAGCCGATGGCGCCCGCGTTGTAGGTCGTGCTCGCGGCGCGCGCGTCGGGCGCGGGAAGCGCGTCGACGAAGCCCTGCGACAGCGCCTTCGCGCGCGGGAACGACTTCGCCTCGTACATCGTGCCGGAGGCGTCGGTCACCACGAAGACGTGGTCGACGACGCGCTGCTCGCCGGCCGACAGCGTGACCGGCGAGACCTGGGGAGGGGCTTCGGGCGCGAGCGGCGTCGCCGCGCATCCGAGCGCGGCGAGCCCGCCCGCCGAGAGGACCGCCACGGCGGCCGAACGGAAGGACTGGGACATGATGTTTCGAGCTCCTCGTCGCGGGCGCGGCGTGCGAGCCGTGGCCAGCGGGGGTGAACGGGCTCCAGCGAGCACCGGTCGCGTAGCATAGGAAGTCCACCTAGGGCGTAAAGTGCGAACGAAGGGCGGCGCGCGCGTCGCGCGCGCGCGCGGCGGGTGCACGCGAGGCGCGACCGACCCGCGAAAGCCGGCGAGAACACGGCGCATTCCCGCGCGGTCGCCCGCGGCCACGGCGGCCCGCGACGCGCGGCGGCGGGCGCCGGCGCGCGCGCACCGCGCGGGCGCGCTGGGCTACATACGGCGCGATGGCCGCGCCCGCCCCGCCCTCCGCGCCGCCCCGCCGCGGGCCCGGCGTCGCGCTCTGGCTCCTCGCTGCGGCCGTCGCGCTGCTCGTCGTCGAGTCGGCGCGACCCGCTCCGCAGCTCGACGACTCGTTCATCTCCTATCGCTATGCGCGCAACCTCGTCGAGGGAAACGGGCTCGTCTGGAACCCGGGCGAACGCGTCGAGGGCATCACGAACCTGCTCTGGACGCTCGCGATCGCCGCGGGCACGGCGCTCGGACTCGACGCGCCGGCGGTCGGCCATGCGCTCGGCGTCGCGAGCGGTGCCGCGCTGCTCGTCGCGGTCTACGCGCTCGCGAGCGCGGGCGTGCCCGCGCGCGCGCGCTGGGTCGCGGGGCTCGCTCCGTTCGTCGTGCTCGCGTCCCCCGCCCTTCCCTACTTCGCGACGAGCGGGATGGAGACGCTCGCCTTCCTCGCGCTCGCGGTCGGCGCGCTCGCCGCACAGGCGCGCGCGCGCCGCGGCGCGACGGCGCTGCTGCTCGCGCTCGCGCTCGCGACCCGTCCCGACGCCGTGCTCGTCGCGGGCGTCGCGCTCGCCGCGCAGATCCTCGGCGACGGTCCGCGCCGCGCGCGGAGCTGGCGCCCCGCGCTGGCCGTCGGCGCCGCCGGGCTCGCGCTCTGCGCGTTCCGGCTCGCCTACTACGGCTCGCTCGTGCCGAACACGTTCCACGCGAAGGTCGGCGGCGTGCCGCTCGCCGCGGCACTCGGGAAGGCCGCGGGCTTCCTGTTCGAGGCGCCCGTGTTCGCGGCGCTGCCCGCGATCGCGCTCGCCCTCGCGCGCCGCGACGCGGTCGCGCGCACGGGGCTCGCGTTCTGCGCGGCGACGCTCGCGTACGTGCTCGCGACGGGCGGCACCGCCCTCACGTTCTCGCGCTTCCTGCTGCCGATCTTCCCGACGCTCGCGGCGCTCGGCGCGCGCACGGCGGCGCTCGCCGTGTCCGACGCGGAGCGCGCGGCCCCGGCGTGGCTCGCGTGCCTCGTCGCGTGCGCGGCGAGCTACGTCGCGGGCGGGCCGGCGGTCGGCGCGGCGGCACTCGCGGCCGGCGTCGGCTTCGCGCTCGCGCGCCGCCCGGCATTGCCCGGCGCGCGCGCGAGCGCGCGGATGGGCGCGCGGACGAGCGCGCGCGAAGCCGTCGCCGCGCTCGCGGTCGCGCTCGCGGCCGCGGTCGCGGCCGTCCCGTTCGCGAGCCCGCGCTGGCGCGACGCGCGCGTCGCGAGCAAGCGCGCCTTCGACGAGCAGCTCGCCGAGGGCGATCGCGCGCGCGCGCAGCGGCTCGCCGCCCTGCTGCCCGAAGACGCGACGGTCGGCGCCGTCGCGATCGGCGTCATCGGCTTCGAGACGCGCTTCGTCGTGCTCGACCTGCTCGGCCTGACCGACCCGGTGATCGCGCGCAGCAGCGACGCCGTGCGGGGCGCGGTCGCGATGGGGATGGGACACCTGCGCTCGAACGCGGCCTACGTGCTCGCGCGCAGGCCCGCGGCGCTGCTGATCGGCCGCGACCCGGGCCCCGACGAGCCCGCGCTCGCGGCGGTGCGCGCGCTGTGGGAGCACCCGGGGCTCGCGCAGCACTACGTCTACGACGAGCGCGTCGGCGCCTGGCTCCGGCGCGACGTCGCCGCGACCGGCCCGCGGGCCCGGTAGTCGCCTAGCGAGCGGGGCGCAGCTTGTAGCGGATCGGCAGGTGCTTCACGCCGCCGACGAGCTGCGAGCGCAGCCGCTCGACCGGGCCCGTGAGCTCGATCTCCTCGATGCGCGGCACGAGGTACTTGTACGCCATCTCGAGCTCGAGGCGCGCGACGTGCGCACCGGCGCAGAAGTGCTCGCCGATGCCGAACGCGAGGTGGCGGTTCGGCTTGCGGCCGATGTCGAACTCGAAGGGGCGCTCGAAGATCTCCTCGTCGCGGTTCGCCGACGGGTAGAAGAGCCCGAGCTGCTCGCCCTTGCGGATCTTGCGGCCGCGGATCTCGACGTCCTCCGACGCCGTGCGCGCGAAGTGGATGATCGGCGACGTCCAGCGCACGATCTCCTCGATCGCGTCCGACATCAGCTCGGGGTGGCGCTGCAGACGGCGCAGCTGATCCTGGTGCTGGATCAGCGCGAGCATGCCGCCGCTCGTCGCGTTCCGCGTCGTCTCGTTGCCCGCGATGATGATGATGAAGTAGTAGGAGAGCACCTCGATCGGCTCGAGCTTGCGGCCGTCGACCTCGGCGTGGACGAGCGCGCTCGCGATGTCGTCCGCCGGGTTCTTGCGCTTGTCCTCCATCAGCTTCGTCATGTACTGGAAGACCTCGATCATCGCGGCCTGCGCCGTCGCGTTCGAGTCCTCGCCTTCCTTCTGGTACTCGGGGTCGCCGGCGCCGATGATCTGGTTCGTCCAGCGGAAGATCAGCTCCCAGTCCGAGCGCGGCACCCCGAGCAGCCACGCGATCACCGCGATCGGGAGCGGCGCCGACACCTGCCGCACGAAGTCGCACTCGCCCTCCTCGCCCTGCTTGAACAGGTCGTCGACGATCTCGAACGCGATGTCGTGGATGTCCTTCTCGATCTTCTTGAGCGCGCGCGGCGTGAAGCGGCGGCTGATGAGCTGGCGGAAGCCGTGGTGCTTGGGAGGATCCATCTGGATCAGCGTCTGCGGCGGCTGGAAGGCGCCCTCGCCGCCGCGATCCTCGAACTCGAGCACGAGCAGCGGCTCGTTCAGGAAGCGCTTCGGATCCTTGCCGATCGCCATGATGTCGGCGTGCTTCGTGATGGCCCAGTACGAGGAGCCCGACGGCCGCTCGATGAAGCGCACCGGATCGTGATTCCGCAGCCAGGTCCAGGCGTCGTGCGGATAGCCGTGCTCGACGTAGACGTCCGGATGGATGAGGTCGACGATCGGAGCTTCCGTAGCGGGTGCGGCCATGGGGTCCTCCTCGGGCGGCGGGCGCGTAGGATGTCTCGCTGGCCCGCGCGTCACAAGCGTGTTCTCGCCTGCGGTCCCTCATCGGAGGACGGCGCGCGCGCGTGATAGCCTGCGCGCGACGAGCCGCCGATCGCGAACCGCCGTGGAGGCGCCCGTGGAGTTCGACTGGTCGCCCGAGGACGAGGCCTTCCGCGGCGCGCTGCGCGCCTTCCTCGCCGAGCGCCTCCCCGAGAGCTGGGAAGAGATCTCGAAGGGCGGGCCGGGCAGCGAGGCCCAGCTCGACTTCTCGCGCGCGTTCTGCGCCGATCTGGCCGCACGCGGCTGGCTCACGCCGCACTGGCCCGCGGCCTGGGGCGGGAGCGAGGCGTCGGCGTGGCGCCACTGGGTACTGTCGGAGGAGCTGTGGGCCGCGGGCGAGCCCCGCGGCTCCCAGTACATGAACGTCAACTGGATCGGCCCCGCGATCATGCAGTTCGGGACCGAGGAGCAGAAGCGCCTCCACCTGCCCGCGATCGCCGCGGGCCGCGCGCTCTGGTGCCAGGGCTTCTCCGAGCCGAATGCGGGCAGCGACCTCGCGGCGCTCCGCACGCGCGCCGACCGCGAGGGCCCGGGCGGCGACGACGACGTCTACGTCGTGAACGGCCAGAAGATCTGGACCTCGTACTGCAACCGCGCGGACTCCTGCTTCCTGCTCGTCCGCACCCTCGCCGGCTCGCGGCGCCACCGCGGCATCTCGGTGCTGCTCGTCCCGATGGACCTTCCCGGGATCGAGGTGCGGGAGATCCCGTCGATCGTCGGCGAGCGCTACTTCCACGAGGTGTTCTTCCGCGACGTGCGCGTGCCGGTCGCGTGCCGGCTCGGGCCCGAGCACGAGGGCTGGGACGTCGTCGCGCACGCGCTCGCCTACGAGCGCGTCGGCGCCGCGCGCTACGCGCGCGCGGCGCGCACGCTCGACGCGCTCGTCGCGCGGGCCGCCGACGACGGCGCCTTCGACGGCGACGACGCGGAGCGCGCGCTCGCGCGGCTCGAGCCGCTGGCCGAGGCGATCGCCGAGTGCGAGGCGGCACGGCTGCTCGCGTGGCGCGTGATCGACGGGCGCGCGAAGGGCGAGCCGCCGTCGGTCGCGACGAACCTCGCGCGCGTCGCGGGGACGAACGCCGACAAGCGCGCGGGCGAGCTCGCGGTCGAGTTCGAGGCGCTGCGCGCGCGCGCGCCGGGCGACGCGCTCGCCTACGGGAGCTTCGCCGACGCGAACTTCCGGCTCTCGATGACGGCCGGCGTCGCGGTCGGCGCGACGGAGGTGCAGCTCGACCAGATCGCGCGCCGTCACCTCGGGCTGCCGCGCGAGCCCGCCCCGCGCCCCGCGAAGGACGGCGGCTGATGGACTTCGCGCTCGACGACGAGCAGCGCGCGGTGCTCGCGGGGCTCGACGCGCTGCTCGACCGCGTCGCGCCGGGGACGGCCGAACGCGCGCAGGCCGTCGCCGACGCGGACGGGCTCGACGCCGCGCTCGCCGCGGCGCTCGACGAGGCCGGCTTCTGCGACGTCGCGCTCGATGCCGGCGACGGCGACGCGACGCGCGGTCGCGGGCCGCTCGCGGCCGCATGCGCGACCGAGGCGATCGCACACCGCGCGGGCGCGGTGCCGTTCGCGGCGCGCGCGCTCGTCGCGCCAGCCCTGCTCGGCGCGCGCGCGAGCGAGCTCGGCGGCGCGCGGGTCGCGCTCGCGCTCCTCGAGGACGGCGGCGCGCGGACGGCACCCGCGCGGTACGCCGCGCACGCGACGCACGCTCTCGTCGCGTGCGGCGAGCCGGCGGCGAGCGGTGGCGACGAGGCGCGACTCGTCGCGCTTGTCGCGCGCGGCGCGCGACGGGCCCCCCTGCGCTCGACCTACCCGGTCGCGCTCGCCGCGCTCGCGTTCGACCCGGCGCTCGCGTTCGACCCGGCGCTCGCGTTCGACCCGGCGCCCGCGAACGACGAGGCCCCGGCGAGCGGCGCCCCGCGCGCGAGCGGCGAGCGCCTCGGGGCCGGGAGCGGCGCGCGGCTGCGCGCCTGGTGGCGCGTCGCGCTCGCCGCGGAGGTCGCGGGCCTCGCGCGCGGCGCCCTCGATGCGACCGTCGCCTACCTCTCGCGCCGCGAGCAGTTCGGGCGGCCGATCGGCTCGTTCCAGGCCGTGCAGCACCGGCTCGCCGACGCCGCGGTGCGCGTCGAGGGCACGCGCTGGCTCGCGTTCGAAGCGGCCTGGCGGGGCGCGCCCGACGCGCTCGCGGCCGCCGCGGCCGGCCACGCGGCGCGCACCGCCGAGCTCGTCTTCCGCGAGACGCACCAGCTCTCGGGTGCGATCGGCTTCACGCGCGAGCACGCGCTCCACACCTTCACGCTGCCGCTCGCCGTGCTGCGGCTCGAGCTCGGGGGCGCCGGCGCGCACCACCGCGCGCTCGCGCGCGCGCGCTGGGCGAGCGCGCTCGCCGGACGACCGCCCGACGCTCCGTCCGGGGCGCGGGTCAGTCGAGGTCGAGCGGCCGGCCGTTGAAGTGGATGACCTCGACGCGGTCGCTGCCGTCGAGCGCGGGCAGCTCGACCTTCCAGAAGACCTCGTCGACGTAGCGGCCCGGCGCGGTGGCGAAGCGACTGCGGAAGGGGTCCGCGAGCTCGCCCGCGACGAGGTCGCGCTCGTCGCCGAAGCAGTGCACGTCGCCGATCGCGGAGAGCGCGAAGCGGTAGGAGAGCTCCCACCACACCTGCTCCGTGTGCGGCCACAGGAAGGCGGGCACGCGCAGCAGCTCGTCGAGCAGGAGGCGCCCGAGGCCCGTCTGCGCGAGCGCATCGTCGAGGCGCATGAAGGTCGGGTCGGCCTCGACGAGCGCGCGCGCCCGCGCGGCGCCCGCGCCCGTGTAGAACACGGCCCGGTCGCGGAACGGCGCGAGCTCGACGCGCATCGCCGCCTCGCGCAGCGGCGACCACGTCTTGCGCGCCTGCTCCTCGCGAATGGCGCGCGTGTCGAGGCGCTCGTTCACGACCCGGCCCCCGCCCGCTCCGCACGAACCGGCGGCATCGCGGCCTCAGCCCGCGCGCGACACCGGCGGGTGCGGCGCGACGCCGTCCGTCGTCGGACGCGCGAACTCCCAGAAGGCGCGCAGCGAGAGGAGCTTGCCCTCCTCGTTCACGCGGTAGACGAAGACGCCCTCGGCCTCGAAGCGCTGCCCGTTCGGGAACTCGTTGATCACCTTCCCGATGAAGGCGCACTCGTCGCCGGCCGCGTAGGACTTCGGGTAGTCGAAGCTCACGCGGCCCTTCGAGATCACGTTGTCCCAGAAGGCGGCGATCCCCTGCTTGCCGATCTGACCCTTGCCGGTCGGGTCGAGCGGCGACACGCCGACGGGATCCTGCACGACCGCGCCCTCGTCGGCGAACAGCGCGAGCCACTCCTCGCGCTGGCCGTTCGCCACGTACTTCTGCGACAGGAAGCCCGCCCGTCGCGCCGGATGCTCGTCCGCCATCGTCGCCTCCCACCCGCTCGATCGCCGCGGTGTTCGCCGCCGCACTCGTCGGCCGTCGTCGCACGGCGGCCGCCGTGCGCCGGCGCCGCATCCTACACGAAGCCGTCCCGCGCAGTAGCCTCCGGCGCGACGTGGACACGATCACGCAGGCGATGCTCGGCGCGGCGATCGGACAGGCGGGCTTCGCGCGGTCGCTCGGCCCGCGCGCGCGCGCGTGGGGCGCCGTCGCCGGGCTCGTTCCCGACCTCGACGTGCTCGCCGTCGCGACGCACGGGCCGTTCGGCGAGATGCTCTACCACCGCGGCGTCACGCACTCGCTCTGGTTCGGGCTCGCGCTCGGCCCCGTGCTCGCGCTCGTCGCGCAGCACGTCGCGGCCTGGCGCGGCCGGACCGACCCGGGGCCCTTCGGCGCGTGGACGGCGCTGTTCGCGCTCGCGCTCGTCACGCACCCGCTCCTCGACTGGTTCACGCCGTACGGCACGCAGCTGCTCGCGCCGTTCTCGCGCGAGCGGTTCGCGCTCGACGCGGTGGGCATCGTCGACCCGTTCTACTCCGTGCCCCTCGCGCTCGCGCTCGCCGCGGGCTCGCTGCGCGCGCTCGCCCCGCGCCGGCGCGCGCGCATCGCGGCGGCCGCGCTCGCCGCCTCGACCGCCTATCTCTTCTACGGCTGGTCGCTGAACGAGCGCCTCGAGGCGCGCGTCGCGCGCACGCTCCGCGCACAGGCGCCGGCGGGCGAGGCCGTCGTCGTGCGCGCCTACCCGACGCTGCTGCAGCCGTGGCTGCGGCGGGTCGTCGCGCGCACGGGCGACGTCGTGCGCGTCGGCTGGACGAGCGCGCTCGCGCCGGACGCGATCCGCTGGCAGGCCTTCCGCCCCGAGCGCGACGCGCGCATCGACGCACTCGCACGCACGCCCGAGGGCCGGCTCTTCACGTGGTTCGCGATGGACGACACCGCGGCGCGCGTGCGCGCGAGCGACGACGGCTTCGTCGTCGAGATCGACGACCTGCGGTACGGCGTGCCGGGCGATCCGCGCTTCGGCATGTGGGGCGTGCGCGGCTACTTCGACCGCGACGGCGCGCTGCGCGGCGCGGTCGAGCGCTTCTCGCGCCCGCGCGCGGCCGACGCGCTCGACCCGGCGGCGCTGCTGCGCGCGGCGCTCGGCGACCTGGCCGCCCTCGGCCGGCTCGTCGGCGAAGAGCTCCCGACGCGGCGCTAGAGGACCTCGCGCGCGGCGTCGTGGACGGCGTCGACGACGCGCGCGACGTCGCCGTCGGACATCGCCGGGAAGAGCGGGATCGACACGGCCCGACGCGCGAAGTCCTCGGCGCGCGGCAGCTCGCCCTCGCGGTGGCCGCGCGCGCGGAAGAGCGACAGCAGGTGGACGGGCGCGTAGTGGACCTGCACGCCGAGCCCGCGCGCGCGCAGCGCGTCGAAGAACGCGCGCCGCCGCGCGGCCTCGCGCACGCGCACGACGTACAGGTGCCAGCCGGGCTCGGCACCCGGCTCGACGACGGGAAGCTCGAGCGCGGTGACGTCGGCGAGGTCGCGCGCATAACGTGCCGCGATCGCGCGGCGGCGCGCGACGAAGGCGTCGAGCCGCCGCAGCTGGCTCGCGCCGAGCGCGCACGCGACGTCGGGCAGGCGGAAGTTGAAGGCGGGCTCGGCGACGTCGTACGCCCAGGCGTCGTCCGTCGCACCGCCGCCCGCGCGCTCGCCGCGCCGCATCCCGTGGCTGCGGAAGTGCCGCATCGCGAGGGCCGCCGCACCGTCGCGCGTCGCGACCGCGCCGCCCTCGCCCGTCGTGATCGGCTTGACCGGATGGAACGACAGCGTGGTCGCGTCGCCCATCTCGCCGACGCGCCTCCCGCCGCGCGCCGCGCCGAGCGAGTGCGAGCCGTCGATCACGACCCGCAGGCCGTCGCGCTCGGCGGCGAGCGACTCGAAGGCGCGCGCGTCCGCGGGATGGCCGGCGTAGTCGACGGGCGCCAGGATGCGCGCGCGCGCGCCGAGCGCGTCGAGCGCCGCGCGCGCGGCGCCGGGGTCGAGGAGCCCGGTGCGCGCGTCGACGTCGGCGAACGCGACGTCCATGCCGAGGTGCAACGCGGCGCTCGCGGTGGCGACGAAGGTGAGCGGCGACGTCACGAGCGCCGCCCCGGGCGCACCGCCGAACGCCGCGTAGGCGGCGTGGAGCGCCGCCGTGCCCGAGCTCACGGCGACGACGTGCGGCGCCCGCGTGGCGGCGCCGAGCGCGCCCTCGAAGTGGTCGACCGCGGGGCCCGTCGTGAGCCACTCGCCCCGCAGCACGGCCGCGACGGCCTCGACGTCGGCGTCGTCGATCCACTGTCGCGAGTACGGGAGCGGCGGCTCCGCGTGCGCGGACGGGGGGCCCGCGTGCGCGCGCGAACGCGTGGATGCGTCGGACATCGCTCCCCCCTGCGGCGACCGCCCGCGAGCGCGCGGAGGGTAGTCGGTTCGCGCGCACGCGAAAGACGGCGTGCCGCGGCGCCCACGGGTAGACTGCCGCGCGATCCGAGCCCGGAGGCATGCGCGCATGACGTCGCGAGACATCGAGCAGGAGGTGATCGACACCGCGCGCGAGCTCCTGCGCCGCGGCCTCGTCGAGGGAACGAGCGGCAACCTGTCGGCGCGACTCCCGGACGGGAACGTCGTGCTGACGCCCTCGTCGCTCCCGTACGAGACGATGACCGTCGACGACCTCGTCGTGGTCGACCTCGCCGGCCAGGTCGTGCGCGGGGCGCGCGCACCGACCTCGGAGAAGGCGCTCCACCTCGGGTGCCTGCGGCGCTACCCCGAGCTCGGCGGCGTCATCCACTCGCACGCGAAGTACTCGACGATGTTCGCGGTGACGCACCAGCCGATCCCGTGCGTGATCGAGGAGGTCGACGTGTTCGTCGGCGGCGACGTGCCGGTGGCGAAGTACGAGCTCACCGGCAGCGACGAGCTCGGCGAGGAGGTGGCGCACCACGTCGCGCGCCGCGGTGCGGTGCTGATGGCGAACCACGGCCTCGTCTCGGTGGGCCGGACGATCGGCGAGGCGATGAAGGTCGCTTCGCTCGTCGAGCGCACCGCCGAGATCGTCTGGGGCGCACGCGTGCTCGGCGAGCTCGTGCCGCTCCCCGCGTCGACGATCGAGCGCTTCTCGCCGATCTACATGGCGCTGCGCACGCGCGGCCAGCCCGCGGCCGGCGGCGCGAAGGCCTGACGCCTAGCGAACGGCGGGCGTGCGCGCGCCGCGGCGCCGCAGCGCGGCGGCGCCCATCGACGCGAGCGAGAGTGCGAGCAGCGCGACGCCCGCCGCGGGTGCGGCCGGCACGTTCACGATGCTCCACACCCAGCCGTCGGTGTTTCCCGAGTCGACCGACCCGTTGCCGAACAGGATCGGCTCCCCGACCGCGTGGTCGTCCTTCACGTCGAGGTCGGCCGTCGACTGCGAGGCCCCCGGAAGCAGCGCGAGGTTCGCGGCGACGCCGTCGACCGTGCTGCGGACGAGGAGCTTGCCGGTCGGCGCACCCGACATGTCGAGCGACTGGGTCACCGTCTGCGTCGAGCCCGCCTCGAACGCCCACGTCTTGCCCGCGGCCGTCGAGAGCGAGAGCGACGCGAACGTGCTCGAGCCGAAGATCGCGGCACTCGTGATGCCGCAGCCGTCGGTGAGCTGCACGCTGCCGTTCTCGGCCGCGAACTCGCCCTGCTGACTGAAGCTTCCCGCGAGGTCGATCGCGGAGGTGCCGCCGTACACGGAAGCGCCCGGCTGCACCACGAAGTTGCCGACGCCCGTGAGGATGCCGGCGTCGCCGAGCAGCTTGCCCGTGACCTCGACGTCTCCGCAGGCGAGGTCCACCTGCCCCGCGCCGAGGAAGACCGCAGCCTCGCTCCCGATGAAGAGCCCCGGCGTCGCGGGGCCGCTCGCGCTCGCCGCCGGTCGCGCCGCGAGCGCGCAGAGCGCGATTCCCGCCGCCGCCATCGCACGCGCCACTCCGCATCGCATCACCGACCCTCCTCGACGCCCGCACCGAGCCGCGCCTCGAGCGCGGCGATCCGCGCCTCGAGCCGCGCCACCTTCGCGCGCTCGGCCGCGAGCTCCTCGCGCTGGCGGGCGAGCTCGCGCTCCTGCCGCTGCGACTCGCCGACGAGCATCGGCGCGAGCAGCTGGTAGCGGACCGCCTGCGGAGCCCCGTCGGCGTCGAGCACGACCAGCTCCGGCGCCGCGTCCGCCACCTCCTCCGCGATCAGCCCGTACTCCGTCGTCGCCTCCGCGCCGCCCAGCAGCTCGTCCCGGTAGCGGAACGACACTGGGCGCAGCGACTGGATCACCTCGCTGCGCGCGCCCAGACTCTCGATGTCCCGCTTGTAGCGCGACGACGACACGACGGTCCCGAGCTTGCCGTCCGAGGCGACCACCACCGGCACGCCGCTCGGCGCGATCTGCCCGAGACGCCGGCGATGTAGCTCGACGTATGGAGGCCGGTCGTGCCGACGCGGATCGTGTTCGACTCGCTGCTCTGCGGGAGCGCGGGCCCCGGGCTCGCGAGGTAGACGTTGTCGCTCCCATTGACGTTGTAATTCCCGGCCTGGAGACCGATCGCGATGTTGGAGTCGCCGGCCGTGAGCAGGTCGAGCGCATCGGTCCCGATCGCCACGTTGTAGTGGCCCGTCGTGTGCGCGAACAGGGCGCCCACACCCAGAGCGACGTTCCCCCAGCCCACCTGACCGAATCGCATCGCCTGATGGCCGACCGCGACGTTGTAGCGGCCCGTCGTGTTGCGCTCGAGCGCATGGGTGCCGACCGCCGTGTTCCAGAACCCGATCGTGTTGTCCCGGAGCGCACCGCTGCCGAACGCGGAGTTCTCGTCGCCGGTCG
Source organism: Myxococcota bacterium (assembly GCA_041389495.1). NCBI lineage: Bacteria > Pseudomonadati > Myxococcota > Myxococcota bacterium. Next base: position 1,812,698 of record JAWKRT010000001.1, on the reverse strand, counting down.
TCGTCAGGCCGAGCGCCTCGTGGCCGAAGGCCGCGTTGTCGTCGGTCGTCGTGCTCGCGTCGAGCGCGCGCGCGCCGAACGCGGTGTTGCGGCTGCCCGTCGTGTTGACGCCGAGCGCGTTGTACCCGACCGCCGCGTTCCCCGTGCCCGTCGTGTTCAGCACCAGCGCGAACGCGCCGAGCGCCGCGTTCTCCGACCCCGTGTTGAACCCCAGCGCGAGCGTCCCGAACGCCGCGTTGTCCTGCCCCGCCGACACCGCCTGCAGCGCCGACGACCCGAACGCCGTGTTCCGGCTCCCGTTCCCCACCGCCGCCAGCGCCGACGCGCCGAACGCCACGTTGTTGTTCCCCGCGACGAGCGGGTTGCCCGCCGCGTTGCCGACGAACAGGTTGCCCGTCCCGGGCGTGTGCAGGAACAGCGCGCCGTCGCGCAGCCAGCGCCCGGTCGACTCCTCGATGCGTACCCGCGCGACCGTGCCGCTCGCGTCCTCGACCACGAACGCGCCGCCGCCCTCCGGACGCACCGTCACGTCGGCGCGCGCCGCGAGCGGCGCGGCGAGCGCAGACGCGAGCGCGAGCACGCCGATGCGGGACACGGTGTACCTAGCGTCCATTCCCATTCTCCTCGCTTCCGTCGCACTGCTCCCGGAGCCGCGCTTCGAGCTCCTCGATCCTCCGCTCGAGCGCAGCGATCGCGCGCTCCTGGCGCTGTGCGTCGCCGACGAGGAGCGGAGCGAGGAGCTGGTACCGGACGGCCTCGGGCTCGCCGAGTGCGTTGCGCACGACGAGCTCGGGCGCGACGTCGGCGACCTCCTCCGCGACGAGCCCGTATTCGAGGCGCGCGGGCTCGCCGCGGAGCACCTCGTCGCGATAGCGGAACGACACGGGGCGGAGCGCCTGGACGAGCCGCGCGTCCGCGCCGAGCGAGGCGATGTCGCGCTTGTAGCGGGCCGACGAGAGGCTCGAGCCGAGGTGTCCGTCGGGCGTCACGGCGACGGGGAGCCCGTTGCCGAGCACCGTGTTTGCGATGCCGGCGACGTAGGTCGCGCCCTGCCCGCTGCCGATGCGGATCGTGTTCGTCTCGAAGCCGCTCGGGCCGCTCGAGCCGATGTAGACGTTGTCGCTCCCGCTCGTGAGGAGCGCGCCCGCCCCCGCACCGATCGCGATGTTCCGGCTCCCGCTCGCGATCTGGTCGAGCGCGTTCGCGCCGACCGCGACGTTCGAGCCGCCCGACGTGTTCGCGCGCAGGCTCTCCGCGCCGACCGCGACGTTCAGGTGGCCCGTCGTCGTGTGCTCGAGGGCGTAGGCCCCGACGGCGGTGTCGTGGAGGCCGACGGTGGCCGCGCGGAGTGCGAACGCGCCGAAGGCGGAGTTGTTCAGCGCCGTGCTCGCGCCGAGCGCCTCGTAGCCGAAGGCCGCGTTGCCGGAGCCGGCGGCGTTGGCATCGAGCGCGCGCGCGCCGAACGCCGCGTTCGCGCTCCCGGTGGAGTTGACGCCGAGCGCGTTCCAGCCGAACGCGGCGTTGCCGCCGCCCGAGACGTTGCCGGTGAGCGCGAACGCGCCGAAGGCCGAGTTCTCGGACGCCTCGTTGTTCGCGAGGGCGAGCGTGCCGAACGCGGCGTTCTGGCTCCCGCTCGCGTTGGCGGCCAGCGCCGATGCTCCGAACGCCGCGTTGCCTCCGCCCAGGACGAGGCCCGAGAGCGCGTTCGGTCCGAACGCCGCGTTCGAGCTGCCCTGGATGGCGACGTTGCCGGCGTTCGCACCGACGAACAGGTTCGCGGTGCCGGTCGTGTGCAGGAACAGCGTCCCGTCCCGCAGCCATCGGCCGGTCGCCTCGTCGACGCGCAGCCGCTCGATCGTCCCGCTCGCGTCCTCGACGACGAACGCGCCCGAGGCCTCCGGCCTCACCGCGACGTCGGCGCGCGCGACGAGCACGGCGGCGATCCCGACTCCGACGCCCGCCATCCCGGATCCGGCTCGCCATCGCCTCGGGAGTCCGGCCCGCATGCCCCGTCCCTCTCCCCGCTCTCCCGTTCCGACCTCGGCCCCGACGCGCGACCGACGCGCCCCCGACGCGCGACCTCGCGCGATGCGACCGGATGCCCGGATCGAGGTTAGGGGGCCGCGATGACGGGAGCGTGACTCGCGCGTGAACTGCGTATCGCCGTGCACGCCGCTCGCATAGGATGCGAGGCGCGGAGAGATGGGTGATGGAGTCGCGCCGGAACGACCTCGCGGTGACGGTGCTCGGCGGCACCGCGTTGACGCCTTCGGATGCGGCCTGGCCCCGACCGCTCCCCGCGAAGCTCGCCGCCCTCCTCGCGGTGCTGGCGCTCGACGGGCCGACCTCGCGGTCGCGCCTAGCAACGCTCCTGTGGCCGGACGCGCCCGAGGCGACCGGGCGCAACAACCTCGCGCAGTCGCTCCGCCGCCTGCGGCTGCTCGCCGACGGCCAGGTCGTCGTGCGCGGGCGCGACCTGCTCCAGCTCGGCGCGAACGTGCGCGTCGATGCGCGCGACGTGCTGGCCGCCCACGCGGCCGGTCGCCTCGACGAGTGCGCGGCGCAGCGCGGCGCACTGCTCGGCGACGTCGCGCTGCGCGACTGCGACGACTTCGCGGACTGGCTCGCGGCCTCCCGGTACCGCCTCGACCGCCTGCGCGCCGCCGCGTGCGTCGGCCTCTCCGAACGCGCCGAGGCCGCGGGCGACGCGCGCGAGGCGCTCGATTGGGCCGAGCGCGCGGTCGAGCTCGAGCCGTGCGGCGAACGCGCCTGGCGACGCCTGATCCGCCTCCACCACGAACGCGGCGACCGCGCCGCGGCGCTCGCGGCCTTCGCCCGCTGCGAGCGCGTCTTCGAGCGCGAGCTCGGTGCGGCGCCGTCGCCGCGCACGCGCCGCCTCGTCGAGCGGGTCCGCGGACGCAGTGCGGCCTTCGCGCCCGCGACCCACGGCGCGACGCGCGGCGGCCCGCCACCCCGCCTGCTCCTGCCGCTCCCGTTCACGGGACGCTCCGAGATCTGGGCCGAGATGGAGGCCGCGTGGTCGCGCGGCGCCGCGATCTTCCTCGTCGGACCTCCGGGCATCGGGAAGTCCCGGCTGCTGCGCGAGTTCCTCGCGGCGAAGGGCGCGCCCTTCGTCTTCGAGGGGCGCCCCGGCGACGCGCACGTCCCGTACGCGACACACGCGCGGACCTATCGTCAGATGCTCGAGGCCTTCCCGTCGCTCGAGCTCCCCGCGTGGGTGGCGGGCGAGCTCGCGCGCCTGCTCCCCGGACGGCGCGCCGACGGCGCACCGTCGCGCGAGCTCGATGCGCTGCGCTTCGTGCAGGCGCAGACGGAGGCGACCCGGCTCGCGGTCGCCGCCGGCATGCGCTGCGTCGGCGTCGACGACCTGCAGTTCGTCGACCGCGAGAGCCTGCGCGCCGGCTACCACGTGTACTCGCCCCACTGGGGCCGCACCGACGGGATGCGCACCATCCTCTGCTACCGCGAAGGCGAGCTCGCCGACGAGGCGACGGCCCTGCTCGACGGCGTGCTCGCCACCGGCAACGCGGTGCGACTCGCGCTCGGGCCGATCGCCGCCCCGCCGCTCGTCGCGATGCTCGAGGGCCTCGGCCTCGGTCTCGAGGCGCGTGCCGAGGAGCTCGTCGAGCGCAGCGGCGGCAACCCGCTGTTCCTGCTCGAGCTGGTCCGCCACCTCTTCGAACGCGCGCACGACGACGGCCGCCCCGAGGACGTGCCGCCGCGCATCCGCCAGCTCGTCTCGGCGCGCATCGCGCGCGTCTCCGACGAGGCGCGCGACCTGCTCCGCATCGCCGCGCTCGCGGGCGATCGCTTCGGCGCGGCGGTCGCCGCGCGCGTGCTCGAGATCCCGCTCGTCCGGCTCTCGGAGCCGTGGGCCGAGCTCGAGAGCGCGCAGCTGCTGCGCGGCGAGCGCATCGTCCACGACCTCGTGCTGGAGGTCGCCCGCGATGCCGTTCCGCCCCCGCTGCTCGACGACCTGAAGCGGCGCATCGCCGCGTCGCTCGAGGAGCTCGACGCCTAACGTCGGACCTGTGGAGCGCGGAGCGGGAGGACGAAGCTCGCGCGCGTCCCGCGCGCGCCGGCGCGGGCCGGCGCGATCTGCAACGCGCTGCCGTGGCGCTCGAGCACGCGGGCGAGGTCCGCGGCGGCTCCGGCGGCCTCGTGGCTCGCGCCGGGCGACGCCGGGAACGGATCGAAGAGCTCGTCGATCGCCGCGCCGTCGAGCCGCGGACCGTCGTCGGCGACGGCGATCTCGACGCCGTCGTCGACCGCGCGCGCCTCGAGGGCGACCCGCCCCGTCGCTCCGGCCGCCTCGACGGCGCGCGCGACGAGCCGCTCGACGACGGCCTCGATGCGGGCGCCGTCGCAGTCTGCGAACGGGAGGTCGGCGGGCGCGCGCGCGTCGATCCGCGGGCCCGCCCCGGGTGCGCAGCGCGCGGCGCGCGCGACGCGTTCGAGCATCGCCCCCAGGTCCTCGCGCGCGCGCACGGCGTCGCTCGGGCCCACGAGATCGGCGACGGCGTCCGCCGCGAGTCGCGCGCGGGAGACGCGCGCCGCGACGCCGTCGAGGAGGTCGTCGAGGGCGGCGCCCGGTGCGGGCGCGCCCTCGGCGCGCAGCTGCTCGAGTGCGTCGGCGCCGAGCGCGAGGTCGCGCCGCAGGCGCGCGACCGGCCCGGCGAGCGCCTCGGCCTCCGCGCGCGCTGCGGGCGCGGCGGGGCCGGCCGTGCCCTCGATGCGCGCGTCGAGCTTCGCGAGCGCGTCGCTCCGCTCGGCGATGCGACGCTCGAGCTCTCGGAGCGTCGCATCGGGCGCATCGTCGGGGGCCACCGCGTGCATGCGCGACGCCGCGGCGCCCGCGAGTGCCGCGGCGAGCGCGGTGCCCGCGGCCGCGAGCGCGACGAGCGCGCCCGCGCCGAGTCCGATCGCGAGCGCGGTCGCGCCCGCGGCTGCGGCGATCGCGACCCCCGCGGTGCGGACGCGCGCGCCTGCGCGCGCGTCTCGCCACTCGACGCGGAACACGCAGCGCGCGTCGCCGCGCGCGCGGCACGCGACCTCGACGGCGTGCGCCGGCGCGCCCCCGAACCCCTGCGGCAGCCCCTCGAGCACGCCGGCGCGGAGCGCGCAGGCGAGCGCGTCGGCCGGACCGTCGGCGACGTAGGCGACGGTCGCCGCGCCGCTCGCGCGACGCGTCGCGAGCTCGACGACCTCCCAGCGCGCGGCCTCGTCCTCGCGCGGCGCGACGCGATCGCACTGGCGATAGGCGCGCTCGCAGGTCGCGATGCCGTTCGCGCGCAGCGCGGCGACGACGGCCGGGTCGCGCGCGGCCCGCCGGCCGACGCGGCGCGCCGCGGCCTCGTCGAGCCGCGCGGCGGAGAGCGCGGCGACGAGTGCCTCGGCCCCCGGCGCGCGCTCGCCGCGCCGCAGTGCCGCCTCGTCGCCGAGCGCGCGCGCCGCGCGCGTGCGCTCGGCGATCGCGACGTCGGCGGTCAGCGCGTCGAGGAGCGCGGCGGCGAGCGGTGCGGAGAAGGAGCGCGGCGAGCGGTCCGGCATGCGGCCCCCTATCGGCCGGCACCGGCCGCGGCCGAACCGTCGCGGGGAACGCGCGCGGGCGCGGGCGCTACGGCTCGTGCCGCTTGCTCCACTTGAGGCGCTTCAGGTTGATCAGCAGCGCCTTGCGCCCCCGGCCTTCCGGGCAGGCGATCGGCCGCACGCCGTGCCACGAGGTCGGCGACCGCACGAAGCCCGCGAGCCGGTTCGGCACGAAGGCCGTCTCGCGGACGAGCTTCATCTCCTCGAAGCCGACGCGCGCGGTCGGGCTCCAGGTGCGGGCGCGCTCGGGGTCGACCGGCACGTAGAACTCGGTGGCGCCGCCCCACTCGGGACGCCAGTCGGGGTCGGCGAAGTAGAGCAGCAGGCTCACGAGCTTGCGCGGCGCGTCGAGGTGCGGGTCGACGGTCTTGCCGGGCGGCAGCACGGAGATCTGGAACGTCGTCCGCATCGGCTCCGAGAGCCAGTAGCGCAGCGGGTTGTCCGAGGGCGCGCGGTGCGTGTCGTTGCGCCAGCGCCGGCGCGCCGCGGCGCCGCGCGCGTCGACGAGCCCGCGCGCGAGCGTGCGCTGCACGTCGTCGGAGAAGGCCTCGGAGGACAGGATGTCGACTACCTCGCCCCACACCGGGTGCGTGTCGCAGAAACGCGCGAACGCGTCGCCCGCCTCGGACGAGCGGAAGCCGAACTTGCCCTCGGTGTTCGCGGAGTAGTCGACGCTCGCCTCGTGCGGCCACGTCGCGTAGAGCTCGTCGTACACGTCGCGCGGGAGGTAGTCGTCCGCGCAGAACGTGCACATCGGCTCGTAGTCGACGTGGAGGTTCGCGCGGGAGAGGAGGAGTGCGTCGGAGTCGATGCGCGGCATCGGCGGCGAACCGTACCACCGGCCCCGCGGCGCGCCATCGCGCCGCGCGTGCGAAGGCCGCGCGCGACGCGGCGAGCCGGGCGGCGCGAAGCCGCGTGCTAGCGTCGCGCGCCGGAGGTGTGGCGCATGACCTCGCGCGCCGAGCGCATCGACGCCGTCGGCTACGACTACGCGGCGCGCAAGGCCGAGCCGGTGTCGCGCTGCAACCTGTGCGGGAGCGACCGGCTCGCGCGCGTCACCGAGCGCGACCGCTACGGCTACCCCGCCAGCGCCTCCGTCTGCGAGGACTGCTCCCTCGTCTTCCTCGACCCGCGCATGGACGCGGACGGCTACGCCGAGTTCTACGCGAAGTGGTACCGACCGATCGTGAGCGCCTACCACGGGCGCGAGATCAGCGCGGCCACGCTCCCCGACGATCAGCGACGTTATGCGGCCTCGCTCCGCGACTGGCTCGGCGAGGCGCTCGCCGGCCGCGCGGTGCGGAGCCTGCTCGACGTCGGCGGATCGACCGGCATCGTGGCGGCCGCGCTGCGCGACCGCTTCGGCGCCGAGGCCACGGTGCTCGACCCGTCGCCGGAGGAGCTCGAGGTCGCCGCCGCGCTCGGGCTGCGCACGGCCGCGGGCTTCGTCGAGGACTACGCGCCGCCCGCCGGCGCGCGCTTCGACCTCGTCGCGCTGTGCCAGACCGCCGACCACCTGCTCGACGTGGCGTCGGCGCTCGCCAAGATCCGCGAGCTCGTCGCCGACGACGGACTCTTCTTCGTCGACATCGTCGACGCCCTCGCGGTCGCGGACGCGAAGGGCGGGCTCGTCGAGGCGATCAAGGTCGACCACCCGTACTACTTCAGCGACGCGACGATCCGCGCGGCCCTCGCGCGGGCGGGCTTTCGGGTCGTCGCGACGCGGCCGGCCGCCGACCAGCACCTCGACTACCTGTGCGCACCGCAGGCGGCGGAGCCCGGCGCCCTCCCGGACGCCGACGTCGTGGCGCGCGACGTCGCGCGCATCCGCGCGCTGGCGGCGCGACGGGCGGGCGGCGCCTAACGAGGGTCGAGCCGGACGGGAACCGACTCGGACCCGTCGCGGAGCGCGGAGATGATCCGGTCGGCGAGGCCGTAGCGCTCGCGCATGAGCGCGTGGATGCGCTCGCGCTCCGCGGCCACCGGGACGGCCGTGTACAGGGCGGTCGTGCCGCCGCGCACCAGCTCGACGTCGGGCCGTTCGCGAATCCGCTCGAGCCAGCTCGAGGTCGGCATGCCGGCCCGCAGCCACAGCGAGTGCGCGTCGTCCTCGACGATCCAGAGCGACGTCTCGTGGGCGGCGCCGCGCGCGTCGAAGGTGCGCAGCACGACGACCTCCTCGGCGAGCTCGCTCGCGCCGACCATCAAGGCCACGTACGCGAGCACGAGGGCGCCCGCGATGCCTGCGACCCACCGGACCATCACTCCCCTCCCCTTTCGCGTTGCGCGCGTTGCGCGCGCTCCCCGCGCTCCCCGTGCTCCCCGCGCTCCCCGCGCCCCGGTTCGCCGTGCGCGTCGTCGAGCGCGAGCGTCGCGAGCGAGGCCTCGAGCCAGGGGCGCCACTCGCGCTCCGCGGCGACCGGGCACTGTACGACGATCATCAGGACGCGCCCATCGCCGAGCTCGACCAGACGCACGTCGCGCACGAGCGCCTCGGCCGCGAGCTCGAGCACGAGCCGCACGCCGGGCCGCCCGCCGAGCGTCACGGGCGCGCGCCGGCGCAGCCAGGCGTCGCCGACGAGCGCGCCGCCCGCGCGCGCGAGCAGCTCCTCGACGCGCGCGTACGGCCAGACCGCGAGCTCGATCGACGCATCGTAGTCCCAGACGGGGCCGTTCGCGGCGAACGCGCCGCGCGCGGTGTCCGCGACGACCCAGCCCTCCGGAAAGCGCAGCGCGAAGCCGCGCCGCGCATCGACGCGCGGCGCCGCCGCGAGCGCGGGCGCGCCGGCCGGGGGGAGCGGCGGCAGTCGGGGCGGCGGGCCGCCCGGCGTCGCGAAGCCGTAGTGCGCCCCGTTCGGCAGCCGGTAGAGCGAGACGAACGAGTCGACGTCCGCCTGCGAGAGCGTCTCGACCGCGCTGCGCTCGCGATAGGCGGCGAACATCATGTCGCCCTCGTCGGGGCTGTGGCCGAGCATGCCGAGCGCGTGCCCGAGCTCGTGGAGCGCGATGCGCTCGACCTGCCCCGGCGTGAGCAGCCCGAACTCGTCCGCGAGATAG